>JAOZOW010000065.1 GCA_029933075.1 Deltaproteobacteria bacterium | reverse complement strand
CCGCTCAGACAATAGTAAAACGATTAAAGGAAGGTCCTCCGTGGAGAGGGGAAAAACCGTTTGAATATTGACAATCACTGAGTCGTGATTATTTTGATACTGCACGTATATCATTCGTAGTTTTAGGCCTATCTATTTGATCTTCCACAAATTTTTGCTGCGCATTTTATCCTTTAATTGTTTTTTGTAAAGGAGGTTCGCTATGAAAAATAATTCGAGGAAAAATGCCGGTATCCCCACATTCTGCAGGAGAAAAACAATATATTCTAGGGGAGGGTTTGCTGTTCCACCCCCTCCACCTTAAATTTCTCCTCTTTCCTCCGAGGCAAAATAAACTCTCGATCAGTCAACTGAACCAATGCCCTCCCATCCGATCAGTGTTTTCTCTTCAATGAGGCACTTTCTCCTGAACAGGGCAGGGGAAATTTGAAAGGAGATGATAGGAATATGGAAAAAATAAGGATTGCAATTGCGGGATTAGGGAACTGCGCCAGTTCCCTGGTTCAAGGAATTCATTATTATAGGGATAAGAATCCTGATGAAGCCATAGGTCTCATGCACTGGGAAATCGGAGGATACAGTCCTGCGGACATCGAAGTTGTGGCCGCATTCGACATTGATCAACGAAAGGTGGGGAAAGATGTTGCCGAGGCCATTTTTTCCCCACCTAACTGTACCACGGTTTTCTGCTCCGATTTACCCCAGTCCGGTGTGAGAGTCCATATGGGTCGGATCCTGGATGGAATATCCGAGCACATGAAGGACTATGACGACAAATATACCTTCGTCCCTGCTGATGAACCTCAACCTGCCAAAGAGGATATCGTGGCAATTCTCAAGGAGTCAGGGGCTGAAATCCTGTTAAACTATATGCCGGTAGGCTCGGAAGAAGCAGCTCAGTTCTACGCGGATTGCGCCCTTTCAGCGGGGGTGGCCTTTATCAACAATATCCCGGTCTTTATAGCAAGCAGTCCGTTTTGGGCAAGGCGGTTCAAGGAAAAGAATATCCCGCTCATAGGAGACGATATAAAGTCCCAGCTGGGGGCCACCATCACCCATCGTATCCTGACCGACCTTTTCAAGAAACGCGGGGTCAAGCTCGAGCGCACATACCAATTGAACACGGGTGGAAACACCGATTTCCTGAACATGCTAAACCGCCACCGGCTCGCTTCAAAGAAAAGATCAAAGACAGAAGCGGTACAGTCCGTGGCGGCTTGTCGGCTCGCCAGTGAGAACATCCACATCGGTCCCAGCGATTATGTGCCATGGCAAAAGGACAACAAAGTTTGCTTCATCCGCATGGAGGGAAAACTGTTCGGCGATGTGCCTATGAATCTCGAGCTAAGGCTCTCTGTAGAAGACTCTCCCAATTCGGCCGGCGTGGCCATTGATGCCATTCGATGCGCCAAATTGGCCCTCAAACGAGGTGTGGGTGGAGTATTAGAGGCGCCTTCGGCCTACTTCTGCAAACATCCACCCCGTCAGTTTACAGATGATGAAGCCTACCGTCGGATCGAACGCTTCATTTCAGAGGACAGTGGTGTAACCCATGAAATGCCTGATTATCGCCGCTGGGAGGGGCAGCAGGTTGGAGCGAAAGGGCTTAAGTAAGCCTCTTGTCCCCCTCCTTGGAAAACCGATTATCGAACGTGTCATAAGGAATGCCGCTAATGCAGGGATAAAGGATTTTTATGTGGTAACCGGCTTTAATGGCGAGAGGGTAAGGAAATTCCTCGACTCTCTCGCCAAGGATTGCCCAATAAGAATCACCCATATAACCAATGATGAATGGGATAAGGGGAACGGCCTTTCAGTCTTAAAGGCCAGGGGATATATTGAAGGGACTTTCATCCTGATGATGGGAGACCATTTGGTCGACCCGGAAGTTATAAGAAGCTTGATCAACAGAGGGGTTTCGGAAGGGGAAATCGCCCTTGTGATCGATCGCGACATCGGGAACCCCCTTATCGATATCAACGACGCCACCAAAGTCCAAATCAGCAACGGCAAGGTGGTTCGCATCGGAAAAGATCTGGAGTCATTCAATGGCTTTGACGCGGGGATCTTTCTCTGCACTCCGGCAATATTCGAGGGCATCGCAAAGAGCATATCTGAACAGGGTGATACAACACTGACAGGAGGCGTGCGCTGTCTGGCCGAAATGGGGAAAGTCAATGCCTTTGAGATGGGAAAAAATTTCTGGATAGATGTGGATGACCCTGTGGCATTGGAAAAGGCTGAAAATTCACTATTGGCAGATCTCAAAAGCAAGAAAAGCGACGGTCCGGTGTCCACATACCTCAATCGCCCTCTTTCCATCAGGATATCCAGGTATCTGGTAGGGCTGCCCATTACACCCAACCAGGTATCCCTGATATCTTTTGCCCTGTCTGTATGCGCGGCCGGGCTATTTATGCTCAGCGGGTATGGGGCGCTACTTGCAGGAGGCGTGCTTGCTCAGGCGGCATCCGTCATTGATGGTTGCGATGGGGAGATTGCAAGGCTAAAGTTTCAGGAAAGCGACTACGGCGGTTGGCTCGATGCGGTCCTGGACCGTTACGCAGACGCTTTTCTTCTATTCGGCCTTACCTGGCACGCCTACGGGACCCTGCTTCAATTAAAAGCCATCTTTGCAGGATTTATGGCTATCATCGGTTCTTACATGGTCAGTTATACGGCGGACAAATATGACGCCCTCATGCGCCATCGCCTTTCCCGGGGCATCCGAATCGGGAGGGATATGAGGGTCTTTCTGGTTTTTCTTGGTGCTTTGCTCAATCAGCCCTTTGCTGCTTTGGCCATTATTGCGGTCCTCATGAATGCTGAAACCATTCGTAGGTTGTTTGTTTGCAGGAGCGTATGAACAATATCGACAACCTCAAGAAAAAAATAATGGGGATTATTTCTAAGTCCAGCGTACCAGAGGATCCCATCCATGCCATAAACACTCTGGAATGGCTTTTAAAGATGGACCCCGACGCCGATGAAGCCCTTAGAATCGCGGCTCTGGGCCATGATATTGAGCGGGCGATGGAAAACCGGAAGGTCAGGCGTGAGGAATTCGCGGATTTCATTGCTTTCAAAAAGGCCCACGCAATAAACAGCGCCAATGTGCTGAAAGAACTCATGACACGGTACGGCATTGACAAGGGCCTAATGGATGATGTGTATGGCCTCGTATGCTGTCATGAGACAGGGGGTGACCCCCGCTCAGACCTTTTGCGGGATGCTGACAGCCTCTCTTTTTTCCACAAGAACCTACCGATGTTTTTTGACCGGGAAGGCCCCGAAAGGGCTTTTGAACGCTGTATATGGGGGTATGAGAGGCTGTCTCCAGAGGCCAGAGACAGGGTCAAAGGTTTCTCTTACAACAATGAAGAGTTGTCCCTGATAGTAACAACTGTTTTCAGAAAGGCTCCCAACAAATATTCCGAAGGGGTTTGTGAGTAAGTTATTGCGGGCCTCATTTTCCCATGAAGGTTTTCTGCCATGCCCATCTACGAATATGAACATCTTGAAAAAACCTCCTGTTCGTCCGGGAATGTCTTTGAGTGGAAGCAGTCGGTTAATGATAGGCCGTTAACCCGCTGTCCCATCTGCGGAAGGCCTGTAAGGAGGCTGATCTCCCCTGTTAATATCAGCACTCCCAAGACTAACAGTGAACTTCGTGACCTCGGTTTCACCAAGCTTGTAAGAAGAGATGACGGTGTCTATGAAAACGTGACGGCCAGAGAAGGGGAAAGCAAGGTGGTATACCGGGACAGGCCCGAAACATTTCCTGATCTAAGAAAGACCATCAGTGACTGACCTGAACGGTGGCAGTTCCATGGAATCACCCGCAAGAGAACTTTGGACCGCGTGAGTTTTCTCCCAACAAGCACATCAATGCTCAGCGAAAGAAAAAAGGCATATTTCAGAAAGATTCTCAGCCGGATGCTTGATGACTTAAAGGCCAAGGCTGATGTCCCCGCAACCAGCCTTGCTCCCCTTTTAAGGGACGAGTCCTTGGATTTTGCAGACCAGGCATCCATGGAATCGGGCACCGACATGGCCCTCCATATCAAAGAGAGGGAAGCCAGGCTGGTTTTGAAAGTGACAGACGCGCTTGAGAGACTGGAAAACGGTACGTTCGGGATCTGCGAGGAATGCGGTGAGGAGATATCCATGAAAAGGCTTGAGGCTCGTCCTGTCACCACCCTCTGCATTCAATGTAAGAGAAAACAGGAGATCGAAGAGAAGCTCAGGGGGCTTTAAATACCGCTGCTGCAAAGCTCACTGCAGATCGTGTTGGGGGCTCGTGCCAGTAGCCGTGTTCCAGAACCAGTGCCTTAGACGGGGAAAGGATCTCCAGCAGACACGCCATAGCGGAGAAGCCGCAAACGTTGTACTGGTCCTCCACCCTGATGGACTCCGCCCAATATGCATCCGCATCCCAGGCTGAAAGGGCATCCAGAAGTTTCCTGTCATGTGCCTCGGATTGCCTTTGCAGATATTCAGCGGGCATATCATGACCAAATTTCGGCCCGATATGGGAAAAATCCACTCCCACTACTACCAGGGTCTCCTTCTCCTGGTCACCCACCAGCTTGGAAAGGGCTCCAAGAAAGGGTGAGGCTGTTTCCAGGTAGGCCTGCCTGGTATATGAGGGCAGAACCCCATATAGCGGACCGCAAAGAACTGGCACGATGGTGAAAGTATCCTTTTCAAGCAAGTGCTGCAGGAAGATCATCTGAAACTCCACCGAGTGCTCGGCCCTGAAAAAGAAATCGTCCTCGGAAATGACGGCACCTCCCGCCTCTCTTAGTCTGCGGACGGCTCCCAGATCGTTTCGCACAATACCAAGGGGGGTCTGAAAATCCTTTTCGGTCAGGCAAAAGAGATCGCCTGCCATCTGGTGGCCTACTCCGATTACGATCACTCGGTCCGGGGACTGACCTTTCAGGCATTGGTAGGCCTTAGCATAAGCACCGGCGCCTGCAGAAAGGTCGATATGGGGAGCGATAATGGCCTTTACACGTCCATCGGGCCAAAGACGAGCTCCTTCAGCCCTGCCCAGTATCTCTTCCAGCATTGCTTCCAGCTCTTTAGGATGATTCGGATATGATCGACCACAGTGACTGCACGGTCTGATCTTGATGCTCGAGAATTGCTCCACAACCCTCTGCCTGGCTGCTTTATACTTTTCGGTATCGAGAATGAAAGATTGATCCAAGTGCTCCAGTATCCTGTTAACCTCATCGGCGCCAACCAATAACCCCCCCTTCTGCCTCATAAGCAGCATCTGCAGATCCCGGATGCTCTTGGTTCCATCCAAGTGAACCATGAATTCATAAAGAGGCATGGGAATCGCCCTGCCCTCTTCTACCAGGCCCAGATCATCCATAACAAGGATTACCTGCTCGTTGTCGTGTCGGATGGGAAAAAACTGAAGGTCCCTTCTTACTCGCGGGTACTCATGCTGACTCATGTATGGGTTGTCTCCTATCGACGATTTTGTTAGGGGTGGTAACACAGCTCCGAAGAGGAGTAATTTTTCTTTTTAACACAGGGAGGAGCCCGGTGTCCACGTAAAGGAAATTCATCCAGCCAGTTCATGGGCAGGCATTTCAAGGCTTTCATTCTCGGGGGTAATCATGTATGCTGTATTGGATTATGAGTTCAAAAAGGGGAAAATCTATCAGGAAATCACCGGTAATGCGCCCTCCTCACACAAAGGATCATTAACGCTTCGAGGGAAAACAGATGAAAAAATTTGACGAGATCGAAATCACCCTGACCGAAAACAGCTTTGGTCTGAGCTTTTCCGTAATGGATGAGGACCTGCTTGATGTCGTCATGGACGCCTTGGAGGAATATGTGAAAAGGGGGTTTCCCATCAAATTAAGGCAAACCTACATGACATCTCCATCCGATTCGGTTAAGATGATCATAAAGCTTATCTCAAAGATGTCGCAGATGGAGGAATGGCGGGGGGAAATCAAACAGTTGATACGGGTTTTGAAAAAGCAGGCCCTGATAGAATGATGCCTTACTCCCTGTTTCTCTCTTTGACCAGCTCAATGAATTCCTCAAGGCTCTCGGTGGAGCCGAAAACTTCACTGTACAGTCTCTCGCTCCAAGCTGTAAGCCCTAATTTGAAAATATGGTGGATCAGCTCATCGGCTTTCTCAGCGCCCTTCAACTTCAGCACCTGATAAAGGAGATCGTCCGGCACCCTGATGGGGTAAAGAGAGGTCTGGTGCTCTCCATCCGCCTTCAGGTACTCTTGGATGCTCTTAAGTACCCTGAGGTTTCTGTATTTCAGGTTATATTCTTCTTCATCCATGACAGCTATTACTCTACTTGCAAAATTATAAACCTAAAACGGTTTCAAGTCAATTGATGCTCATAGTCCTGAAAAAAGCCTCTACCGCGACTTCGCAACTCGATAGAGGCCTCTGTTGCATGGCATCTCAGTTTCCGCGCTGTCAAACAGCATCTTTCAGGGCCTTGCCCGGTACGAACTTTGGCACACGCTTTGCCTTGATCTTGATTTCTTCTCCTGTGCGTGGATTTCTTCCTTTTCTCGCTTTTCGCTTCTCGACTTTGAAGGTACCAAATCCTACGAGCGTCACGGTGTCCTTCTTCTTCAGCGCCTTGGTAATGGTTGAAAAAACGCAATCCACAGCAGCCTGTGCCTCCTTCTTGGTACTGACAACTTTTGCGACTTCATTGATCAGATCCCCTTTGTTCATGCTCTTTCCTCCTTTCTCCCAAATGATAATATGATGAAACCGGTGATGTAAAACTATATGATTCTACGAATATTTCAACTCAAAAAACCGCTTGTTAGGGATTTTTCTCATGAGAGGACGAGAAAGGAAGCTCATGCCGGGTAGAAAAAAATGGCACAGCCCAGCGTGAAAGTGATTAGGCCCAATAGACGCAGTGTACCGTCATCGGCACGATGAAGCCACCATTCCATGGTCCTCCTGATACGATCCTGAGGAAGGAGAATAATGAGAATCCCCTTCAATATGCCCAGAACACCCAAGGCAATGGCGATCCAGAACACCTCTCTCTGGACAAATGCGCCCACCACAAGCGCAGCACCGAAAATTAGAGGGATCACCGCGGTCCATTTCAAATTTTTTATGAAAAGAAGCTTCTCAAAAACCCTCCTTGCCCTTTGGGTATAGATGATCAAAAAAGAGCCACAGGCTATCCACAACACTGCTACAATAAACAAGACTACTTTCATCCCAGACCTCCCTAAAGTCCTATTGTGCATTTGCTAAAGGGGCTCACCACCAATACATATCCATCCGTTTTCACATTTCATTGGACCCTACTTGGCCCTGCTCTGACGCCTCAGGGCGACAAGCAATAATGCCGCTCCAGCCACCATGGCCACGCAAAGCCATTGGCCCATTGAGAGCCGCCACCACAGCAGGCCTACCTGCGGATCTGGCTCTCGAAAGAATTCTGCCGCAAACCGGAGCGTTCCATAGCAGGCAAGAAACAGGCACACCATATACCCAGGCCGCCACGGACGCTCCTTGGCTCGCCACAGGATCACGAATAGCACCACTCCCTCAAGCAAAGCCTCATAGATCTGCGACGGGTGCCTGGGTATTGGGCCGCCACCCGGAAAGACCATGGCCCAAGGCAGAGTACTCGGCCGCCCGAAAAGCTCGCCGTTTATGAAATTCCCCACTCTCCCAAGACCGAGGCCGATCGGTGCTGCAGAAATAACGCAATCAGCCACCTGCCACAAGGGCATACCCCGTGTTCGACAGAATATAACGCCTGCAAGTATAGCCCCTATCAATCCTCCATGAAAAGACATCCCCCCATGCCACACAGCAATGATTTCCAGAGGACGTGAAAGGTACTCACCCATATTAGGGAACTGGTAGAAAAGAATATATCCAAGGCGTGCGCCCGCTATCAGTCCCACCGCCAAGAAGAAGAAGAGATCCTGGAGCAGGGTACCCTGGAGACCTAAGGCCTTGGCCCGTTTCTCCCTGGATATAAGAAAATAGGCCGCCACAAAGCCGATGACATACATCAATCCATACCATCGGAGTTTGAGCGGTCCGATCTCAATTAAGACCGGATCAATTTCTGGATAGGGTATCATGGTATGAGGAAACTCAGGTCTCGGTTCTGTTGGAAAAAATTTCCTTGCACGCAGTCATTTCTAAAATCGCCTCATCCGATAACCTCAACTCGAAAGAGAGGACCCGGGGCCCCACCGATTTTGGGCATCTTTGTTTGAAAATAATCGGTCAATATCAAGGCTTCAGTTCATTTTTCACAAAATTAAGGGCCCCACCGGCCAGGATATATCCGCGCTGTCGATCTGATATATCCAGTACCGTTATGATGCGGTGTCCATTGACCTCGACCGGGATCTCCATCTCCCCTTGCTCTATGCGGCTTCTCAGACGGGGAAATACCAGCTTTGCGCCTTTTTTCAATAGATCATAGTCCCCGGGGTCCCTGAAGACAAGAGGGATCACCCCGAAATTGCAGAGGTTTGCCTTGTGAATGCGCGCGAAACTCTTGACGATCTTGGCTCGAACCCCCAGGTAGCGTGGCACAAGTGCAGCGTGCTCACGACTGGAGCCCTGGCCGTAATTCTCCCCGCCGGCAACCGCCACGACTCCTTTCTCTTTACATACTTTGTAGAATTCCGGATCCATCGAACAAAACACAAACTTACTGAGCGCTTCTATATTTGAGCGAAGCGGCAGGACTTCGCTCCCCCCCGGCATAATATGATCAGTCGTTATATTGTCTCCCACCCTGATGGCTACCTCCGCCTCGAGGGTCTGAGGCAAAAAGGTCATCTCGGGAAGCGGCTTAATGTTGGGCCCACGGATTACCTCCGTATCTCGGAGGTCTTCCGAAGGTCCGATAATAGAATTGTTAATCAACAGATATATCTCGGGGTGATTGATGCTCGGATAATCCATCTCTTTTGCCAGATCCCTCGGGTCGGTGATCACGCCCTTGAGGGCTGTTGCGGCCGCTGTTTCCGGGGAGCAGAGATAGACATGGTCATCTTTTGTGCCTGAGCGTCCGGGGAAATTGCGTGGAAATGTACGGAGGCTGACCTGCCCTGTACCGGGGGCTTGACCCATGCCGATACAGCCCAGACAGCCGCACTCATGGATCCTGACCCCTGACATGATAAGCGAAACCAGACCTCCTCGCCTGGCCACATTCCCCAGGACCTGACGGCTGCCGGGATTCATGTGAAACGATACCCTTGGATGTGGCCGTCTTCCCTCCAGTATCTTTGCCGTAACCATGAGATCTCTGAACGATGAGTTGGCACAGCTTCCTACAATCACCTGATGCACCTTGCGGCCGGCTACCTCCCTGACCGGAACCACGTTTCCCGGCGAAGAAGGACAGGCAATAAGAGGCTCAAGTTGTCCGAGGTCAATCTCGTCATGCTCATCGTACTCAGCATCTTCATCAGCGGTAAGTGGCACCCAGATCGATCCCCTGCCCTGTGACTCCAGGTAGGCACGGGTATTTTCGTCAGAAGGAAAGATCGTACTGGTAGCTCCCAGTTCCGTACCCATGTTCCCGATAGTCTCGCGATCCGTGGCAGAGAGACTTTTCACTCCAGGGCCATAATATTCTATTATTTTCCCCATGCATCCTTTTACATCATGGCGTCTCAGCATTTCGAGGATCACATCTTTTGCACTGACCCAATCGGGCAATTCACCTGTTAGCTTCACACCCAGCACTTTTGGACAAGGGAGATAATATGGCCTTCCGGCCATGGCCAGAGCTACATCAAGCCCCCCTGCCCCGATACCCAGCATGGACACTCCCGCAGCACTGGGGGTATGGCTGTCGGAACCAAGCATGGTCTTGCCCGGAGCGCTGAAGCGCTCCATATGGACCTGGTGAGAAATACCATTTCCCGGTGGACTGAAGTGGATGCCATAACGTGCGCATGCGCTTTGGAGGTAGGCATGATCGTCTGCATTCTTGTAATCCGATTGAATAATGTTATGGTCAACATACTGAGCTGCCATTTCAATCTGGACCGAATCCAGCCCGAGGGCCTCAAACTCCAGCATGGCCATGGTGCCGGTTGCGTCTTGAAGCAGGGCATGATCGATCCTGATGCCAATCTCCTGGCCCGTCACCAGTTTTCCATCCACCAAGTGGGCACCGAGTATCTTCTTGGCAAGATTCCTTCCCATAGCTGCTCCTCCAGACTCGGATCTGGCTGGACCCTGTGTATTCCCTTAAAAATTTACACTATCATTATACGACCCTGAGGAACAATATCTTTTTACCTTCCTCACAGAAGACTCAGATTCAGAAACAATTCTTCTCCATACCGGGCAGTTTTTCGTGTTGCCCTGCGCGTTATTCCAATCGAGATTGACCCATAGGCCCCTCTTCCACTATAATAAATCCAAATCCAAGGCCCTGGCGAAAAGCTATATGGAAAAAGAACACCTACTTGAAGAACAGAAGAAGCCCAATGAGAGTCAGCCTGCTGGCGAGGAGACATTGTCCGGCTGGATGGAAAAAGGCGGCAGCCTGTTCAAGGCAGGCAAATACCAAGATGCCCTAAGCGCTTATAATTCCGCCATCGATATAGACCCTGCCCACGGGCCTGCCTATTTCAACCGGAGTCTGGTGCTCAACAAGCTGGGGGACCGCGACAGGGCGTTGATCGATCTCAAGGTGGCAGCCCGGTTCGGTCACGACAAGTCACAAGCCCTTTTGAAACAAAGGGGCCTTTCGTGGTGGTCGTAGTTGCCCGGCACCCCGTGCAGCAGTGGATTCAACCAACCATGTTCCCGCCCTGGCAATCAAGCAAGAAGCAAACATGTCTTGAAATGCCGAAGCGATCGCTATTCCTTTAAATCTTTCCGGTGTTCCTGCCGAAGAAATTAATATTGACACACCACAACATTTGGCGGGATCAGTATGTGTGGAGGTGAGAAATATGGAAGCATCATGTAGGAGACGCATTGCTGCCTCGGCCCTGTTCTTACTCATGCTTTCGGGGGGAGCCATTGCCTTTTCACAACCCTTGGGTATCATGACCTCACAACAAAAGGGGCAAGGGAGAGAGGGTGTCCTGTGCGCCCCAAACGGCAGGTATGTCTTTGGCCAAATCTCGGATTCCAGTAAGGACCGTTTCATGCTTGACACCCTCACCGGAAGGCTGTGGCGGATTGCAGAAAGAGGGGACATAGGACTGTATTTGACCCCTGTGCCTTATAGGTCCAGGGACGGAAAGATCTCTACGCTCCCAGATCAGTTACCCTGCCCGACACACAAAAATGTAAAGGAAAGAAAAGGCCGCCCTAAATAGGGAGTATCCAATCCAAAGCAAAATCGCTAAACGTAAGGCCTGGTCGGTCATGGGAATAATTGTAAGCTGAATTATGAAAGAAACAGATATAAGGATCGCAGACTCATGGAGACGGGGAAACTTTAATTTGCTCACGGGATTTTGGAGAGGATAACGACAGGGGGAGATTGAATGAGCAGCATGGCAGATTTCATGGCCGGGATTCCCATCTTTTCAGGGATGAAAAGAGAAGACTTAGAGCGGATTGCCCGGGGGGCGCGGGAATGTACTTATTCTAATGGAGAAATCATTATCAGGGAAGGTGAGCCGGGCAGTAAGCTCTTCGTTGTTGTGAGCGGTGAGGTGGAGGTCATAAAAAATTTAGGGAAAAAGCACCAGCGAACTCTCAGGATATTCGGGCCGAAGAGTTACTTTGGAGAAATGGCACTGATCGATCAATTGATACGCTCTGCCAGCGTAGTGGCAAGAAGCGAGGTGAAACTCCTCGTGCTCGATCACTTCAACCTGTATCAGGAGATCGAAAGGTCTCCTCAACTGGCCATGGAATTGCTCCAGTTATTGAGCCGCCGCATCCGGGTACTCGAAAATTGCATGATAAACACCCTGGGAGCATTCTTGCCCATTTGCGCCTACTGCAAGAAAATAAGAGAAGACAATGTATGGATCCCCATCGAGGAATATATCTCAAAGCATTCGGAAACGAAATTCAGCCACACTATCTGCCCCGAGTGTTCCAAGAAGTGGTACCCGGAGCTACATGAGGAGGACACTCATTGACAGACCAAAAGCATTGAGGCATGCTCCCTTCTTGCTTCTATGCGGATGATGCCTTGGCCGCATCAGTAGGATAGATCTGCACTTCCCCCTCCCCGCTCCGGCTCCAATCTCGCCTGGAAAATCTATATTGCCTCGCCCCGGAGAAGGTTGACCATGGAAACGTCAGAGGGTATAAGAGGGCCGTCTTAGCGGGGCAATCTATCAGGCATCAATATACCAATGCCATTTCCTGGCACATTTTTCTGGAACAGATGATAATGCTTAACTCTATTGAAGAAAGTCCGCTTTACCGTATAGCAAACCCAAGGAGCATCGCCTTTTTCGGAGCTTCAAACAATGTCACATCCATGGGGACCCATCTTCTCATGTCCTTACTGGCCATGGGATTTGAAGGGCCCGTTTACCCCGTTCACCCTAAGGAAACCCATGTCCTAAATCTCCCGGCCTACCGGAGCGTCTTTGATATTCCGCAGGTTCCAGACCTCGCTGTCATAGTCCTTCCTACCGGCATAGTAAACGAAACACTGGTAGCATGCGGGGAAAAGGGGATAAAGCAGGCCGTTGTGGTCTCCGGTGGCTTCAAGGAGGTAGGGGGCGAAGGCGTCCTATTGGAAAAGAAGCTTGTGAAAATTGCACAGAGGTACGGGATCCGTATCTTAGGCCCCAATGGGCTCGGCGTGGCCAATCCACATAGCAAACTCAATACCACATTCGTCCCTCACGAGGGCAAGCCGGGTTTCATCGGGTTGGCCTCCCAAAGCGGAAGTCTGATTACCCAAATGTTCGGGTATCTTGCCAGGCTGGGTCTCGGTTTTAGTACCGCTTTCAGTGTCGGCAATGAAGCAAACACAGACTTGGTAGACTGCCTTGAATACCTGGGAGCATGCCCCCATACCAAGGTGGTAGCCCTTTACATTGAAGGGATCCGGCGCGGCGAAGGGTTCATAAAAGCGGCACGGGAGATCGTGCCTCACAAGCCGGTTGTGGCCCTTTATGTGGGCGGATCGGAGGCGGGAAGACGGGCCGGTTTCTCCCATACCGGTGCGCTGGCTGGACCAGACATGCTCTATGACGGTATTTTTCGCCAAGCTGGCATCATTCGAGCGCGCTCCGTGACAGAGATGTTCGACTTCTGCTGGGTGCTGGGCTCTCTCCCTCTTCCCAGCGGTCCGCGGGTGATTATCCAAACCCATTCGGGCGGACCAGGGGCCGTAGCCGCAGATGCCTGTGGGAGAATGGGGCTTGAACTGCCGGGACTTTCAGAGGAAACAGTGGAAAAGCTCGACCCCTTTGTGCCTCACACGGGCAGCATTCAGAACCCGGTGGATCTCACTTTTGCAAAAAATCCCTGGCATTTCTATTCTGAGATCCCAAAAACTCTACTGGAAGAGCCAAAAGGAGACATGCTGCTCATCTATTTTTTCATGGCCCCTCAGGTAATCGAGAGATCTTTGATGCAGATGGGCCTTTCCCAAGAGGATGCCAGAAAGGAAGGTCAAAAACTGGTTAAAATGAACTGCGAATCCATAGCCGGCCTCCTACGTTCCTACGGGAAGCCGGTGACGGGTTACACCTTCCTTTCCCTTGAAGATCCCGGTATACGAGGCCTCCTGGACCGGGGGATCCCGGTCTTCCAGGGACCCGAACGAGCAGCCCGTGCACTGAGCGCTTTGGTGAGATATGTTCGCCTAAGGAAAAGGATACTCCGTACTGCCACGTGAGTGAAGTCCTCCTCATTCCCTTCAGGGCTTCCCGTCATATGCCACTCGGCTTACTGCAATCGGCCCCTTCCCCCTCGCCACAAATGGTATCCACGTATCAGCGCAAGGGTAAACATGGCGCGCTCCGCGCTCTCAAAAAAGGGAATCCCGGCCCTGCAAAACTCCTGGGCAAGGTCTCTGGCGAATCCTGGAATGTTTACCATAAGGAACGGCTTTCCACACTCCCTATGGAGCTGGATCATTGATTCTGTGTAGAGTTTATTGGCATCGGGGGTCAGACCAATGCCCACAACCACCACGACATCCACCCCGGTGTCTTCTGCGGCAAGTCTGACCGCCTGGATATATATCCTCATGTCCATTGAAGCTGTGAGCCCCACATCCACTGGGTTACTCACACTGGTTCCCGTGGGCGGTAGGACTTCCTTGAGACCCGCCCGTGTTTCCTTTGACAGCTCGGCCAGCCTCAGGCCCGCCCTGCCGCAGGCCTCTGCAGCTGATACTGCCAGTCCTCCCGGCCCCGATATTATTGCCACTCGGTCCCCCAAAGATGATGGAATAAGAGAAAACCCCATGAGGGCATCCACCCATTGCTCAAGCCCTCTCACCGGCACAGCCCCCGCCTGTCTAATGACCCCTTCCCATACCTCATTTGAACTCGCCAATGCGCCTGTATGGGAAGTTGCAGCCCTGCGCCCTTCCTGAGTCATCCCCAGCTTCCACAAAATTACGGGTTTTCTCTCACTTGCATCTCTCAAGGCGGCCCGGAAATATGGGCCGTCTTTGATTCCTTCCAGATAGACACCGATCGTACCGGTTTCAGGATCCTTCCCCATGTAGCTGAGAAAGTCGGCGGAATGAAGATCCGATTCATTACCCAAACTGACCACCTTGCTGAAACGGATCCCCTTTTGGGAAGCCATACGACCTAAGATATTGGTCAGCGAGCCGCTATGTGAAATGATACCCACCGAGCCGGGCTCTTTTGAAAGCCCCGGGAAAAAAGAAAGCCCCGACCTCGGGCAGTACAGTCCCATGCAGTTAGGTCCAATGAGCCGCATACCGCCGGCCTTTGCCACAGAAACCAGTTCCCTCTCCAGGCGCTCACCCTCTCTAGTGCCTGTTTCCTTGTATCCCGCTGTAAAAAGGACTGCTCCTCTCACCCCTTTCTCAGCGCATTCTCGGACCACTTTCAAGGCGTCCTGATGAGGGACAAGAATAATGGCCAAGTCCACCTCGCCGGGGATGGCTGATACATTAGGGTAGGCCTTAATTCCGTCAATCTCCGCGGTTTCAGGATTGACCGGATAAAGTTTACCCCCATATCCCATATCCATAAGGGCCATCAAAAAGAGTCTTCCGGTCTTCATCCCCCTCGGAACCCCCACCACGGCGACTGATCGAGGGTTAAAAAAGGAGTCCAGCTGCTCCATTAACTCCTGCATATTACGATCCGCTGCCTGTTTGTTTGGAACAGGCCTCTGTTCGTGCAAATCCATACGAGATATCTTTGCCTTTCAGGTCCCTTGCCAGACAGTAAACACTTTACCCGCAAGCAAATACAGAAAAATGCCACATACTCGCACTATGAGTTCTGATTTTGTGACCACCTGTGGGGTTATCCTGCCACAGCAGACAATGTCATGCAATAGAATAGATCTTTTGATCACTGCTGTCCGGTTGTTTGTCTTTTATGCTGATGTAACCTATTGTTATAAAT
>JAOZOW010000064.1 GCA_029933075.1 Deltaproteobacteria bacterium | reverse complement strand
ATGGTTGCATTATGGTTCCAAAATAAAACCAAGGTTTGCTATGGGAACTATAACGTTAAAAGATATCCCTGATGAACTTCACGAGGCCCTAAAGAAAAGAGCGAGCCTGAACCGTAGAAGTCTCAATAATGAGATCGTGACCTGTCTTGAGGCTACCGTGCAAAGCAGGCCCATTGATGTGGATTCCTATCTCCATCGGATTCGACTCCTCAGAAAAAAGGTGTCCGGCCGACTCAGCAACAGGGAGCTAAAGGCTCTAAAGGAGGAAGGGCGCCCATGATCGTGGCGGACACCAATGTAATCGCTTATCTATTTATACCAGGCACCTACACGAGCTTGGCCGAGAAGGCATTGCGGAAAGATCCGGCCTGGGCTGCACCGATGCTCTGGAGGTCGGAATTCCGCAATGTCCTTGCAGGATATATTCGCCGGAAAAACATGTCCTTTGACACTGCCGTGCAAATAGTAGAGGAGGCGGAAACGCTTCTCGGAAATCATGAATATGCGGTCGCTTCATTTAAAGTGCTGGAGCTTGTGGAGCGTTCCAATTGTTCTGCATACGACTGCGAGTTCGTAGCTCTCGCACAAGATCTTGACGTCCCCTTGCTCACAACAGACAATAAACTCTTGAAATCCTTCCCAACAACAGCTGTTCCCCTCAAATTTGTCTCTCAGTAGCATCCATAACTTCACAGTATAAGGAGGCATTGCCCTTCGTGAAGCATGAAGGTCTGGTCCCTCATCTCATTATGGATTGACTCGAAAAAGACCATCTGATAGTTTCAAATGCTGTGTATTCGTACCTGTTTAGCCATCATTGGTGGATCGGTCTGTCTTCAGAGCCATGTTGTTGCATTTATTCACACTCTGGGCTCGCCCCCAAATCGACTTCAGCAGCGAGATAAAGAGCCTCAATAGTCGCACACTCGTTTGCCTGCGACACCAAAGGCTGGTATAAATCGGAACCGGAGGGAGACTCTATTATGGATTACAAGCGAACGCTTAACCTTCCCAATACTGCATTTCCCATGAAAGCAAACCTGGTGAAAAGGGAGCCAGAGATTCTTGAGAAATGGGAAGAGATTAATCTCTACCAGCTTATACGGCGATCCTCCACCGGCCGGAAGCGCTACATGCTCCATGATGGGCCCCCTTATGCGAATGGGAACATCCATATGGGCACGGCCTTCAACAAAATATTGAAGGACATTATTATCAAATCCAAACAGATGGCAGGTTACGATGCGGCCTATGTGCCAGGATGGGACTGCCACGGTCTTCCCATAGAGCACAAGGTGGACATGGAACTGGGATCCAAAAAACTGAAGATGTCCCAGGTGGAAATCCGGCAGGCATGCCGCAGGTATGCTGAAAAGTATATTGACATCCAGAGGAAAGAATTCAAGCGCCTCGGCGTGCTGGGAGAATGGGACAGGCCCTACCTGACCATGAATTACTCGTATGAGGCCACCATAGTAAGGGAATTCGGCAAATTCGCACTGAATGGCAGCCTTGTCAAAAGCAAGAAACCTATCTACTGGTGCATCTCATGCCGGACTGCCCTTGCTGAAGCGGAGGTGGAATACGGGGAACACACCTCGCCCTCTATTTTCGTGGAATTTCCCATGGCCTCGGACCTTGGAGAAAAATATCCGGCCCTGCAAGGAAAGGACCTGGTAATGGTCATATGGACCACCACCCCCTGGACGATCCCTGCAAACTTGGCCATTGCCCTCCATCCGGACCTTGAATACGTAGCCGTGGATACGGGGAACAATCACGTGATGATTCTTGCCGAAGGGCTCATGGACCTATGCATGGATACCTTCGGTATCCAGTCCTACGAGATCCTCGCCAAATTAAAGGCCGGCGATCTGGAAGGCCTCAGGGCAAAGCATCCTCTCTATGACAGGCCCTCCTTGATCATACTTGCCCCCTATGTAACGCTTGAGGCAGGTACTGGCTGTGTCCATACCGCCCCGGGACATGGTCGGGAAGACTACGAGACCGGGCTGGAATACGGACTGGATGTTTACTCCCCGGTGGATGATTCGGGCTGTTTTACCGAGGATGTGGATTTCTTTGCCGGACTCCAGGTATTCGAGGCAAACCGGGCCGTCAATGAAAAGCTCAGAGAGGTGGGAGCGCTGCTCAAAGAGCAGGAAATCACTCATGAATACCCTCATTGCTGGCGCTGTAAACAGCCTGTGATATTCCGCTCTACCGAGCAATGGTTCATCTCTATGGAAAAGAACGATCTCCGCAAAAAGGCCTTGGAAGCCATCAACAGAGTCACATGGATCCCTTCCTGGGGACGCGACCGGATTTATGGCATGATCGCCAGCCGTCCCGACTGGTGCATATCAAGGCAACGGGCATGGGGGGTGCCCATTACCATGTTCTACTGCAAGGAGTGCAATGAACTGATCATGTCCCAGGAGATCATTGACTACGTATGCGCTCTCTTTGAAAACCATGGCGCCGATGTGTGGTTTACGGAGCCGGTAGAGAAATTGTTGCCGCCCGGCACCAAATGTCCCAAATGCGGCGGCAAACGTTTTACAAAGGAGTCCGATATCCTCGACGTGTGGTTCGACTCGGGAGTGAGCTATGCAGCGGTCATGGAAAAGAGAGACTACCTTGACAGCCCCTCGGATCTTTATCTCGAGGGTAGCGATCAGCACAGGGGCTGGTTTCATAGCTCACTATTATGTTCGGTGGGAACCAGAGGCGAGGCCCCGTACAAGAGCGTACTCACTCATGGTTTCGTGGTAGATGGCCAGGGCAAGGCCATGCACAAATCCGCTGGAAATGTAATCTCACCGGAGGAGCTCATCCAAAACTACGGCGCCGAGATTATCAGGCTCTGGGTGGCCGGAGAGGATTACCGGGACAACATTCGCCTGTCAGGGGAGATACTCCAGCGACTGACGGAGGCCTATCGTCGCATAAGAAACACATGCCGGTTCATCCTCGGCAACATCAGTGATTTTGATCCCGAGGTCGACCAAATCCCATATCAAGAGATGGAGGAACTGGACAGGTGGGTACTTCACCGTGTGCAGGTACTGAGCGAGCAGGTACTGGAGGCTTACGAGCGTTTCGACTTCCATATCGTGTTCCATACCCTCCACAATTTCTGCGTCGTGGAGCTTTCCGCCTTTTATCTGGACATTGTTAAAGACAGGCTTTATACATCTCCTGCCAACTCTCCGGCAAGACGCTCGGCCCAGAGCGCAATGAACGAAACCCTTGAAACCATCGTGAGGCTCATGGCCCCGATCCTCTCTTTTACGGCAGAGGAAATCTGGGAGCATATGAGGGGAGGGAAAAGGCCACCCAGCGTCCATGCCGACCTCTTTCACCCTGTCAAAGAACATTACAAAGATCCAGCCCTTGCGAGCCGGTGGGAAAATATCTTAACGGTCCGCAGGGAGGTAACAAAAGCCTTGGAGCTTGCGAGAAAAAATAGAGAGGTCGGCCATTCCCTTGATGCCTCTGTCACACTCGGTCTGTCTGACACGTTCATGGAGGCCCTGATGCCTTACATTGACCAGCTCAGGAGCATTTTTATCGTTTCCTCTGTGGATCTACTCCATATCCAAGACATGGAAGGGGGTCTGGAAAGCGAAACCGTGCCAGGTGTGAAAGTGCTGGTTTCCCCTTCCCGCGACCCTAAATGCGAACGCTGCTGGGTTCACGATCCTACGGTGGGAGACGATAAGCGGCACCCAAATATCTGCAGAAGGTGCCTGCATGCTTTGGTAGAGATGGGGTTGAGTGACGATTGAAAAAATTTTATCATGTCATGTTATGGCCGGCACTTGCTATCGTCCTGCTGGATCAGATATCCAAGTGGATCGTGCTGAAATGGATAGGCCCCCAAGAGTCAATACCGGTCATAGAAGGAATGTTTCACCTGGTCCATGTGAGAAACCGGGGCATGGCCTTCGGTTTTATGAACAAGGCGCATACAGATCTCGGCTTCTATCTGCTGACGGTGGTAAGCATGGGGGCCATCCTCTTACTCTTGGTATGGATTTTCAAGTTAAGGGACGGTGAACACAGGGTTACTTTCGGTCTTTCCATCATCTTAGGCGGGGCTGCTGGAAACCTCATTGACAGGATCAGGTTCCATGAGGTTATCGACTTCCTTGACTTCTTTTGGGGTCCGTACCACTGGCCGGCATTCAACATAGCCGATTCAGCCATTACTGTTGGGGCCTTCCTGGTGGCCTTCTGTCTCCTTGTAAAACATAAGGAAGCCTAAGCGAGTCAGCCTAAGAGAAACCATTAAAAAATCCTCTCATCTCTTTCCTCAGAAAAACCACCTATGGGAACATTGAAAGTCAACTGCTCTCACCAAATCCAATCATCCCCGCAGGCTGTAGAGGTCAAAGAGACGGGTAGCTTCGAGTCCCTTACCAAGAACGTAGGGCGATTCGACCTCAAGGACAAAATACTGCTGATTCCCGAGATGAACAGAATCGGGGGCCACCTGCTGGCAGCAACATTCCGGGGGTTCGGCATACATGCAAAGGTAATGGAAACCTTCAGGGGCCTTGATCTGGGGCTGAAATACACCAGCGGGAAAGAGTGCTATCCGTGTCAGATCACGATGGGGGATATACTCCACTTCCTGGACGGGGAAAAACAGCGGCTGGGCGATGCATTCAATGCAGAGGATTACGTCTACTTCATGCCAGAGTCGGATGGGCCATGCCGCTTCGGCATGTACAACAAGTTTCAGCGAATCGTCTTGGACTCCTTCCCGGAACTCAGCAGGGTGAAAATCGGCGCCCTTACCGCTGAAGACGCATACTCGCTGGTGGGCCTTATCGACAAGAATCGGGTTTCCGATTTGAGGAAAACCGCATACCTCTCGGTGGTAGTGGGAGACATTCTTGACCGATTGCTATGGAGAATAAGGCCTTACGAGAAAGAGGCGGGAATGACAGACCGATTCATCGAGACATCCATGGCCATCATGGAGGATGCTTTCGAAGGGCAGGGCTCCCGGAGGGACTTTAAACGAATCCTTCACGAGCTGGAAAAAATAGTGGAGAAAGGGAGGGACATCATCGATCCGGACATACCGCCCAAGCCACTTATTGGCGTGGTAGGTGAGATCTATCTGAGGAGCCATATCCATGCCAACCAGGACCTTATCCGCGTACTTGAAAAGTACGGGGCTGAGGTGGTAAACGCGTCCATTGCCGAGTGGATGAATTATATCAGCTACGATGGCCTGAGAACTGCCAGGGCCCAGCTGAGATTCAATCTGAAAAATATGCGCCTGAGAGAATTGAAAAAATCCCTTCAAAAAATATTGTCCTTCGGGGGAGATCTCTACTACAAGGAATACTGGCAAAAAAAGGTCTATTCAAGGGTGACCACCCTTCTCAGGCTGAAACATGATCACAGGGTGGCAGAACTGGAGCGGGTTCTCGAGAGACACGACCTATTCACCTTTGATGTCAGTACCGAGACCTGCCTGAGTATTGCGGGAATACTAAAATGCATCCAGGAGGGGTATAATGGCGTGGTAAATGTTTATCCTTTCACCTGCATGCCAAGCACAGCCACCTCTGCAATCGTAAGGCCCTTGATGAACAGGCTTGGAGTACCCTACCTCGACACCCCATATGACTCAAGTATCCAGCCGGGACGAGAGGCAGCCCTAAGGACATTCATGTACCAAGCCCACCAGCACTGGAAAAGACACGGCAGAAGGGCCTGAGTGGTTAGGCCCGGCCCACAGCGCTTCGCCATTGAAAAAGGGCTATGCCAACGACGGTTGCGGCGTTCAGGGATTCCACTCCGGCGGCCATTGGTATGGAAATCGCTAAAGCGCCCTGCAGATGCTGCGGCAATCCTGGACCTTCCAGCCCCGGCACGAGGTAGAAGGTATCAGGAAACCGGAAGGAGGCCAAACTTTTGCCTTCCATGGAGAGGGTTATCAGAGGAACATTGCCCCCCCTGAACCCGCCTAATGAAGGTCCCTGCAGCATTGACACCCTGAACAGGGTGCTTCCCGCGGCCCTGACCGATCTGGGGTGAAATGGGTGGGCCGCTTCCTTCATCAGGATGATCCTCGACACCCCAAAGGCGGCGGCGGAGCGGATAGCGGTACCCACGTTGGACGGATCCTGGAAAGGAATGCAGAGGGTACATCCGGGAGGACAGGATGCATCTTCTATGTAAAAGGGAAAGGGATCAAAGCGAACCAACAAAACCGGCTCCCCTGTATTGAAAAGATCAATCTGGCGGAAGAGATCGGGGTGGAGGCGGTAGCGCGGAATTTTCGTCCCAGCATTCTCCCAGGCCGGATCCTGGGCGTCGGCAAAGATTATACCCGCACACCTGCCGGGAAACTCTTCCATCACTTCCCTGACCTGCTTGGGGCCCCACATAAGCGCCAGTCCGGTTTTTCTGATGCCCCGACTCCTGGTCAACTTGATGAATCGCCGGAAATGTGGATTGCGGGGACTGTTGATCTCCTGGAATTCCATTTCTTATGCCTGGAGATTCCATTGCCTGTGAAATCAAAATCTCACTTGAAACGAAGATAAGATTCCAGCAGCCTCTCCCTGTTCAAAGGCAACATCTCGCGTTTGTCGTAAAAGTAGAGGAAAAGCTCTCTATATTTTCTCATCAGGCCCTCATCTTTAAGGGCCTCTTCCATAGACAGCCGGTCCTTGAGATCGTAAAAGGCCTTCAGAAGAAAGAATAGATCCTCCGCAAAAGCCGACTGATCCCCTCCAAGCCTCTCCTTTTGGCAGAGGGCGGTCAGGAGAGCCAGAAGGGGTTTGAGGTAGGAAGGCATGATCCGATAGTTGTAATAATACATCTCCCTCTCGTGTCGATGTTTCTCAGGTGCAAATTTCTCGATTCGTTCGATCAGGAGGTCCACCTCATCCTTTGGTTTTTCCTTTTTCCCTCTTCCCTTGCCGAAAAAACGCAACATCCTGCCTACCCCCTCCTCCTGGAATACTGAGGGGAGGCCCATGAATGCCATAGACAAGCCTTCCCCTTTTGATTGCAAGAATTGGCCCGCTATCAGATTTTGTCAAGGAGAAATTCCGGGGCCAGTACACAGCTACCTTTCGGATGCCAGCAATCAGTGGGCAGGCATGGCCACAGGTTGTAGTTGACTCCACTGCACGGTATGAATATGATGTCATCGCTTTTTAAAAAGCCAGGGCATTTATTATTACATGCCCACGCTGATCGGGGAGGTGTCATGGCTGCACAGAAAACAAAGGGGCCTATCGGGCTGGCAGATTTTGATCCCAAAGAAAATCAATTCCTGGATCTCTGGTTCCACGATAGCGTGGAAATGGCACACGGGTACAGGATGAGCATCAAGATCAAGGACGTACTCTGCCACTATCGATCCCGATACCAGGAAATCACCATCTTCGAAACGGAAAAACTGGGGAGGATGCTTGTTCTTGACGAAATCACCATGCTTACGGAATTTGATGAATTCGCCTACCATGAAATGATAGTCCATGTCCCCCTGCTCGTCCATCCAGAACCGGCCAGGATCTTGGTGATAGGCGGTGGAGACGGAGGTACGGTACGGGAGATCATCAGACACCCGGAGGTAAAAGAGATCCATGTATGTGAAATAGATGAAGAGGTAATCAAGGCCTGCCGAAAATATCTGCCATCTCTCGCCTCTTCATTTGATGATCCCAGAGTCCAAATCTTCTACGAGGACGGAGCCGCTTTTGTAAAGGAGCACCCTGATACCTATGATATAATCATCGTGGACTCAACCGATCCGGTGGGACCGGGGCAGATCCTTTTCCAGCGCAAGTTCTACGAGGACATGAAACGCGCCCTTTCAAAGCAGGGCATTGCGGTGACCCAGTGTGAATCCATCTATCTGCACCGGGATATCATCCGCCATGTCTCCTCTTTCGCCCGGGAAATATACCCTAAAGTCCGATATTACAACACCCTGGTTCCCACCTATCCCAGCGGAATCATAGGCTTCTTTTTCTGTTCTCTCGAGTATGACCCGGTGGAAGATTTCTCCGAGCAAAGGGCCGCGCGGATCGAGGGGCTCCGCTATTATACCCCGGAACTCCACAGGGCCTCCTTCATCCTCCCCCTATTCGGCGAAAAGCTCATATACTCTAAGTGAGCGATCCCCGCATCCCTTCTCTCCCAAAATCATCCATTAATCGTGGGACCGGTAGCATAAAGCAGGCTCTTGATCATGACCCTTCTTTGAGGGGAGAGGAGCGGCGCCTTAATCCGTCTGCTGCCTGTGAAAGGAGAAATGCGGCCCCTGCAACCAGGATGATCGTGGCACCTGACGTGAGATTAAACTTGAAAGAAAGCCACAGCCCGGCCAGGGCGAAGAGGATCCCCAGCAGAGAAGAGAGCACCATCATGCGCGCCAGGGAAGTGGTGTATTTCTCAGCAATATAGGGAGGAATGGTCAGGAGGGCGATCACCAGGATGAGGCCTACCACCCTGATTATCATGACCACTGAAAGGCCGATCATGCAAAGCAGGGCGAGATAAAGGGCCCTAATGGGCATTCCCACCACAAAAGCGAATTCCTCATCGTAAGACATGGCGATAAATTCTTTATAAAAAAGCAAAATCACAAGGACAATCGCCATGTCCATAGGGACCATGAACCAGAGGTCTGATCCGGGCACCGCAAGTATACTGCCAAAAAGATAGCTCATGAGGTCAGCATTGTACCCCGGTGTCAAGTCCACCAGGATGACCCCAAGAGCCATACCTATGGCCCAGAGTACGCCTATAAATGTATCAGCCCTGTGCTTGGTCTTCAAGCTGACCATCCCCATTAGCAGAGAGCCTCCCACGCTGAAGATTGCCGCCCCTAAGGTGGGGGGAATCCCTGTGTAGAAAGCCAGCCCTATACCGCCGTAAGCTGCATGGGCAATCCCGCCTGAAATAAAAACGATCCTGTTTACCACTACCAGACTGCCTATGACCCCGCACGCAATACTCACCAGGATGCCAGCTGCCAGGGCGTTTCTCATGAACTCAAATTGAAGGGCTTCCCACATCTCACTCTTCCTCATGAGATGACAGTACACGGTGAGGCATACCATGCGCAATGAGATCCACCGGGCACTCATAGGCCATATCTATCATCTGAGCGGTAATCTCCCCCTCTTCATGAAAAATCAAGGAGTGATTGACACAGGCCACTGATTTGACGTTTCTGGATATGGCACCGATGTCATGGGTAACCACTACTATGGTAACCTTCCTGTTGAGCTCCCGCAGAAAATCGAAAAGATCGGTTTCAAAATCAGGATCTACGCTCGACGTGGGCTCATCAAGGAAAAGGATCTCCGGGTCCGTGGCCAGGGCGCGGGCGATAAATACCCGCTGTCTCTGCCCCCCGGAGAGTTTGCCGATAGGCGTATGGCGCTCATGCCACATTCCCACCTGTCTGAGAACCTCCTCGGCCTTCTGCCTATCCTGACGGGAGTACCACCTACCGATCCTACAATGGGCAAGTCGTCCCATGAGTGTTATCTCCATGACGGAGATGGGAAAGGTTACATTAATATTGGTGTACTGGGGCACATATCCCACTCTGTGTTTGGCGTCATGGGGCAACTCGCCCAGAATCCTGATAAGCCCTTTCTGGGGCTTCAATATCCCCAGCATGAGCCGCAACAGCGTGGTCTTCCCCCCGCCATTGGGTCCTATGATTCCAAGGAAATCACCCTGCTTCAAAGCAAATGTGACACCCTCGATAACAGGTCTCCTCTCATAAGAGAACCAGACATCCCTCATTTCAATGGCGTAGGGTTCCGTGGACATCTTATCCCCTCTCAATCATCCAGGCCCTGCCGGGAGCCGGGCACAAGCTTTAGTTGCTCGACTTTCGGGTCATGACCTCCAGGCTGAAATCAGCTGCCTTTGCCGAATGAGTCAGGGCCCCGATGGAAATAAAGTTCACGCCCGTAGCTGCGATCTCCCTCACCCTGTCCAGCTGGATGCCACCCGATGCTTCCAGCATAACCCTGCCTTCTACCAGTTTGACCGCCTTTTTTATCTCGGCGGTGGACATGTTGTCGAGAAGAATCACGTCAGCTCCCGCTTTTACGGCCTCCTGGATCCCTGCAATGTCTTCCACCTCAACCTCGATCTTAAGCGTGTGTGGGACTCGAGCCTTCGCACGCTTAACAGCCTCCGTGATAGAACCTGCAGCGGCAATATGGTTATCTTTTATCAGAACGCCGTCATAAAGACCGAAACGATGATTGTAACCCCCACCCATGCTCACAGAATACTTGTCAAGACGCCTGAGCCCCGGCGCCGTTTTTCTCGTATCCAAGATCCGGACTTTCCGGTAGCCGACATTCTCGACATAATGCCGGGTGAGAGTGGCTATGCCGCTCATCCGTTGCAGGAAATTGAGAGCGGTTCTTTCCGCCCCAAGCAGCGCAGACAGGGGGCCCTGTAGAAGACACACCCTCTCTCCTTCCTCTACCAAGTCACCATCATTGAAATAATCCTCAAAACAGACATCATGACTTATCTCCAAAAATACCTGTTTGAATACGGGCAGTCCCGCCAGCACGAGCCTCTCCTTGGCCAGCAGGATAGCTTCCCCTTTCCATGTGGAGTCAACCACCGCGTCTGTGGTTACATCCTTGGGGCCTAAGTCCTCCTCCAGGGCCAGCCGGATTATACGTCTTACGGCAGGATGATTCTCAATCGCCAATGGTTTCAAAAAATGACAGGTTCTGGTTCAGTTTCTCAAGCTTTGATGACAGGGCTTCCACCTTCCCCCTCACCTCTTCCACGACCTCCACAGGGGCCTTTTCCAGGAAGTCTTTATTGGAGAGCTTCCTGTTGGCCATACCCATATCCTTCTCGACTTTCTTGATCTCTTTTCTCAGCCTCTTCTTTTCCTCTTCAAAATCCAGCAGTCCCTTCAAAAGCACATGAACCTGGTTCTCACCGAATACCGCTGTGGCTGAAGCACCAGGCTTCGGGATCCCCGGTTCGATATTGATCTGATCCACTTTGGCCAGTGTCTTGATATGGACCACATTCTCCCTCAAAATTTCTGCTTCCACGGGGCTTGCAGCATCGATATCAACGCTCACCTTTTTGGACGGAGGGATATTCATCTCTCCCCGGATATTGCGAATCCCGGTAATCACCCCCATGAGCAACTCCATATCCCTTAGCGCCTTTTCGTCTCTCATATGCTGAGCTGGCTCAGGGAAATTGCTCACCATGATGCTCCCCTCAATGCCGGGCAGCTTCTGCCATATCTCTTCCGTCACAAATGGCATAAAGGGATGAAGCAATTTTAGGACCCCCATCAATACCTCCTTCAGGGTAACTTTCGCGGACTCCTTGAGCAGCGGCTCTTCCCCGTAAAGCCCGTGTTTGGCCATCTCCAGGTACCAGTCACAGAATTCGTGCCATACGAACTGATAACAAAGGCCCGCTGCATCATTGAACCTGTACTCCTCGAGGGCCTGGGACACGCCCTCGCTCACCTGTCCAAGCCTTGTCAATATCCATAGATCGGGAAGTGTAAAGATGCGCGTATCCTCTCCTCCCTCCCTTTCATCTCCCAGATTCATAAGCACCAACCGGGATGCATTCCAGATTTTGTTGACGAAGTGTCTGTAACCGAGAATCCTTTCCTCTGATAGCTTTATATCCCGTCCCTGGGCGGCCAGTGCGGCCAGGGTGAAACGGAAGGCATCGGTGCCATACTCATCCATCACCACCAAGGGATCGATTACATTGCCTTTGGATTTACTCATCTTCTGGCCTTCCGCATCCCTGACAAGGGCATGGATATAAACGTCTCTGAATGGCACGTCCCCTTTGAAATGAATTCCCATCATCATCATCCTTGCCACCCAGAAGAAAAGGATGTCGAACCCAGTGACCAGCACCGAGGTAGGATAAAATGTTTTGAGCTCCTCCGTCTCCTCGGGCCAGCCCAGGGTGGAAAAAGGCCAAAGGGCTGAGCTAAACCAGGTATCCAGCACGTCTGACTCCTGTACCAAGTCCTCACCCGCACATTTCGGGCAGACGCTCGGGGCCTCCCTGGCCACAATTACCTCACCGCACCGCTCGCAATACCACGCAGGGATACGGTGTCCCCACCATATCTGCCTGGAAATACACCAGTCCCTGATATTGTTCATCCACTCGAAATAAGTGGACTCCCAGTTGGAAGGATATATCCTCGTCCTTCCCTCCCTTACCGCCTGGCTTGCGGCTTCTGCAAGTGGGGCCACCCTTACGAACCACTGTTTGGAAAGAAGCGGTTCTATCATCACCTTGCATCTGTAGCAATGACCCACCGCGTGTCGGTATGATTCGATTTTCTCAAGAAGACCCGCCTCCCGGAGATCATCAACGATTTTCTCTCTACACTCGAACCGGTCCATGCCCTGATAAGGCCCCGCATATTCATTCATGGTGCCATCTTCATCAATTACTTTGACCCTCTCGAGCTGGTGGGCATTGCCGATCTCGAAGTCATTTGGATCGTGGGCAGGTGTAATCTTGAGCGCACCCGTCCCGAACTCCATATCCACATACTTGTCGAAAATGATGGGTATCGGTCTATTGAGAATCGGTAGCAAAACATGAGCCCCTGAAAGATCCCTGTAGCGGGTGTCTTCGGGGTTAACCGCTACAGCAGTATCTCCCAACAGTGTCTCGGGTCGTGTGGTCGCCACAACGAGGTGCCCATCTCTTCCCTCAAAGGGATACCGGATGTAGTAAAAGAAGCTCTCCGTATCATGATGCTCCACCTCCAGATCGGCCAGGGCGGTATTACACCTCGGACACCAGTTGATAATATAATCCCCTCGATAGATCAGCCCTTCCTCATACAGACGAACAAACACCTCCCTTACGGCTTTTGATAGACCCTCATCCATGGTGAAACGTTCTCGAGACCAGTCACAGGAGCAGCCCAGCCTCTTTAACTGATTGATGATCAAGCCCCCATACCTTTCCCGCCATTGCCACACCATCTCTACAAACTTTTCCCGGCCCACACTGTGCCGGTCCTGCCCTTTGCTGCTCAAGTCCCTTTCCACCACATTCTGGGTGGCAATGCCTGCATGGTCAGTTCCCGGCTGCCACAGGACATTATATCCTCTCATCCTTTTATATCGGCACAATATATCCTGCAGCGTGTTATTAAGTGCATGCCCCATATGCAGGGTTCCGGTCACATTGGGCGGTGGTATCACTATACAGAAAGGCTCCCTATGGGAACGGGCCTCCGCCCTAAAAAGATTGTTTTCCTCCCAAAACGCATACCACTTCTCTTCCACATTGCCGGGCTCATAGGCCTTGGCCAAAATCTCTCCTTTCATCTTCACAAATCTCCTCGACTATTCCTTTATCTATCAGTCTAACAGGAACGATGGTAATCATCAACCGTGGCGACTCCTGACCGCTGCAACAGCATCGCCGACGCGCTGCACTACAGTTACATAGGGAGGCTCTCTAAATCGGTCGCTCAGGCTCCCGGCATTTACGTGCGGGAACAAAAAAGGGGGTTGTGGTATCTCAGATGCACACAACAACCCCCGGAGTCTATTTTCGTCTAATATATTCAGGTAGGACCGACCATGACAACGGTCTATTCCTGGTGGGATTCGATGCTCTGCTTCAATGCATCGATAGCATCGGTAATAAGTTTTCTTGCGACATCCCCCATGGTCTCCTTCGCCACTCTCTGAGCCACCTCAACCATAGTCTCCTTTGCCACCCTCTCTACCACCTCTTCAACCGTCCTTGCCACCGATGCCTCAAGTGTTTCCCGGGATACCCCCAAGGTCTCCACAGCCTTTGCCACAGCAGCTTCCAGGGCCTCCTGAGATATCCGGGATCCCTCGACTGCCCTGTTGATAACGGACTCCATCATCTCCTGTTGTGAGGCTCCGAGATTCTCAACCGCTTTTGCCAATGCACTCTCAAGCATCTCATCTGATATGCGAATCCCTTCCACGGCCTTGTTGATAATGGCCTCAATCATCTCCTGTTGTGATATCCCAGCCTCTGAGACAATCCTGGTCACCACTTCTTCCAGCCTCTCCTCGGATATCCCGGCCACCTCCGGCGCTGGCGGAGGTACGATCTCTTCGGCAGGGGGTAGTTCTTCAGGAGCCGGAACAACAGCGCTCAAATCCGCGGAAGGAATCTCAGGGGGTTCTTCCACCTCTTCTACAGGCTTCTCCGGCTCCTCCTCAGCTTTTACTTCTTCAGACTCTACGGCTGCAAGGCCGGCTTCCAATTCTTCAGGCCGAATGGCCTCTACGGTTTTCGCAAACTCATCCAGCTCTGAGACAATAGGCTCTCCCTCCCGCACCTCGGCCTCTTCCGCAACGACTTCTTCCGGTATCTCCGCTTCCAGGGTTTCTTCAGGAGGGGCTTCCAGCGGCGCCAGTTCTTCAAGAGGCGTTTCTTCTTCTAACTCTACCTCCAACTCCTCTCCGGCCGCTTCCTCGGGTTGAGCCACCTCTTGTGCGGTTGGCTCCGCAGGAGGCTCTTCAGAAGCGGGTTCTTCCGGGGCAAGACCCAAATCTTCTTCGGTTACGGTCTCGATTTCGAAAGCCTCGTCATCTTCCAACAGTCGTGTAACCTCGTCATCTTCCCCCGGGGCCTCCACCTCGAGGGCTCCCTTGGCCTCCTCTCCTTCAACTTCACCCAGATCGAACTCCAGTTCCGTCTTCTCCTCTTCGTCTGCAGGGCCGGCATCTTCAAGCAACTGGGAGATTTCATCAAACTCGGCGCTCTCCCCGCCCCCTTCCTCACCAGCCGCCTGTGCTTCCTCCGGCTCCAAACTATCCAGCATGGAGGCAATATCCTCCTCAAGGCTATCGGAACTTGGGGCCTCCACTGTCTTGGCAAATTCGGAAGAACCTAAATCAATTTCCTCATGAGCCTCTTCCGCTCCACCCCCGACTGCCGGGCCTGCCGCCCTATCTCCCTCTTCCACCACATCCACGAGCTCTATGATTTCCTCATCGGATGAACCTTCCTCATCCATTGCTTCCATCAAATCCTCTTCCGAGAGATCATCGAACTCAAAATCGAGAAGGTCATCATCCTCGGACTTGCCCTCTTTACGGATATCTTCATCGGTCATGGCCGTTCTCCCGTGGCGATTGCCACTTGGTTAAAAAGATTCTCTCCGCGTAATCATAATATTCTGAGGCTTTAAAACAGGTGTTTTTCTCAAAGGGCGAGTAATCTTTTTGACCGTTCTGAAAATGTTATTCACCCTCCGATATTTCCTCCATCATAATTTAATTAATTATCACGATGTACTCATAAGTGTCAAGCTCTTTCAAGTTGTTATCAACTAAAATAATGTAGACTAATTTACCTTTATAACCTCGAACAATACCCGCTCATATGACCCGCCTACGTGCCGGGGCGTACCGGCACCCTGGGCTTTCCTTGACCTCACATGAAAAAACTGCTAAAGATAAAATATTATTAAAGGGCGATTAGCTCAGTTGGATAGAGCGTTGGTCTCCGGAACCAGAGGTCGCGCGTTCGAGTCGCGCATCGCCCGCCATAA
>JAOZOW010000063.1:11832-15908 GCA_029933075.1 Deltaproteobacteria bacterium | reverse complement strand
TCGGCATGCGCATTGAGAGTAACTGCGAGTTTCAATCAATTTTGGAGAGAGATGGGGCGGTTCGCCTTAGTGTAGTTTAAGGAGGGTGATCATGGGTACAGGAATCAGGGACAGGGTGGCAATTATCGGGATGGGATGCACCCGCTTCGGGGAGCGCTGGGAAGTGGGCGGCGAAGAACTGATGGTGGAAGCATTTACCGAATGTCTTGAAGATGCCGGGATTGACAGGGATGAGATCCAAGCGGCCTGGCTTGCCACCTGTTATGATGAGATCGGCGTGGGCAAGAGCGCTCTTCCGCTGTCCATGACCCTCCGGCTCCCCTTTATCCCCGTGACCCGGACAGAGAACTTCTGCGCCAGCGGGACCGAGGCGTTTCGGGGGGCCGTGTACGCCGTGGCCTCCGGGGCCTATGAGGTCTGCCTTGCCATGGGCGTGGAAAAACTGAAGGATACCGGTTTTGGGGGCCTGCCGAGCATGACGGGATCTCATGTCGGGTCCCTGCTCTGGCTCTGGAATCCTAACATGACGGCGCCGGGTGGCTTTGCCCAGCTTGCTACGGCCTATGCAGCCAAGCACCGGATCCCGGAAAAGGATCTCAAGAGGGCGATGGCTCAGGTCTCGGTTAAGAGCCATGAAAACGGCGTTCTCAACCCCAAGGCCCATCTCAGGAAACGTGTGACTATCGACCAGGTCATGGCCGCGCCGATCATTGCATACCCTCTCGGGCTTTTCGACTGCTGCGGCGTTAGCGATGGTGCGGCCTGCGCCATTGTCACTACTGTAGAGAGGGCCATTGACATGGGGATCAAGAACCCGGTCACCGTCAAGGCCCTTCAACTCGCCCTTAGCAACGGGGAGGAGGCCGCCTATAATGAATGGGACGTGGATCATTTCATGACTACCGCCCGGTGCAGTATCAGGGCCTATGAGGAGGCGGGGATCAAGGACCCACGTGATGAGATCGACATGATGGAGCTGCACGACTGCTTTTCCATAACCGAGCTGGTGACCTATGAGGATCTCCACATTTCGGAACGTGGTCAGGCCTGGAAGGACGTGCTTGACGGCTTTTACAATCGCGACGGCAAGATACCCTGCCAGGTGGACGGGGGCCTGAAGTGCTTCGGCCACCCTATCGGGGCCTCCGGTCTCAGGATGATGTACGAGATGTATCTCCAGCTTTTAGGGCGGGCCGGAGAGCGCCAGCTGGAAAATCCAAGGTACGGCCTTACTCACAATCTGGGCGGGTTTCCTCCTATGAATATCTGTAGCATTGCCATTGTAGGGAGATACAAATAGCGGAGGGAGGTATGTGATGGGAGAAAAGGCCGTTCTTGAAATTCGACCCATCATGAATTCTCCCACAGAGGAGATCCTTGCTTTCAAGACTTGCTGTGGCATTCGAAGTTTTGACCAGAATCTGGAAATCCATGTAAAGAACGTGGCCCACCGACCCGTGGTGGTCCCCAGCTACTTTGATCTGGAAGGGGAAAACGGGGTCGAGCGGGTCAGCACACTTATGCCTGCAGGGGAGCATACCATTTTGCCCGGAGAGATCCGGGCCTTTTATTGTTATATGGATGAGGGTCTCTGGAAAAGGGCCAAGAGGATGATTTTCTATGATTTGGAAGGAAATGCCTACAGGGTGGATCTACCATGAGCCCGGCTTGTTGGACTAAGGGGGGTTGGATAGATGGATTTCAGTCTTGACAGGGAACAGATCGCCATTCAACAGGCAGCTGAGGAGTTTGCGAGAGGAGAATTTGATCCCGAGGCTGCCCTTGAGCATGATCAATTGCGGGAATTTCCTTCTGAAATATGGAAAAAAGCGTGCGAGCTGGGGTTCATCGGGGTCCATATTGAGGAAGAATACGGAGGCCAGGGGTTTGGCCGTCTGGAAAATGCCATCATCGTAGAGGCTTTCTGCCGCCAGGATTCTGGGATTGGGATTGCTTTGGCCCTTTCCGATTTCGGTTCCGAGATGCTACTGATGTATGGGAGCGAGGAGCAGAAAAAGAAGATCCTCCCCCGGATTGCTCAAGGCAAGGGAATTATCACCGTGGCCCTCCTGGAGGGAGGGTATGGGCTGGCGTCCTTTTCCACAACGCTCAGGAAGGAAAAAGCCGGATATGTGGTAAATGGTGAAAAATCCCATGTCACCCTTGGAGGCCTTGCAGATTACCTGCTGGTGGCTTGCCAGGACGACCCTGATGATACTGCGTCGCAGTCGGTTGTACTTGTGGAAAATGGGGCTCGTGGGGTTGATGTGGCGTCAATGGGCGAGGTGGTGGGTATGAGAATGCTCCCATGGAACAGGATCGGTTTCGGTCTTGTGAGCATCCCCCCGGAGAACATTGTAGGGGAAGATGGGAAGGGGATGGCCCAGGTGAGAGATTTCCTGAATGAAATGAGAATTGAGGCTGGAGCTATGGGAGTTGGCATTGCCCAGGGCGCCCTGGATATGGCACTTGCCTATGGAAAAAAGAGGGAACAGTTCGGCAGGACGATCGTGACCTTCGATGCCATCCGGAACAAGCTTGCAGATATGTATATGGAAACCGAGCTGGCGCGCCTCGTCACATACAGGGCCGCCTGGTTGTTCGACAACGGCAATCCTGAACCCCGCTCCGCTCTCTTGGCAAAGGCCGTGGGTGCAAAGGCCGCATACCGGGTCACCTATGATGCCCTCCAGATCTATGGGGGGTTCGGATATATGAAAGAGGGCCATATAGAACGGTTCTACCGCGATGCCAAGGTCCTGGATCTGTTTCTTGAACCTGCGCGGGTGGAGAGGGGTTTTTTGGCAGACGAGGTTGCGGGGAAAAGGGCGTAAAGATCCAGAGGAGGGTGGATGTGGAGATCCTGAATTACACCGAACAGCACAGGGCATTCAGAGAGAGGGTCCGGGGGTTTTTGGAGCAGGAGGTGATCCCCTATGCGGATGAATGGGAACAGAGCGGTATTGTGCCCCGGTCCGTATGGAAAAAGATGGGGGAGCAGGGTTTTCTCTGTACGGGGGTCCCTAAGGCCTATGGCGGGGCCGGTGCGGATTTTCTCTATTCTGTGATCCTGACCGAGGAGTTGACCAGGACCGGATGCACCGGACTTGCAGCCCCCCTCCATAGCGACATCGTGGTCCCCTATATCAGCAGCTTTGGCTCAGAGGAGCTGAAAAAGAAATATCTCCCGGGATGCGTCTCGGGCGATATCATCACCGCTGTGGCCATGACAGAACCGGATGCCGGGAGCGATCTGGCATCCATGGGGACCACGGCGGTGGAAGATGGCGATCACGTGGTCATAAACGGCCAGAAAACCTTTATCAGTAACGGCCTCAACTGCGACCTGGTGGTCCTTGCCACAAGGGATCCTGACGTGGGGAACCCTTACCAGGGGATGGATCTCTACCTTGTGGAGGAAGGAACTCCAGGGTTTGAGAAGGGGGAGAAGCTCGACAAGATGGGTTGGCGCAGTCAGGACACCGCAGAACTCTTCTTCAGGGACTGCCGGGTACCCAAGGCGAATCGACTCGGGCAAAAGGGTGGAGGATTCATGATGCTGATGGATAAGCTGCAGCCCGAGCGCCTTGTGTGCGCTATCATGGCAGTGGCAAGCGCGGAACACATACTGGAATTAACAATCCGGCACTGCCGTGACAAGCTGGATCTGGGCAGACCTCTCTTGAAAGGCCAGGGCAACCAGTTCAGGATTGTGGAGATGGCCACGGAAGTGAAGTTGGGCCGTACTTTTATTGACAAGCTCATAGCCGACCACATGGAAGGGAAGAGTGTGGTGGTGGAGGTGTCCATGGCAAAGTACTGGACTACTGAGATGGCTCAGCGGATTGCCGATGGTTGCATGGAGCTATACGGATGCGATGGAATCTCCGAGGGATTCCCAGTGGCCCGGGCCTGGAGAGATGCGCGGATCATGTCCATATTTGCGGGTACCAATGAGATCATGAAAGGGATTGCTGCCAAATTCATGGGCCTGTGAGAACCCTGCGCCCTCCCGACAGTCACTCAGAAAAGACTTTACGCCCTTTGACGGGAATAACGGATCAACTGTCAAAGCA
>JAOZOW010000063.1:6114-11732 GCA_029933075.1 Deltaproteobacteria bacterium | reverse complement strand
AAATTTCTTTCCAGGGAGGTGGTGAGGGAGTTCCTGAAAGGACTTGGCGATAGCTCCAGGATCGGCCTGGTGGTATTTGATGAGGATGTGGACCTTGCGGTGCCCCTGATGCCGGGTGCCGGCTTGCGGGCCGAGGCCCGGTTTCTAAAAAGCCTCGAGAAGATAAATTACAGGGGACGGCTTTCCGACAGCCCCGGCGCAGTTGAAAGGGCCATATATGAGTTAAAGACAAAGGGCAGGCCGGATGCATGTAAGGTCATCGTCTTGCTCAGTGACGGCATTGTGGATACGGGACAGAAAAGCCGCGACCTGGAAAGGGAAAAATGGCTGAAAGATATCCTTTCCCTGGAAAGCCGCAAGGCTGGGATCCGTATTTTCGGGATTGCATTTACCAATGCCGCCGATTTCAGTGTCATGCAGACCTTGGCCATGAAGACCAACGGGGAATACTTCAGGGCTTACAGGGCGGAAGACATTCCCGCGGTTTTTAGCAGGATCCATGAGAGGATTGCCGAGCCGATCGTGGAACCGGAAAAACCCATCCCCCCGTCCATTCAGGCGGTGGTCCCCGCACCCTCTCCAGTACCGCCTGTAAAAGCGGTCAAGCCGGAGGTCAAGGTAGTTCCTACCCCCGTGCCTCCACCCAAATCCACACTGGAGGACCACTATCTGAAAATCCTGCTGTTTGGAATTTTGGTCATCCTTGTGGTGATTGGTGCGATATTAGTGTGGAATAGGAAGAGTCAGCCTTCTCTTGTGAGGCATGAAGGGCTGGCCGAGGAACTTGCCGCCATACCCGAGGCCGAGTTGATCGATGTGAACAATGTGACCGGCAAGAAAAAATTTGTCCTGAATAAAAGGATTACAAAGATCGGTCGGGACAAAAACAATGACGTAGCGATTCCCGAGGATACGGTTTCAAGTCTCCACGCCACCATAGAATACATAGACGGTTTTTTCTACCTGGAGGACCAGAGGAGCACCAACAAGACCCGCCTTGAGGGCGAGACTCTCCAGCCATACACTCCCAGGAGGCTCAAGAGCGGTGACGAGATTATGTTCAATGTCCATAAATTCATCTTTATGCTGCCGGATCAGATTCCCTCGGGTGAGACCGAGGTCGATTTCGATGCCACGGCCCAGACCGTGATCAAACAGGCCCCGGGCGTCCCGGAGGTCCCGGAGCTGGAAGCAGGTGAGATCCCCCAGGCCATGCTTGTGGATGTAAATAATGTCACCGGCAAGAAGACTTACAAGCTCGACAAGACGGTGACCAAGATAGGGCGTGCGGGAAGCAACGACCTTGCGGTTCCCAAGGACACGGTCTCAGGGTTTCATGCCACTATCGAGTACAGGGATGGGCATTTCTTCCTCGAAGATCAGAGAAGCACGAACAAGACTTTCCTGAACGGTGAGGAGATAGAGCCTTATACGCCCAAGCGTTTGAAAAGCGGCGATGAGATCATGCTGGACGTATGCAAGTTCATATTCCTCCTTGAGAGGCAGTATCCTTCCGGAGAGACGGACAAGAGATAGGAAAGCTTCTCCCTTTTCCTCCCTTCCTCCCTCAATCCCCAATCTCTGTGCCCCCGCCTCTTTGGGCCGGGCTATGGAGCAGAAACTGATCTTGGACAATTTCACTCTGATTTTTCCTTGAAAAGTTTCCTCTCATGGGCTAAAGGTAAACGTTCATTTTGTTTAATTCGTTCAATTTGTCCAAGCGAGGGCGATCCGTTTAGCAATGGGTGAAAAAGTCTTTACCATACCAGAGGCGGCCAAAGTGTGTGCCCTGAGCAGGGGGACCCTCTGGAAGTATGTCAAATCAGGGGAACTCAAGGCTTCCCTTACTCCCGGGGGACATTACAGGATCTCCAGGGAGGACCTGGAGGCTTTTATGCGGCAGAAGGGCATGTATCCCTTGGGGAGGTATAAACCCTCCCGCCGGAAGGTCCTTATTGTGGATGACGACCCTCAGGTCCAGAAGGTGCTCTCTGGCCTGCTTGCAGCCCATGGATACGAGACAGAGACAGCCTCGCAGGGATTTGAAGCCGGGGTAAAGATCATGTCCTTCAGACCGGAAGTGGTTGTGCTTGACCTGGTGATGCCCGGGATGGACGGGTTCGAGGTGTGCAGACGTATCAAGGAAAATCCTGAAACTTCTCATATCAAGGTGCTGGCCCTTACCGGCTATCACACAGAGGAGAATAGAAAGCGGATCTTAGAAGCGGGGGCGGATGGATATATGGTAAAGCCGCCACATGGCGGTACCCTTCTCAGGCAAGTGACCGAGCTTATGGAAATGGCGAGAAGAGGGAGAACATCTGTATCGCCTCCGGGGGGATCGTAAGGAGCAAAGAACGTCAAGCAGCCCGGGTATTTCGGCTCAGGGTGGGGTTGAGCCTCTGGAGGCCGGATCCCGGAAATGATTGAGGAGGGAGGTCTAATCATGGAAAAAGAGCAAACTCAAGGCGCCGCTCAGGTAATGGACGCGCGGGAGCAGGAGAGTCTCTCGCTGATTGAGCTTTCCACCCCTGCTCTCAAGGTGTGGGATGAAATCGTCCTGGTTCCCATTGTGGGGGTGGTTGACACCAAACGAGCCCAGCAGATTATGGAAAATCTCCTCAAATCCATTGCCGAATATGAAGCGAGGGTTGCCATCCTGGATGTCACGGGGGTGCCTGTGATCGATACCCGGGTGGCCCATCATATTACAAAGACCGTAACAGCCGCGCGGATGATGGGAGCCGAGGTAGTGATCACTGGTGTAAGCCCGGAGGCAGCTCAGACCCTCACAAAGCTCCACGTGGATCTAAGCAGTATCAGCACCCGAGGAACGCTCCGGGCGGGCCTGAAAGAGGCATTCGCCCTGATCGGCAGCAGGGTTGAGCCCCGGGACGAGGGGGTGGACTCATGAAGATCGCCATACTTAAGCTCAGGGATATTCTTTTGACCTCCATTCATGTGGATCTGACGGATGAGGATGCGCTTGAGTTTCAAGCAGATGTCCTGGAGATGGTGAAGAAGACCGAAGCCAAAGGAATCGTGATCGATATTACGGCCATGAATGTAGTGGACTCGTTCATGGCCAGGATCCTGAACGAGACCGCCTCCATGGTGAAGACCCTTGGGGCGGAGGCGGTAATTTGCGGCATGCGGCCAGAGGTGGCCCTCACCTTGGTGGAAATGGGCAGGGAGCTGACCGGAGTTGAGACGGCTGTTAACCTGGAACAGGGCGTTGATAAGCTCAGGGAGTTGATCAAGAGGAGGCAATAGATGAATGAGAAAGCCGTCAAGATAGAGGACAGCAGAGATGTGGTGCGTGCACGTCACGAGGGGCGGGAAATGGCCCGCAAGCTCGGCTTCGGCCCTGCTGACCAGGCGCGTCTCGCTACGGCTATCTCGGAACTGACGCGCAATGTCATCCAGTACGCTGGAAAGGGGGTGTGCGTCATTACGGATGCCTCTGAAATGGGCATAGCGAAGATCAGGGTGAGGGTCGAGGACCATGGCCCCGGAATCGCGGACATTGACCAGGCCATAGAGCCGGGATTCAGCACCGGGAACGGGTTGGGGGCGGGGCTGCCCGGTACGAGGAGGCTGGTCCACGAATTCCGCATTGATTCAAAGCCCGGGCATACGGTGGTAAGCATTGCCATTGTCAGGAGGCGGGCTTGAAAGGCACAACAGGATATCCCATAGGGGCAGATTAAGTAGGTTTGAAATGACTTTTGATGCATCAATAGAAATGGAAAACGGGCCGGGGAAAGTCATTGTCCGGGTCACCGAGGAAGTCCATATCTCTCAGGCAAGGCGGGCTGCCAGGGCAATGACAGATGCCATGGGCTTAAAACGAACCGCCGCCTTTCATCTCACAATCAGCGTCTCCGAACTGGCCAGCAATCTCTGGTTTCACGCCCTCAGGGGCGGCACCATCACCCTTAGCCCCATCCAGATGGATGGCAGGGTTGGGATGGAGGTCACCGCCGAGGACCACGGGCCTGGCATTGCGGATGTCGGAAAGGCCCTGGAAGATGGTTTCAGCACGGGGGGCGGTTTGGGGGGAGGTCTTCCGGGCGTAATGCGACTCATGGATGAGTTCGAAATCCAGTCAACTCTTGGGATTGGCACGCGAATCGTAACCAGGAAATGGCAGACCTTGAGATAGGCACGGCCATACGTCCCTTCAGGAATATATCCCATTGCGGGGACCGCATCGCCTACTGGAGGGAGGAGAAAAGGACCACCCTTTGCGTGGTGGACGGCCTGGGCCATGGCATATTTGCACAGAGGGCCGCTGAAGCGGCCATTGAGTATGTGGGAGATCACCTTTCTCTCCCGTTGCCCGAGCTGTTTGCCGGGTGTGATGCCGAGATCCGCGCTACCAGGGGGGTGGCCATGGGGATCTCGGTGATTGATGAACAGGCAAGCACCCTCACTTACGCAGGAGTGGGCAACACCCGACTTATCATTGCCAGGAAGGAGACCAATGGGCCCGCGGAACAGAGGGAAGTCCATTGTTTGATGAGCGACTATGGGATCGTGGGTGGCGGATACAGTAAGTTGACCCCTGAGACATTGCCCCTTTTCCAGGGAGACTGGGTGCTCATGTTCACGGATGGGATCCGGGAGTTGATCGACCTGTGGAGCTATGATGAAGGGCTGCTCTCGGATGCGCAGGGGCTGGCAGGAAGAATACTTGAAGACTGGGGCCGTATTACGGACGATGCAGCAGTGCTGGTTTTGAGACGGTAGGTGGCCCTGGCCGCGAATGAAAGGAAGCGGGCAGGTACGGTCAGGGGACACGCCGAGAAGCATTCGGATGTGGGGGTAACCATGGTGAGTCAATCTGTGCAGAAGAAGTATTGCAGGGTGCTCATGGAGTATGTGGCGGATCCGGATGAGAAGCACCTGGTTTCGGCCGCCGATCTGGGCCGAGAGCTGGTGCTTGCGAGAATTCCCCTCGAGGAGATCGTGGAGATGCATGAACAGGCCCTCTCTTTTTTAGCGGAGAAGCTGCCCGAGGCCAAACTGGTGGAACTTACCCGAAAAATCAGTGCCCCCCTAATGGAAGTTGTCATGGCCTATGGACTTGCGTTCCGCGAACGCTCCGAGGCCCGGAGTAAGGCCCTGGAGTCCCTGAAGGAGAGAGAACGATTTTTCAGCAGTGTATTCGATAGCATCCAGGACGGGGTCAGTGTTCTTGATCGCGATTTAAATATCGTGCGAACGAATTTGTGGATGGAAAAGCGATTTCAATCAAAGATGCCGCTCAAGGGGAAAAAGTGCTATGAGGTCTACCATGGAAAAGAATCTCCATGTCCTTCATGCCCCAGTATTCGCGCCATAGAGACAGGGCTTCCCCATTCGGAAATCATGCCCGTTTCCATGGGGATAGACCCACCGGGCTGGATCGAGCTCATGGCCTACCCCATGAAAGAGGATGGAGAAGTGGTGCGGGTAATTGAGTATGTCAAGGACATCACCGACCGCAAAAACGCCCAGGAGGCGCTCAGGCAGAGCGAGGAGAAATACCGCACCATCCTTGAGGCCATAGAAGATGGTTACTACGAGGTTGACCTTGATGGAAACTTCACCTTTCTGAACAGTTCGTTTTGCAG
>JAOZOW010000063.1:0-6014 GCA_029933075.1 Deltaproteobacteria bacterium | reverse complement strand
CTGGAGGAGCAGCTCCGCCAGGCCCAGAAGATGGAGGCCATAGGGGTGCTTGCTGGCGGCGTGGCCCATGATTTTAACAACCTGCTCACCACCATCATCGGCAATGCAGAGCTTGCCCTGATGGAGCTGAGCGAGGATATCCCCATTCATGGGAACATCGACGAGATTCGAAAAGCCGGGAAAAAAGCGGCCTCCCTGACACGCCAGCTCTTGGCCTTCAGCCGTAAGCAGGTGATCCAGCCCGAGATGCTTGACCTGAACGAGGTGCTTAAAAGCACGGAGAAGATGCTCCGCCGTCTGATCGGGGAGGATATTGATCTTTTGACCGTCCTTGAACCGGAGCCTTGGCTTGTATATGCGGACCCCGGGCAGATGGACCAGGTGATCATGAATTTGGCGGTCAATGCCCGGGATGCCATGCCCCGCGGGGGCAAGCTCACCATTGAGACGGCCAATGTTGAGCTCGACCACGCCTATTTTCTGGATCACGGCATTGAAAACCGGTCGGGCGAATATGTGATGCTGGCAGTCACGGACACCGGCGTGGGAATGGACAAAGAGACCCAGTCCCGCATTTTTGATCCTTTTTTTACCACCAAGGAAAGAGGCCGAGGTACGGGCCTGGGACTTTCCACGGTTTACGGCATTGTCAAGCAGAACAGGGGCTACGTATGGGTGTACAGTGAGCCCGCCAAGGGGAGCACATTCAAGGTGTATCTGCCCCGGGCTACCTCGGGTGCGCCTGCCGCCGAGCAGCAGAAATTGCCGAAAGGGCAGCTCAGGGGCAGTGAGACGATTCTGGTAGTGGAAGATGACGAGACAGTTCGGGAGATGGCCCAGAGCTTTCTCGAACTGTACGGTTACCGGGTGCTCGTTGCCCGGGATGGCAAGGATGCCATGGAAGTGGCAGATCGGCATGAGGAACCTGTCCATGTTTTGTTGACCGATGTGGTGATGCCCGGGATGGACGGCCGTGAGCTGGCCGAGCGGCTCCGGGCAAAACTCCCAGGGATGAAAGTGATTTTTATGTCGGGATACACGGACAATGCCATTGCCCACCACGGGGTGCTGGAGGAAGGGGTTGTGTTCATACAAAAGCCCTTCTACCCGGATGCCCTCGCCGCCAAGGTGAGAGAGGCACTGGGAAAATGAACAATTCTTGTTATCTTTTCCCCTTATCCTGCCGATAAAAGAATAAGAAATTTGCATTACGGCCCAAGGTCACCCCGGAGCGAAGGGGAAACCCTCCCTTTGCCCCTGTACCTGGCACAACAGGTGCTGACCGGGCCGGGGATATTTTTCTCCCTGCTTGCAGCAGGCAAGAGCGCCGAAAAATTAGTGCGCTTTTGTCCTGGCGACATGACGTTTCCGCCGGCAAGAGGCCGAGTCAGCCCTGGTTTTGGCCTATCGAAAAAAATCCTCCGGCCCAGGTAGAGAGGCCCGTCTGCAGGAGGTAGGAAGAGACGATGTGGGAATGGAGGCGACTCGATGGAGATGCGGGAAAGGGTTTTGATTGTAGAGGATGACGAAAGCATCAGGCAAATGCTGGAGAAGATCCTTCGGAAGGAGGGGTATGACTGCACCTTAGCCTCGGATGCTGCGGAAGCGCGCCAGTGCCTGAAGGAACAGTCCTTTGACCTCATATTGAGCGATGTGATCATGCCGGGCGAGTCGGGGATCGACCTTGTCGGTCATGTTATTGAAGAATACCCGGGTACCGCCGCAATCATGGTCACGGGCGTGGATGACCTCCAAGAGGCGGAAAAGGCCTTGGAAAAGGGTGTTTATGGATATGTCATAAAGCCATTTGACAAGAGCCAGATATTGATCTGCGTTGATAATGCCTTGCGCCGTAGAAAGTTGGAGATTGAGAAACAGAGGCACCTTGAAGATTTAGAGGAGCTCATACAGGACCGGACGGCCGAGCTGAAGGAGAGCGAGGAGAAATTCCGTTCTATCAGCGATTCCGCCCAGGACGCCATTATTATGATGGATCATGAGGGCAGGATCGATTTCTGGAACAGGGCCGCTCAGAAGATATTCGGCCATGGAAGAGAAGAGGCGCTTGGGCGGCATCTCCACACGCTTGTTGCCCCGGACCGTTTTTTTGAAACTTACCACAGAGGGTTTAATAGATTTCGGGATACGGGCAAGGGGCCTGCAGTAGGGAGGACCCTTGAGCTGACGGCCAAGAGAAAAGATGGGACTGAATTCCCCGTGGAGCTTTCCCTCTCTTCTGTCAGCATAAGGGGGAAGTGGCATGCCATCGGAATCGTGAGGGACATAAGCGCGCGCAAAAAGGTGGAAAAGGCCATGGAGGATGCGCGCAGGGAGACTGAAAACCTGATTGCCGCAATATCCTCCATCGTGATCGGTCTATCAGGTTCCCTCATCGTTGCCAGGTGGAACAAGGTGGCGGAAGAGACATTCGGCATTCCCTCAAAGGATGCCTTAGGTAAACCATTTTCCCGATGCGGCATAAAATGGGACTGGGACAAGATTGAAAGAGGCATCAAGATTTGCCAGGAAAGATGCCAGATCGTGCGTTTGGACGATATTCGCTTCACCAGAAAGGACGGGAGGGAGAGGTTCCTCGGAATCACGTTGAATGCGATCCCTGAAGAGGACAGGGAGCGGCCCGGTGTTCTATTGATGGGCGCCGATATCACCGCGCGGAAATTCTTGGAGAGCCAGCTTGCCCAAGCCCAGAAATTGGAGTCCATAGGCCAATTAGCCGCCGGTATTGCCCATGAAATCAATACACCCACGCAATATGTTGGAGACAATACCCGTTTCTTGCAGGATGCATTCAAAGATATTGAGCGGGTCCTCCATGTGTACGGGCAGCTACTGCAGGCAGCAAAGAAAGGGGAGGTCACGGAGAGTCTTATTCAGGATGTAGAGACAGCAGTTGAGGAAGCAGACCTGAACTACCTTGTTGAAGAGATCCCCACGGCCATTGAGCAAACCCTGGAAGGGGTCGAGCGGGTAAGCAAAATAGTACGCTCCATGAAGGAATTTTCTCACCCGGGTGGTGATGAAAAAACAGCGGTTAACATTAACAAGTCCCTTGAGAGCACCATCACGGTGGCAAGGAATGAGTGGAAATACGTGGCCGAGATGGAGACGGACTTCGATCCTTCGCTGCCGTTGGTGTCCTGTTATCCTGGAGAACTCAATCAGGTATTTCTGAATATGATTATAAATGCCGCCCATGCCATCTCCGAGGTGGTCGGGGATGGACACAATGGAAAGGGGACCATAAGGGTGAGTACGAGGGCCAACGGAGATACAGTGGAGGTCTCCATCAGCGATACGGGCTGTGGCATACCCGAGAAGAATAGATCGCGGATCTTTGATCCTTTTTTTACCACCAAGGAGGTGGGAAGGGGGACGGGCCAGGGCCTTGCCATCTCTCACTCGGTTGTTGTGGAAAAACATGGCGGCTCCATCAGTTTTGACACGGAGGAAGGCAAGGGGACGACCTTTGTTATTCGTCTTCCCATACACCCAGAATCCAGGTAAGGGCTGGGAGCCATGAAAAAAAGTGTCCTTTTTGTGGATGATGAACCCCTGATTCTTCAGGGCCTCAGGCGCATGCTTAGGGCAATGCGTGGTGAATGGGATATGAAATTTGCCCGGAGCGGTCGCCAGGCCCTCGAGATTATGGCACAGGAGCGCTTCGACGTGGTGGTCTCTGACATGCGAATGCCCGAGATGGACGGCGCTCAGCTGCTGAGCGAGGTAAAAAGACGCTATCCTGACACGGTTCGTATTATCCTCTCCGGCCAGTCGGACAAGGAAGCGACCATGAAAACGGTCAGGCACGCCCACCAGTATCTTTTCAAACCCTGCCAAGCAGCCGCCCTTAAGTCTACCATAAACCGGGCCTGCGCCCTGAGAGACCTGTTGGCGCAGGATTCTTTAAAACGCCTTGTTTCCAGAATGGAATCTCTTCCCAGCCTGCCCTCCATCTATACCGAACTGGTAGACCTGCTCCAGTCTCCTGATTGCTCCATCCAGACGGTAGGGGAGGTAATCGCCAGGGACCTGGGGATGACCGCCAAAATACTTCAGCTGGTCAACTCGGCCTTTTTTGGCATCCCCCGGCACATTTCGAGCCCAGCTCAGGCCGTAGGGCTCCTGGGTCTTGATACGGTGCGCGCACTGGTGCTGACCGTGGGCATATTCTCCAAATTCGAAAAAGAGGGTGTGCCTCTTTTTGGAATCGACGCCCTATGGAACCACAGCATTAGAACCGGGGCCATTTGCAAGGCCGTGGCCTTGAAACAGAAGATGGATCGGCAGATGGTGGACGATACTTTCATGGCAGGCCTCCTTCACGATGTGGGAAAGTTGGTCCTTATTGCCAATATCCCGGAAAATTACGGGGCGTTGCTCAGGGAAGCGAAGGAACAGGAGGCATCGGTTTATGAAAAAGAGGTCCAGGCGCTGGGGACCAGTCATGCTGAAGTGGGCGCCTATCTCCTGGGACTCTGGGGCATTCCTGATACCATTGTAGAGGCAGTTGCATTTCATCACGCCCCAAAGAATTGCCTGGCCGAAGGTCCTGTTCCGCTCACCATTGTTCATGTGGCTAACGGCCTGGAACATGATGGGAACCGGTCGTTACCCATGGAGAATGCAGTTTCGCGCATTGATTTCAGCTACTTGGAGCGTTTAGGCCTGATCGGCCGGATTCATGAGTGGCAGGAGATCTGTAATGATATCAAAGAGGGGGTGAGACCCGATGACTGAAAAGGTCCTTTTCGTGGATGATGAAAGAAATGTTCTTGACGGGATTCAGCGACATTTGAGAAGAAAGTTCTCTCTTGAGACCGCCTTAGGTCCGCAGGAAGGGCTGGAAACGGTCAAGAACCGGGGGCCGTTTGCGGTAGTGATTTCAGATCTCCGCATGCCGGTCATGGATGGCATTCAATTCCTCTCCCGGGTAAAGGAGTTGGCCCCTGATACGGTCCGAATGGTGCTCACCGGAAATGCGGACCTGGAAAATACCATTCAGGCGGTCAATGAGGGGCAGATCTTTCGGTTTTTGACCAAGCCCTGCTCCATTGACCTCCTGGCAAAGGCAATCAGTCTGGGGATCGATCAGTACCGGCTGGTGACCGCGGAGCGAGAACTCCTCCAGAAGACACTGAAGGGAAGCATTAAGGTCCTCAATGAGGTCCTTTCCCTGGTGAACCCGGAGGCCTTCGGCAGGTCGTCGAGGGTAAAACGATATGTGACACAGATTGCTGGCAATCTGGGGGTCCCGGATGCCTGGCAGCTTGAACTGGCGGCTATGCTGTCCCAGATAGGTTGTGTCATATTGCCCCAGGAGGCCCTAAACAAACTCTACAAAGGCGAAAGCCTCAGTGCTGAAGAAACCCAACTGTTTGACATGCATCCCATGATCGCCTCCGACCTCCTTTCCAATATCCCGCGCCTCCAAAAGGTTGCAGAGATCGTACGGTATCAAGAGAAGCATTTCGATGGATCGGGCATTCCCAGGGATGCGCGGCAAGGGAAGGCGATCCCTTTGGGGGCCAGGATCCTGAAGGTAGTGCTCGATTTTGATGTGCTGGAAGCAAAGGGGTTCCACAAGGGAAGGGCGCTAAGTGAGCTTAAGAAACGTTTGGGGCGATACGACCCAGATATCTTAGCTGAGATGGAGGCCCTACTCGGGGACGAGGCGAGATATATGGCCAGGGATTTGATGGTCCATGAATTCAAGCCGGGTATGATTCTTGATCGGGATGTGCGTACCGAAAAAGGCAAGCTGTTGATCTCCCGGGGTCAGGAGATCAGCCCCATGCTGCTGAATCGCCTGAAGGGTTTTACGAGAACAGAAGGCATTAAGGAGCCGATCCGCGTGCTTATACCGCTGGAACTCGTGGAGGAGAACCTTGCGGATCAAAACCGGGCCGTAGCCTGAGCCGGTCCTATCACGCAAAAGGCACCCCGCAACCACCCTCACGCCAGATCAGCCATAAGCCATGGCAGTGCCAAGACCC
>JAOZOW010000141.1 GCA_029933075.1 Deltaproteobacteria bacterium | reverse complement strand
GCCTGCACCGCGGCTGCGGTAGGGGGTATTCGAATTTTGGTTTAATTAGCGCTACTGAATTGCCCTCTCTTGGGGACTTTCTCATACCACCAGTTCTACCGGTGGTTGCTGATTTTGACCTAAGATTATGAAAGGTCATGGAGGAAAATGGAGGAATCCGCATTCCCCAGACGGGTGTCCGCCCTCAAAGAGAAGCTCAGGGCCCTGTCATGCGACACGATCTGGGTTATCCAACCCGAGAACAGGCGGTATCTATCAGGATTTAGGGCAGAGGACTCCCAGATAAATGAATCGTCAGGGTCTCTTCTCATAACCCAGAGTCATTGTCTTCTTGTCACAGATTCCAGGTATGCCACCGAGGCGGAGGCAGAGGCTGTTCATTTTCAGGTCCACATCCTTAAAGAGGGCTTTGTAGCGGGTTTTTGTGAGGCAATAGGGAGTATTGGTACCAGGAGGCTGGGCTTCGAGGAGTCTTTTGTGACCTGTGCCCTTCATCGGGAACTCCTGGAAAGAATTAATCAGATGGGCCTTTCCGTGGACTTGGTTCCCCTTGAGGGCATAGTAGAGGATATGCGGGAGGCAAAAGATGAGGGGGAAATCGAGATCATTGAGGCTTCAGCTGATTTGATCTCAGGGGTCCTGGACGAACTGATCCCCTGGCTCAAACCGGGCATAAAGGAAAAGGATGTGGCATGGCAGATTGAGTGCCTTGCGCGGGAGGCTGGTGCAGAAGGAATGGCTTTTCCCCCTATTGTGGCTTCAGGTCCCAACAGTGCTTTGCCCCATGCTGTCCCAACAGAGCGTGAGATCCAGTTAGGGGAACCGGTGATCCTGGATGTGGGAGTCAAGCTGGATGGGTATTGTTCCGACATGACCAGGACGGTTTTCCTCGGAGAGCCTGAAGATGGATTTAAGAAGATCTACAATACGGTCAGGAGCGCCCAGCTTGCGGCACTCCGGGAGATCCGACCAGGTGTTGCAACCGACCATCCTGATGCCACTGCCAGGAAGGTTATCGGGGATGCCGGATTCGGCGAGTATTTTGGCCATGGACTCGGCCACGGGGTGGGTCTTGCAACCCATGAGCGACCGAGGCTGTCGCCTTTGAGGCCCTCGGAATTGAAACAGGGATCGGTGGTAACCGTTGAACCGGGGATCTACATCCCGGGGCGGGGCGGGGTCAGGCTGGAGGAGATGGTGGTGGTGGAATCGGATGGACCGAGAATCATTACGAGAAACTCGCACTTTTATGATTTTGATCGCTAACGCAGGGGGTGCGGCTTGAACGCGGACCAACTGGTGGATCGATTTATCAATTTCCTCAGAATCGAAAGGGGGCTGGCCAATGCCACCGTGGAGGCCTACAGCAGGGATTTGAATAGATTCCTGGAATTCTTGGCGGCCCGGGGACACACCCCCCTGAACACCTCCCGAGAGGAGATCAATCTGTACGTACGCACCCTCGGGCACGCCCTTTCTCCTAAGTCTATGGCCAGAAACATTTCTGCCATCAGGGGTTTTTTCCGGTATCTTTCAGGTTCGGGGAGGATCAATAAAAACCCTGCAAGGCTCGTTGAGGCCCCGAAGCTGGCAAGGAGATTGCCTGGTGTCCTGAGCGGAGCCGAAGTGGAAAGGCTCCTGGGCCAACCTGATGGGGTGTCTCCGAAAGGCTTGAGGGACAACGCCATGCTGGAGCTCCTCTATGCCACGGGTCTGAGGGTGTCCGAGTTGGTGGGCCTGAAGCTGAGCGGCTTGAATCTTGAGGCGGGGTTTGTGCGGACATTGGGGAAGGGCTCCAAAGAGAGGGTCGTGCCTGTTGGAGAAAAGGCCCTTGCCGCCCTAAGGGCATATCTGGCTCAAGGGCGTCCACGGATCATAAAGGGGAAGGACTCCCATTATCTTTTCCTGAATTTGCGAGGAAGGCCCATGACCCGACAGGGGTTCTGGAAGATTATCAAGGCGTATGGCAGGAGCGCGGGGATCAAAAAGAATATTACCCCGCACAGCCTCCGACATTCTTTTGCCAGTCATCTGCTTGAAGCAGGGGCGGATTTGAGGTCGGTCCAGGTGATGCTGGGACATGCTGACATCTCAACCACCCAGATATATACGCATGTGACCAGGGAACGATTGAAGGCGCTCCACGAGAAGTGCCATCCGCGACCCTGAGAAGGGGCGCAGCGCAAAAGGACATGGGTAAGATAATCGCTTTAAAGAACAGGTTTCATGGTCCACCTGGGAATCTGATTTCTTCAGGACCATGGGAGTTTCGGAAGGCCCCATGGGGGAGCGTTCATTTTTCCCAGTTTTTGAAGTCCCAGGCCGAACAGATAGAGACCCGCAAGACTCTGCCCCCTCATTTTGTCTTAAAAGGAAGCATGGCTTTCAGCATTCGGGCCATTTTCGCAAACCGGGGAAGTGAAAAAAGGATGAGAGAAATCTATTACCTCATGGGACTTATGGACTGCCTGATTAACCAGGTAAGCCCGGTGCTGAGGACTGATCTGGTCCGGCATATGTACAGAGAGATCTTCAGGATGAAGAAGATGTTTGGCGTTCAATATTATGGACCCCTTGATCATGTGTTGCTCCCCGTTGATCCCATGTTTTTCAGTGAACCCGAGTATCGCTCCTCATTGCGCAGGGCACGGTCTCTGAAAGACCTTTATAGCGCCATAAGATCGGGGACGGATGAGATGTTCGATGTCTTGGCGTTGGAATATGTTTTTTATTGTCCCGTCAGGGGAGAATAAATATGGATGAAGGGATCGATAAAGGTCTAATAAAGGAAATAGCCCTCCTGAAAGAGCGCCTGGCCCGGAAGGACAGGGAGATAGAGGAGATAAAGATGGGGGGCGTCTTTCTGGAGACCCTTTTTGACGGTATCCATGAGCAGATCATGGTGATTGATGAGGACTTCAGAATCCAGGATGTCAACCAGGTGTTTTTGAGGCACTGTGGGCTCAAAAAGGAAGAGGTGCTGGGCCGGAGATGCTATCAGGTGCTTTACCGGTCTCATCAACCCTGTGTATTTGACAGACAGCCCTGCCCCCTTGAGAAAGCGAGGGAGACAGGCAGGCGAATAGAGGTCACCCATTATCATAGGCTCGAAGGAGGCGACCTGAAAGAGCTGGTCCGCATCATGTACCCGGTGAGCGTGGAGGGCAAAAGGCCCAAGTACTTTGTTGAGATTTCCAGGGATGTGACAGAATATCGTCGGCTGATCAAAAGGCTGCAAGCCTCGGAGAAGCGGATCAGGAACATCCTGGATACGGCGACCGACGGGATATTGAGCGTTGATCAGGAGCAGAGGATCGTCCTTTTCAATGATGCTGCAGAGAAAATATTCGGATATTCAAGGAAGGAGGTGATGGGGAAGAACCTCAATATTCTCATTCCCCGCCAATACGGGGACCACCATCGGTATATCAGACGCTTTCTGGCTACGAGAACCCCGAAAGTCCTGGGTGAAACGCTCTCCTTGACGGCGCTCAGAAAAGGAGGAGAGGAATTTCCCATTGAGCTCAGCCTGTCCTACCATGAAATGGAGGGGGAGGTCACTTTTACCGCCATCATAAGAGATGTATCGAGGCAGAAGCAACTGGAGAAGAAGCTCCTGCAGTCTGAGCGGCTGGCCGCCGTGGGCAAGACAGTTGCCCACGTAGCCCATGAAATCAAGAATCCCTTGATGATCATAGGTGGGTTTTCACAACAGATCAAGCAGACTCTCACGGATGAAAAGGCCCTACAGAAGCTGGATATGATTTTGGATGAAGTGAGCCGTCTGGAAAGGCTCGTTCAGAACCTGGGTGATTTCACGAGAGAATACAGGCTCATGAAAAGGCCGGCCGATATTAACTCGGTACTCAGGGATGTGCTGAGCCTTATGAGCGAAACCTCTGATCCAGACAAATACGAATTTGAGGCTTCCCTCAGGGCCGACCTCAGAGAGATAACTTGTGATCCCGACAAACTGAAACAGGTGTTCATCAACATCATTACCAACGGCCTGGAGGCCATGGAGCAGGGTGGCAGGATAAGAGTAAGCACCGCAGAGTGTGCCAAGGGCATAGAAATTCGAATCAGTGACGAGGGCGTAGGTATAGAAGAAGAGGCCCTGGATCATATCTTTGAGCCTTTTTTCACCACCAGGGAGGGAGGATCTGGGTTGGGGCTTTCCATCTCTTATAAGATTGTGCAGGCCCACAAAGGTGATATCTGGGCCGAGAGCAGGCCGGGCAAGGGAACCACCTTCACCATTCAGCTTCCTTGTTGACGCTATAATAAAGTTGTGCGTGCGTATGAGACTACAGCCTCGGGTTTTGTATTTGACAAAAAAAATCTCTGGTGATAAATTAAAAATTTCTCGCGGGGTGGAGCAGTCAGGTAGCTCGTCGGGCTCATAACCCGAAGGTCGCTGGTTCGAATCCGGCCCCCGCTACCA
>JAOZOW010000140.1 GCA_029933075.1 Deltaproteobacteria bacterium | reverse complement strand
GATGAACAAGGCTGATTTGGTCAATGAGGTAGCGAAGGTTGTGAGCACTAAAAAGGAGGCTCAGGCGGCGGTGGACTGCATTTTTTCCAGTATCACAAAGGCATTGAAAAAGAAAAATGCGGTTACCCTCGTTGGGTTCGGGACCTTCAAGGTAGTGAAAAGGAAGGCCAGGAAGGGAAGAAACCCCCAGACAGGAGAGGAGATCAAGATCAAGGCCAAGAGAATCCCCAAGTTTGTGCCGGGTAAGGCCCTCAAGGACGCGGTGTAAGAAGCGATATCATTTTACTTGTGCAAGGAAAAGCCCCAAGTGCGGGAGACCTGTGCTTGGGCTTTTTTCTGCAGGGAATCCGTTCTTATCGAAGGCCTTGCCCACCTTCGAGAAGAGAGCAGTGCCTTCTTACGCCAGGGTGGAGTACTGATCGTAGAACAACGTCTGCCCATGTCTGAGGTCCACGAGGCGGTCCAGGAGACCATGTTTTTCCATTTCCCTCCGGATCTGGATAGGAGGCAGATGGATAGGCTCGTCCCCCAGGCGAAAGGTCCCCCAGTGAACAACGAGAAGATGCCGGGCGCCGAGTTCACGAAAGGCCCGAACCGTCTCAGCAGGATTCATATGACTTGAGGCCATGAACCACCTCGGCTCGTATGCTCCCAAGTTAAAGATCGCCAGATCGATGTTGAACTCCTTTCCCATCTCCTTGAAGCCTTCAAAGTATGCCGTGTCACCCGCTATGAAAAGGGTATGTCCGGTAGATGTCCTGATCAGGTATGAACCCCATAGGGAGCGATTGGGGCCTTTTATGGGATTTCTCATGGTCCAATGGTTGGAGGGGAGGAGTGTGATCGTGAGATCTCGGTTTTGAAAGGTCTCAAACCAATCCAGTTGGACCATCCGCTTCATGCCGATAGCGTTGAGCAGCCTTTTGTAGCCCAGTGGTGTGATAATATTGGTATCAACAGAGATAGTTACCAGGGAAGCTCGGTCCAGGTGATCGTAATGCCCGTGGGTGATAAGGACGTGATCGGGCCGTGGCATTTCACCGAGACTGAATGCCAGCGGGCTAAAATCCTTGACGAACCAGGAAAACTTAAAGAATACGGGGTCTATGAGTATGTATTTCCCCTCGTCTTTGACAAGCAAGGTGGCATGTTTGAGGAACGTGACGGACAATCCCTTGTCACGTTTGACCGAATCCCAGTCCACCGATACAGGAATCACCCGTTCCTGGTGGTAGTATTGTCGAAAATGGTTCTTTGAAAAAAGTTTCCATAGGAGGATCCGAGCGGGGTTTCCATGGCGAACCTTGCTAAAAGGGTTTGTGAAGCGGCCATGGGCATGGTGGATTTTTTTTAGGGCAAGCTCTCTCAGACTGAGCGTATGACTCATGCGTAAGAAAGACTCCTTTTGGTTGCTGCCTACGTAAAGGCCCTCATCATCAGGGGGATGGCCACAAAGGTCCCGAGGGCGCTGCCCATGTTTGTGAACACGACTACCAGAAGGATCCTTGTGATTTTATTTTTCCAGAATCCTTTCGCAGAAAGGATATCATCAGGGAGATTTTCAAAGTCCCTGACCTTTGGTCTTCCGATCAAAGTTTCCACAAGTCCCGAAACCCACCCGGCCGCAACCATCGGATTGAGGGATGTGAGCGGGGCGGCAACAATAGCGGATGCCACCGTCAGCGGATGGGCCAGCGCAGCGAGGGCGCCTAAGCCTGCAAGTACACCGTTTGCCAGAATCCACCATTTGATCATGTGAGCGCCGGCACTGGTTCCCGCCCTGAAAAAGCCCGCCATCACCAGCCCAATTATCATGATAGGAATGAGCCATTTGATTATACCGACAATCCTCCCTCTGGGGGGCATCTGATCCAGTCGGTAGATGTCTATCGGTTCATTCCAGTACTGTTTGATGCCCGGGATGTGTCCGGCACCTACAACCGCCACTATCTTTTTGCCCGGGGCGTTTCTGATCTTGTATGCCAGATACTGATCCCGCTCATCGATCAGGATGAGTCGCAGTGCGGGCATGGTTTCACCAATTTCAGAGAGCAGAGCTTCAAGGACGTCCTTCTTCTTCATTTCTTCAATGTCTTCTTCCTTGATCGATTCAAGCTCCCCTGCGGATGTAAGAAGCTCCGCTAAAAGCTTCACTTTTGACCACAGACCCATAAGGCGCCATGCCCGGGATAGCGTGATTCGTATATTTCTGTCTGCCAGATGAATGCGGGCCCCCAGCTCTTTGGCAGCTTTTGCGGCCTGGAGCATTTCCTCTCCCGGATCCACGCCAAGTTTTTGTCCGATCCTCTTTTGGAAGGCAGCAAGTATCAGATTGGAAAGGAGAAGGAAGGCTTTTTTTTCTCTGATGACCTTTATTAGATCTGTATCCTGCCAGCGGTTCTTTTGGGTGAGGGCCTGGTATCTGGACTCGCAGAGCTCGAGACATACCGTATCCGGTCTTTCGTTTTCGATAATCCGACGGACCAGTTCGGCGCTTTCTCTGGACACGTGGGCCGTGCCCAGGAGGGTGATCTCCCTGCCCTCATAGGTCAGATAATATATATTGTCGTTGTCTGTCATGGGCTTTGAATGTATACTTTTATGACGCCTTAGGCTATGGATTTTTCAATATTAAATCCAGGAGTTGCCTGAGACAGGCCTTGGCTATTACCACAACCGTGATTGCTTTCCAAGGGGTTTTCGTCTTCTATGCTCAGAAAAGATCCCGTTAATGATCTCCTGCGGGTGGGTCTGGAGGAGGGTGTATATCCGGGGGCCGTGCTTTTAGTGGCTTTGGACAGGGATGTTGTTTTCCTCGAGAAAGTAGGTAATGCGTCACTCAATCCCTGCAGCGTGCCTATGAGGAGAAAAACCATCTTTGATTTGGCCTCATTGACCAAACCCTTGGCAACTTCCTTGGCTTGCATGAAACTGGTTGATGAAGGCAGGATAAGTCTTGATCAGTCCCTCACAGAGATCATTAAGGCCTCTTCCCTTGGAGATAAAGGTAGTCTGACGCCACGCTTGCTCCTCAACCATTGTGGGGGCTTAGATGACTGGCGGCCCTATTATCTTGATCTTGTCAAGTACGGGCCGGAGGAGAGGAAGAGAATACTGAGAGCATGGCTTGTAGATGAACCGCTGGTCTATCAGCCCGGTGAGGCGTGTATTTACAGCGATTTGGGATTTATGTTCCTCGAATGGCTGGTGGAAGAGGCATCCGGTGTGTCCATGGATCAATTCCTCAAGGATCGTCTCTACCAACCCTTTGGATTGGAGCGGACCTTTTTGTATTCGGAATCTATCCCCGGATCTTTTCAGGGAGAGGTCTTCGCCGCCACCGAAGACTGTCCGTGGCGGAAGAGGGTGCTACAAGGCGAGGTCCATGATGAAAACGCCTATGCCCTTGGAGGGTATTCAGGTCACGCAGGCCTTTTCGGGACAGCGGAAGATGTTTACAGGATTGTGAGAGTGCTTCTGGAGCATTACAGGGGTGACAGAGAAGATTTTTTCAGGCAGGAGACGGTCAGGGAATTTTTTACCCGGCAGGCGATTGTCGGTGAAAGCACCTGGGCCCTGGGGTGGGATACCCCATCGGAGCGGGAGTCAAGTTCTGGAGAGTATTTCTCGGATACGAGTGTGGGGCACCTGGGCTTCACCGGCACCTCCATCTGGATAGACCTGGAGCGGGATCTCACGGTAATTTTTCTGACAAACCGCATTCACCCGACCCGAAACAATGACAGGATCAGGAATTTCAGGCCCAAGCTCCACAATAAGATCATGGAAGTGCTGGGTTTTACATAATAATAAAATCAGTCCAAGTAGGTGAAGGATGTGAATGAACCTGATGGATGGGGTGGGCGGTTGATATGCCAAGGATCAAAGGCAACCCGATACATTGGGTTTAGCTGATTCGGGAGGGGACTCACCTATGGGAGAGATAAAGAGCACTTTGGATATCATCATGGAGAAGGCCAAGGGCCTGACCGTGACCGAACAGGAGAAGGAAGCGTTCAAGAAAAAAGAGATTGAAGGAAAAGTAAAAGGGCTTTTTCAGAAACTCCTGGATGGTGCAATGGATGTGGAGCGACTGAAAAGCGAGATGGCGGCCTTCGGCGCTGAGCAGCGTGGGATTGCAAGGGAAGCGCTCCTGTCCGAATGCCTCGGTTCCATGAATCCCCAGGCCGACAATGAATCCATTCTCAGGGTTCTTGAGCATGTCCTGGATATGGACCCCGCCCCTTTTCGCAGGATAATCGAAGAGTTTCATGAGGACCTGCAGAAGGAAAAGGGCGCCAGGGAAAAAGCGGTGATAGAAAGGTTGAGAAAGACGGGGGTTTCAGGAACGGCGGTCATCCCCAATATCAATGCCGATCCAGAATGGGGTGGGTATGTGGCGCAAGCCGAGGAGGCCTTTCGCAGGAAGCTCGACTCCCTCGGC
>JAOZOW010000139.1 GCA_029933075.1 Deltaproteobacteria bacterium | reverse complement strand
TATTTGGGTTGACACTGGTTTTGTGTGACGTATAAATACTTGTCTTGCCTATGAATGTATCTTTTCCTCCCTGTGAAAATGATGGGGGGCGTTTGGCGTCTGTGGCGCCTTGTGGTTATGGAGAGTTTTCACGAATGAGGCTTGATGACCTTTTGCGAATCAGTTTCCGCCAGGTTCTCCGCCAGAGGCGGCGGAACTTAGGTGTCGCCCTTGCCATAGCCCTCGGCACTGCCGGGCTTGTGGTGGTAATTACCATGGGCCAAGATATCAAGGAGAATATCAACAAGGATTTGGAACTTATCGGTGGTGCCACCAGGATCAAGCTCTACTTTGAAGACCTAAAAAAGTACTCCGTTTCAAGGACGCCGTGGTTTAGGGAGTCTACAGCAAGAGCGCTTCGCCGGATTCCCAAAGTTACCAGTGTAAGCCTCACGGCTTTCATGGGAGGGAAGACCCTTTACACGGAGCGCGGTCGGAGAAGCTGGGCTAAAAATATCCTGGCTGTGGATGAGTTCTACTGGGAGGTGAATAGTTTTTCGCCCGTGGAGGGGCGATTTTTCGGGACGAGAGAGGTGGCGAACAGAGAAAAGGTGTGCGTGCTCGGCGTGGATCTTGCCAGGAGGCTGTACCGGAATCAGCGTGCTACCGGAAGGCTACTCAGTATTGAGGACAACTATTACCGGGTGATCGGGGTGCTGGGAGGCGTGGGAATATTCGCCCGGTCCAATTTTATCTTCATACCTATCACCACTGCCCAGGACAGGATTGCTGGCTTCAAGGGGGCCAACCATATCTATGTACGGTGTCACACCTGGGATGACGTGGAAGCTGTGGCCGCCGCCATTGCCCCTGTAGTCAGATCCGAGCAGCCCGCCCAGGGGCTCCGTGTGGAGGTTGCCAGGACCCACCTGAAACAGGTAAGAAGGACGGCATGGTTTATACGTCTTTTCGTGATTCTATCGGTTTCAGCTACTTTCATTTTGGGTGGTTTCGGGATATGGAATATCATGATGGCCGGTGTGCGATCCAGGACCCGGGAGATAGGTCTTAAAAAGGCCATTGGTGCGGAAGACCGAGACATTATGGCCCAGTTCATGGCCGAATCCCTGTGCCTGAGCCTGATACCTGCGGCAGTTGGGATTCTGCTGGGCCGGGCCGCTATAGAGGTGCTGGCTTCCATGTTAGGCACACATCCGCCCGAAGAACTTTTCTTTTTCTGTGTGGGGATGGGGTTTGCTTTTGCCTTGGCGCTGGGAGTCGGGGCAGGACTGTCTCCATCCATCAAGGCCAGCCGTATGGAAGTGGTCTCCGCACTCCGCTACGAATAAGGTATCAGAGGATGACTGAGGGCCACACTTTGATTGAAGTCTCCGGGCTGGCAAAGGACTATGGCAACGGCGGGAGCGGAATTCCCGTGCTTCGGGATATCAACCTTCGTGTCCACAAATGTGAAATGGTGGCAATCACCGGGCCTTCAGGGTGTGGAAAATCCACCTTGCTTTTCATCCTTGGTTTGTTCCTTTCTCCTTCTAAAGGACAATACCTGTTTGAAGGAGAGAATGTGCTGGTCTTGAAGAGATCAGCCCAGGCCCAGTTCCGGAGAAACCAGGTGGGGTTTGTGTTCCAGTCCTCAGAGCTGTTGGAAAACTCCACCGTGTATGAAAATGTGGAATTTCCTCTGATCTATGCAGGGGTAAGCCGACGCAAACGAGCGGAATTGATAACCAGCGCCCTCGAATTGGTCAACCTGAGGCACCGGATTCGACATCCGGCCAACCTCCTTTCGGGTGGCGAGAAACAGCGCGTGGCAGTGGCTCGCGCCCTTGTCAATAGACCTCAGGTGATCCTTGCGGATGAGCCTACAGGTCAGCTGGATCGGAAGAATACTCAGTTTATAATGGATCATTTCCGTAAGATCGTGAATCGCTCCGATACGGCGCTGGTTGTGGTCACCCATGATCCAGAGGTGGCTGCACGGTGCGATCGGGTTTATTCTTTGGATGATGGAATCCTCAAAGAGGTATGAGGAAGTACTGTGACAAGAAAAGAGAGGAATGAAAGGATTTCGGTGCACCCGATCAGGACTTTTTTGATGCTCGCCATGCTGGGGTTGCTCCTGTTGGTGGCCACAGTTGTGCAAGGAGAGGACCAGGCCCAGAAGAGTGAGGCAGGAGCTGCTATTTCTGAGACTGTGGCGGGTCTGGATTTCAAGGGATGCATTCAACTGGCCCTTGAACAATCATCCCGCTTTAGAGAGAGCGCCCTTGAGATTGAAAAGCGTCAACTGGATGAATCGGACAGCCGTTGGTCCATGGCGCCATATTTTTATCTGAAGACCAGCTACAAACTGAGCGAATCGAGTCAAGATAAAATCGGGTTTCGAGATTACTCCATTTCTTTCAGCACGGGCGCCTATGATCCTTTTAAGGCCTATTTCAATCTGAAAGCCCAAAAGCTCATAACCAAAATCGCCATCTTGAGGCACCAGAAAATTATCTCGGAGGGGATTTATGACCTGGCGCGGAGGCTGCTTGAACTGGATACTTACCATCAGATGGCTGCGAGTCAGGAGGAGCTTATTAAGGTTGCCCGTCAAGAGCTTACCTTCATAGAGCAGCGCCAGATGCTGGGCAGGGCTACATCATTGGATGTTCAGGTTGCCCGTCAGGAGCTCGCCTTGGCCCGGGCAGAGAAAAAGAAGATACTCTCCCTGATGCGCGATGCAAGAGAAGCGTTGGATCTTTTACTGGGCTTGGTCCCCAAGCAGAAGATCATTCTGAATCTCCCCGAGGCAAGGCGACAGGTACTGGGACCATTTGATCCGGAAAATGCCAGCTTTGAGCAGGTACGGTCTCGCTCTTTTGATCTGAGGATTCACGAGCTGGAAAAAAGGGCTCAGGAATGGAAGATTACAGCGGCTTACACCAGGTATCTCCCTGATTTGGATCTGGGCGTGCGCACACCTGACTTGAGTGATACGGAAGAAGAGCGTGACTATTTCATTTCCATAGGGGCCAGTTTTCCTATCTGGGAAGGCCTTTCCAAGAAGCGCAATATCGATCGCCAGAAAAAGATTTTGAAGCAACGGGAGATAGAATCGGATCTGAGTGAAAACAGGTTGAGTATCCGGTGGAGGGCTGCAAAGAGAGCTCTTCGAAATGCCGAGACTACCCTGGAATTGGCCCGGACGGCAGAAGGACTTGCAAGACTGCGGGAGAGGAAGAGTGAGATCCACTATAAGGCAGGCAGCGAGTCGTTGCCCGCCTTATTGAGGCGAAGAATAGAACGGATTGAAGCCCGGAAGGAACTTCTATCAGCCAAACAAGACAGGGATCTCCTTTTGCTCAGGCTTAGGCATCTTTCCGGGGACCTGTTTGCAGCTTACGTAAAGGTGGCGTCTGGGGAGGAGTAATGGGATGCGGAGATTCACTTTTGCCATAATATTTCTTTGTACGATTTTCATTGGGGCCCAGGCGCTCGTGGCCGAGCAGGGGGAAAAGAGCAAGTCTCCGGAGATTAAGCCACGGAGAACCGATATCGTCGTTTCCGGCAAACTCTTCTGCGGAGTGGAACGTAAGGTGACAATGCCATTCGATGGCATTGTCACATCGCTTTCTGTTCAGCCGGGTCAGGCGGTAAAAAAAGGCCAGGTGCTCGTGAGGTTCCGGTTGAAACCGGAAGCTGCTCTGGCGCTTCATCGCCGAGTATCCTCATTTCGCATCAGGGACCTGGAGATGAGGCTTGCGGAGCTAAAGAAAAAGCTTTTGGAGTTGGAGGATCAGGAGAAAGAAACAAAGGAGCTAATGAGGCACAACATGGCCCCGGCCAAAAGTCTTGAGCAGATCCAGAGGGAAATGGAATTGCTTAGCAAAGAACGAGACGATGTCCGGGAGCGTTTGCCTTTAGAGAGAGCACTTGCAGAAGAGGATCGGGCGGTGGTGGGGAAACTGCTTGGATATCCTGTGAGGCATGGCCAAGTGCCTTCCAAGGGGGTGTTGATGGCCCCTATAAAAGGTCACGTTATATGGGTGAACCCGGCCCTAAGAGATGGGGCAGAGTTCAAAGCACATGCATCTCTTATGAGGATCGGAGTGATGGACCCGATCTTGATAAGAGCCCGTGTCCATGAGATTGAAGCAGTGCAGTTGAAGGTAGGGGATGAGGCTGAATTCACCACGGAGGCAATCCCTGGTAAGAGATACAAGGCCACGGTTACCAGAATATCCTGGGCCTCTCTGACTCCTCAGCTTGAACGGCCTTCCTATTATATGGTGGAGCTGTCCATCTCTAATCCCGACTTTGTCCTGCGTGAGGGCTTGAGGGGCATGGTGACCTTTCGAAAGAAAAATCAATAGAGTCTTGTCGGGGATCCCAAAGTTCCCCTCCTTTTTAACTCTCGCTTTTCCCGGTAAAGTGCTTTACCAATGATAAATCCCGCTACCCGTTTCCGGCTTGGCCCGGAAGGGGCGGTTCTGCAGGATGTGCCGATTTTATTGGGCTGAAAGGGAACAGGCGTGAAAACAGGGACCTTCATGACACGGGTGCTGAGCCTTTCGGTGAGCAAGGGGCTTCAGGACC
>JAOZOW010000138.1 GCA_029933075.1 Deltaproteobacteria bacterium | reverse complement strand
GTTCCAGACAGAAACTCCCAAATTGCGTTTGTTCGGTGATTTCGAATTATTGCGAAAAAACGTTTGAAATTTTCAAAATCCTTCCCTGCTTTTCCCTTCGCACCTTATGGGTTTTCTCGGGGTAACTCTTTGATTTTAAATCAATTGAGCGTGATATTGCCTGCTGGCATGGTCTATGCTTAGTGCGTTAGGAGATCATGGTTGTCCTTTTGTTCGCAGTGGGACCCGGCATCTGGTATAATAACAGGAACCTCTTCTTTTCCTTGAGGAGTCAGTGGGAAATGGGCGCCAAGAACAAAACCGAGGGTCAGAACGTGTGGTTTAAATTCGTGATCGCTTTTTAATATATTGCTATTGTCTCATCTTTTTCAGGTCCGAACTTTCTTGAAAAAGCGGGCTCCCGCTGCTACCCTACCTTTCCGGAAAAGTGATATCTTTTTATGGAATAGATACTTTGATCCCCCTTGCCAGAGATCTTGTAAGGAAGCAACAGAGGGGATAGGGTGGAGGCCTATATGCGAGCGCTTGCGGGCATGGCCCTCTCTTTCTTTTTAGGGGCTTTTTTTCTCTCCTTGTTTTCCACTGTCCAGAAGATACTGGTGGGCTATCCCCTTATTTATAAGAGCTACCTGGTCCCCGTTCTCGCAGGAGGCGTGGCTGGTTCATTGCTCTGGCTTTGGCCCTTTCGGTTGAAAAGGGAGCGAGAAAAGGTGGAACACCTAAATCTCGTCCTTCATGCCATGGGCAGAATCAACCGGCTCATGATGGAGGAAAGGGATGCAGGACGTCTCCTCCGAGGGATCTGTGAGGCCTTGGTTGAAAACCGAGGGTACTACAATGCATGGATCGCTGTGCTGGATGAAAATGACAGGCTGGTCCAGGCTGAAGAGGATGGCTTGGGCGAGGCCTTTTCCCCTTTGAAAAGAATGCTTGAGCGGGGCGAGCTGACCGATCAGGCCCGCAAAGCCCTCGGCCGGCCCGGCGTTGTGTTGACCGACAACCCTTCTTCCACCTGCACGGACTGCCCGCTATCCCCGGCGCACAGGGGGAGGTGCGCCATGACGACACGGCTGGGGTATGAGGATCGGGTATATGGGTTGCTTTCTGTTTCAATCCCACGGGCCCTGAGGGCCCACCCCGAAGAATATGCCCTGCTTGAAAATGTGGCCTCCGACATTGCGTTCGGACTTTATAGAAATGAGCTGGAAGAAAAGCACAGACAGGACACCCAGAGGCTTCGGGAAAAGGAACATCGTTTCCGGAAGCTTACGGAAAGCTGTCTTATTGGGATCTGTGTGATTCAGAACAATCGAATCGTTTATCAAAACCCCGAAAACAGACAGATTCTCGGGCAGTTTCCCGAGGTTATCGGGGAGGGTTACCTTGGTCTTATTCACCCGGATGACAGGGAAAAAGTCAGGGAAGGTTTCAGAAAGGCCCTTTCGGGCGAGATCGGCATCCTGGATATGGATTTTCGTCTCTATCCTGTCGACCCAGGGGGTGCCCGGAAGCAGATGAAGTGGGTTCACTGCAGGGCAAATCTTTTTACCTATCATGGAGAAAAGGCCCTGTTCCTCAATCTCGTCGACCTGACACAGGCAAAGGAGATGGAAGCCCTGTTGAGGGTTCAGGACAAAATGAGTTCCCTGGGAAGGGTGGCTGCCGGTATTGCCCATGAGATCCGAAACCCTCTTTCCGGCATCAATATCTACCTCAAAACCCTTGAAAAGATCACCGAGAATGCGGGTGATTCCGAAAAAATCAAGTCCATTCTCGATCAGATCCAGTCAGCATCCAATAAGATAGAATCGGTTATCCGTAGGGTGATGGACTTTTCCAGGCCCGGGGCGCCCGTTTTTTCCCTTACCGATATCAACACTCCTGTCAGGGAAGCGGTCAGTCTTTCCCAGGTAACTCTCCGTAAGACAGGGATTGCATTGGATATTGATCTCAAGGATCCATTGCCAAAATGCCTTGCAGACCCCTACCTGCTGGAGCAGGTGGTTCTGAACCTGATTACCAATGCAGCGGAGTCCATGAAGGATATGGAGGGCGTCAAGAAAATAGCCATCGCCTCAAGTGTGGAAAATGGTCGTGTGCGCGTCACCGTGGCGGACTCAGGCCCCGGCATACCGGAGCACCTGCGAGACAAGATCCTTGACCCCTTTTACAGCACCAAGAACGGCAGCACGGGGATCGGGCTCAGCATCGCCCACAGGATTATTGCCGACCACGGGGGCGCCCTGATCGTATCTTCCAGCCCATGGGGAGGCGCGGAATTCGCGTTTGAGATTCCAGTGGCAGAGGGCGCAGAGGAGTCATGATCACTTACGACATTTATATCGTTGACGATGAAGACACTGTGAGGAACGGGATCGCCACGGCCCTTGAATCGGATTACAGGGTGAAGGCCTTTGCCACGGCAGAGTCGGCCCTTGAGGCCATGGAACAAGGGGTGCCGGATCTAATGCTCCTCGATATCGGGCTGCCGGGCCTGGATGGCATAGAGGCACTTGGCCGCATCAAACAGACCTACCCGGACCTCCTCGTTATCATGATTACCGCCTATGAGGACATCAGGACCGTGATCTCAGCCATGAAGCTCGGGGCCTATGATTATGTGGTAAAACCGATCCATATGGACAGCCTGGAGCTGACCATTGCCAATGCCCTTGAAAACGTAAGGCTGAGGAAAGAAGTCCAGGCCCTCCAAGAAAAGTACCTGAAGGAAAACGTCCCTTTTTTCATTGGAGAAAGTCATGCCATACAGGATGTCATGACCTTTGTGGGGCAGGTGGCCAAGAGCCCTGACACACCGGTGCTCATCATTGGGGAGACAGGCACCGGCAAGGAGCTGATTGCAAGCGCCATCCATTACAGGAGCCCCAATTTCAAAGGCCCTTTGATTGTGGTGAACTGCGCTGCCATCCCCAAGGATCTCATTGAGAGCGAGCTGTTCGGCTATGAAAGGGGGGCCTTTAGCGGTGCGAGTCCCTCGGGAAAGAAAGGTCTTATAGAAGAGGCCGAAGGAGGCACGCTGTTTCTCGACGAGGTGGGTGACCTGAGTCATGAGGCCCAGTCCAAGCTCCTGCGGTTTCTCGAGGAGGGGGAGTTCTATAAACTAGGTGGGACAAGGAAGATAAGGGTCACCACGAGGGTCCTCTCGGCAACAAACAAGAACCTGGATGAGATGATAGAAAAGGGTCTTTTCCGAAAAGACCTCTATTTCCGCCTTGGGGTGATCAGGGTGGAGGTCCCCTCCCTCAATGAGCGGAAGGAGGATATCATTCCCCTTGCAAAGTATTTTCTTTTGGAGTTCAGCAAAAAATTCGGCAAGAGTTTTACAGGCATCGCGCCTGAGGCCGAAAAGGCCCTGCTGAATCACAGGTGGGTAGGCCATGTCCGCGAGCTGCGAAACCTCATTGAAAGGGGCGTTTTGATCGGGACGGGACCCTTGATCAGGGTGGATGACTTGGGGCTCAGCCCCGTGGATCAGGCCCGCAGCCAGGAGGCAGCTCAAATAGGCCGGTTCCTTCCACCCCTCGGCTCGGAGACCATGGACCTCATGGCGGCCCTGGAGTCCCTCGAGAGATATTACCTGGAAGGGGCCCTGAGGATAGCCGGCGGGAATGAGAGCAGAGCGGCTAAGCTCCTTTCTATGAACCATCACACCTTCCGCTACCGCAGGAGAAAACTTGGCATAAAGTGACAGGGAGCTGCCGCGGTTTCTTTCCATATCGAATTTTTTCTAAGATTTTTTAGAAATTCTTCAACATTTCACCTTTTTCCATTCTCCTCGTCTTCCCGACAAAATCCCATAAAAGTTTGATATTCAAGGATTAAATTTGACCGCTTTCCACTGGCATATTCCATGCTAAGGAATCTACAGACCCGCTGAAAAGCGCGGAATTCCTCTTTCCGAGCATCCCTGTTCTTCAGGGAGGATGGACCTCCATGAAGGAAAGGGCTCAGGAGTAGCAAGCATGGGGTGGGGTCCAATCTATGCCCTCGGGCGCGAGCGGTGAGAAATGGATCTGTTCGCAGTGCTGAGGAAAAAGCGGATATTGCTGATTGACGATGATGAATGGATAAGGAACTCCCTGACCCTTTTTTTCGAGGCCGAAGGGTGCCGCCTTGAGGCCCTTGAGACCGCCGAAGAGGCCTTGGAGGTCATGGAAAGGAGGGCCTATGACATTATCATCGTTGACTACAAGTTGCCCGGGATGGACGGGCTTGCATTTTTAAAAGTCATTGCACCAGAGCATGAGCGGACCCTGAAGATCCTCATCACCGCATATGCCAGTAAGGAGCTTTTTTCAGAGAGCAGGAAACTGGGGATCCATGAATTTATTGAAAAGCCCTTTACATCGGAGGTCCTGGAGAACGCCCTCTCACGGGCCCTGGGAGTGGCTGGGGATGAGGGATAGTTCAAAGGGCTTTAGTTCAAAGAGATCAAAAAGAAGGGAGGTGAAAAGACAAGGCGTTGGGAAGATGGGCCATGAGCGTCTGGCCTCCTTGTAAACTTCAACCCGGAATCCCCACCAAGGAGGATTTCGCAGGAATCTTGAATTAGAGGGAGGAAGAGTAAATGAAAAAGTGGAT
>JAOZOW010000062.1 GCA_029933075.1 Deltaproteobacteria bacterium | reverse complement strand
ACCCCGTGATCCTCAAGGGCAGTGAGCCCGTGGCAGTCGATGCCTTGGTGGTACTGAGTGGAATCAAAGAATAATGACCGCAAATACCGGATCAGAGCTACAACCGACTCAAGGAGAAGACTCGTATGGTTAACAAAGACGCTCCATCTCTCTTGAGAGAAATGGTGGAAGAGGAGTCCTTTGCCCGTCTGTTGGACATCAAAGTGCTTGAGATCAAAGAGGGATATGCAAGGGTGAAGGGAGCTGTTACCAAACAGATGCTCAATATCCATGGCACCACCCATGGAGGGGCGCTTTTCGCCCTGGTCGATGAGGCCTTTGAGCTTGCATCGAACTCCCATGGAACCGTGGCTGTAGCCCTCAACATGAACATCATTTTCTTTGCTCCCACAGGCCCTGGGGACATCCTAACCGCGGAAGCAAGAGAAATCTTCCGCACAAATCGCACGGCTACCTATCAGATCGACGTTACGAATGATCATGAGAAACTGATTGCTACTTGTCAGGCACTGGTTTATCGGAAAAAAGATTCCCTCCCCGGACTGGGAAAATAGGCATAACCCGAAGGGAAAAAATATGAAACAGGTGGATCATTTTCTGGATCGATTCTTCTGGCCCCGGACCGTTGCGCTCGTTGGTGCCACTAACAATCCTTTTAAGATGAATTTTCGCCTCATGGAAAACCTGCTTAACTTGGGCTTTAAAGGCAAGGTCTATCCTGTGAATCCTAATGCCAAAGAGATCCTCGGGATCGAGACCTATGCGAGGCTGCAAGACATCCCCGAAAGAGTAGATCTCGCTGTTGCCGCGGTTCCGGCACCAAAGACAGCAGAGGTTGTGAAAGAGTGTTCTCTGGTAGGCTTAAAACAGCTCGTTATAGTCACGGGGGGATTTTCCGAAGGGGGTGATGAAGGCAGAAAGCTCCATCAAGAAATAGGCCGGTTTACCAAAGAGAAAGGAATTCGCACCCTTGGCCCCAACACCTTGAGTCCGGTCAACACCGCCAACAATCTGGTGATCAGCTTCAATCCCATACAAAAGCTCAAACGAGGGGGGCTTTCATTCGCGTTTCAGTCGGGGTTCTATGAACCAAAGCTGAACTGGATCTTCTCTCATCTGGGCATTAACAAGATACTCGACATGGGCAACAAGATGGATATCAACGAGGTAGATGCCCTGGAGTACTTTTCAAAAGATCCCGATACCAAAGTCATTGCCATGCATATTGAAAGCCTTCATGGCAACGGCCGCGATTTCTTTGATCTCCTGAGATCTGCTACAGAGAAAAAACCGGTCATAATCCTGAAATCCGGGCGGACCCGGGCTGGCTCTCAGGCTGCAGCCTCCCACACCGGCTCCATTGCCAAGGAAAACGACCGAATCTTCGACAGCGCTATCAGGCAGGCGGGCGCCATCCGGGCGCAGAACCTGGAGGAATTCTTTGATTTGGCAAAGGCCTTTGAATTCTTAGCGCCCCCAAAGGGCAATCGGGTGGCCATTATTGTACTCTCAGGAGGAGAAGGGGTCATGGCCACGGATACCTGCGAGATGAATGGCCTTGAGCTGGCCGTAATAGGTAACAATACCTGTAAAAAACTTAAGAAAATCTTCCCGCCATGGGAAATTCCTCTTAATCCGTTTGACGCCGGGGTGTGCATGGAATTTCATCTCTCGGATTTCGAGAGATTTCTGCAAACCCTTGCCGCCATACCCGGGGACGAGAATGTTGACTGCACCATCATGCAGATGCCCCCTAATTTCTCCTACTTCATTTCCTCGATGCATAATATCCCAAAAGAAACGATTCGGTCACAAACAAACAGATATCTTGAGCTGATTATCGATATGAAGAAAAAGGGTAAACCGTTCGCAATATGGTGTACCTCAATGGACACACATGAAATGGAGTTGGTCCAGTTGCTTGAGTCTCATTGCGTGCCTGTCTTTCAATCGTCAGAAAGGGCCATTAAGGCACTTTCGGCATTATACGAATACAGTAAATCCAGCTCTTAATCCCCCGGTAGAGTGCAATACTGTCGTGAGCCACTGACCGGCGATTAATTGTGGGGCGGGCAGGGGAGATGCAGATGCCTTTCACTGAGATCAAAGGAATAAAAATTTATTACGAAGTGCACGGGCAGGGAGACCCCATTGTCCTCCTCCATCACGGCTTTGGCTGCACAAAGATGTGGAAGGACATCTACCCTGGGCTGGTGGAAGAAGGATATAAGGTGATCCTGTATGACAGGAGAGGGTACGGAAAATCCGGTGAGGGAGAAAATTTCAGGGAGTTTTATATAGGTGAGAGATTTCGCCCGGAGTCTGTGGAAGAGCTCAATCAACTTATGGGCCTTGTCCAAATCGACACCTGTCATTTGGTGGGTCAATGCGAGGGCGGGGTGGTTGCGATAGATTACACGGTAAAATTCCCTCATCGAGTACGAACGGTGGTTACCTCAAGCACCCAATGTTACAGCGATATCCCCATGAGCGAACTAAACAAGCAAAAATTCCCGAACGCCTTTCAGGACTTAGAAGTCAGTCTCAAAGAAAAACTCATCAAATGGCACGGAACAGGGCGGGCGGAATCATTCTACAATCAATTCCGGAAGTACGGCGGAGCATACGGGAAAGACATATTTGACATTAGACCCATACTGCCTCATGTCACATGCCCTACTCTCGTGCTTTATCCCGACAGGAGTTTCCTGTTCGACGTGGAGCAGGGAGTAACCTTCTACCGCCATCTCCCTCTTGGAGAGCTGGCCGTGCTCCCAAAATGTGGCCACAATACCTATGAATACCTGCCCAAGGAATATCTCCGTCATATCTTGCATTTCCTCAAGAGGCACGGATTTTAACTATCCTCTGAGATTTGCACCAGGTGCCCGAAAAACGTGGTCCTCCACAGCAACCGGGGGGGTGTGATGCTGCCAAGACTTGAGCACTCAAAGAGTAAAAGAATCCACTGGGCATGGATTATTCTTGCCACATGTTTTGTCAATCTCTTCATCAACTACTCGGTCCGCCTCGGCTATGGAGTAGTCCTTCCTGAAATGATCAGGGACCTGGGTTTCAGCCGCACTGCCGGCGGATCCATCTTCAACGCATACCTTTTCTCCTATATTATCCTGACGCCACTAACCGGATTTCTGACGGATCGCCTTGGCGCCCGGCGGGTCATTACCGCCTGCGCCTTCATCTTAGGCATTGGGGTGATCCTGATGGGAACGGTTAGATCTCTCTGGACTGCATGTGTCTTTTATGCAGTGGTAGGCATGGGAGCTACCGGCATGTGGACGCCAATCATCACTGTAGTCCAGCGCTGGTTCGCAACCAGCCGCAGGGGCCTCGCCCTTGGCATACTCTCCACCGGCTATGGGCTCGGCTTTGCCACCATGGGAGCCGCCTTTCCCTGGATCGTGAATAATTTCAGCTGGCGATTTTCATGGTACTTTCTCGGGGCCGGGGCATTGGTCATGGTCGCGGGAAACGGGATATTCTTGAGGAGCAGTCCTGAGTCCGAGGGTTGCCTGCCATGGGGCCAAAGGGAGTCGGCCACTCTCAATAGCCCAGACTGGAAAGGCCATCAGGAAAGTATTAACCTTTCCGGCCTGTTCAGAAAACAAACATTTTGGATTATAGGCCTTTCCTATTTCTGCATTTCATACAGCCTTTACGGAATCACGACCTTCATGGTGGATTATGCCAAATATCAGATAGGGTTGCCGCTGGGAAAGGCAAGTTTTCTGGCCACAATCCACGGGATCTGCCAGGTCGTGGGTGTGTTGACGATCCTGCCGCTATCGGACTATCTCGGCCGAAAAAAGACCATCTTAATCTCCAATTCTTTCATCGCTGTGTGTCTGATCGGGATCCTGTTGGCTGGAAATTCCTGGATCCTCCTTTATGTCCTCATAGGCATCATGGCCCTTTTCTATGGGGTGACCTTCCCCATGTATGGAGCGTGCGCCGGTGATTATTTTCCAAAACATATTATGGGAACAGTAATCGGTGCTTGGACGCCATTCTACGGTGCAGGAGCTATTCTGGTGCACTGGGTAAGCGGCCTGCTCAGGGACACAACCGGCAGCTATGATCATGCCTTTATTATAAATGCGATAATGGCGGCGGTTGCTTTGATACTGATCTATTTCGTAAAGGGAGCTAAATGTTCACCAGAAGATGGATAATATTTGGAATCTGCGCCTCTCTTTTCCTGATGTCCCTTTTCTACAGGGCCTCGAGCGCAATCATAGCCCCCGATCTCATGCATGACCTTCGACTGACCCACGAAGCGCTGGGACTGCTGGGGGCAGCTTTCTTCTATTCCTTTGCAGTCGTGCAGATCCCCCTCGGTCTTGTACTGGACAGAATCGGGCCGAGAATAACCATGAGCATCCTTAACATCCTTGCAACCGCAGGCGCAGTTGTTTTTGCACATGCCGGGGGCTTGACCGGAGGTGTTATAGGACGAGCCCTGTTGGGTCTGGGCATGGCAGCCAATCTCATGGGCCCCTTGAAACTTTTTACGAACTGGTTCGATCCCCGCAGGTTTGCCACCCTTTCAGGATTGCTGCTCTCGCTCGGCACCTTAGGCAGTCTCGCAGCTGCCACGCCACTGGCGATACTGGTCCAATGCCTGGGCTGGAGGAGGGCTTTCTATAGCCTGGCAGGCTTAAATGCCCTGCTGGCTGTATGCTTAATGGGTTTTGTCCGTGATACCCCGCAGGGCAAGAAAAACCCCCACAACACCGCTTTACAACCGAAATCCTCCTCTTGCCGCGTTGCACCGGTCAGGATGCTTTTTTCAAGCTGGAGCTACTGGGCGATTTCATTCACCGCCTTCCTCCGTTACGGCTCTTACGCCTCAATCCAGGCCCTCTGGGCAGGGCCGTTCCTTATCGGGTTCCTGGGCCTCTCTCCGGTAACAGCCGGCAACTTGCTCCTGATGCTCAGTATCGGCTTTATCATTGGCTCGCCCCTTGGCGGGGTGCTCTCGGATCAAATATTGCAATCCAGGAAAAAAGCCATCATTGCCGGGACCACCGTGGCTGCCGTGGCCACAGTGATCCTTTCGCAGTGGCGCAGTACAGACCATCTGGCGATGCTTGGAGCACTTTTATTCGGACTCGGGTTTTTCAACTCGTTCGGACAGGTAATGTACGCCCATATTAAAGAACTCATGCCCGAAGAGATGTCCGCGAGCGCCATGACCGGAGTCAATTTCTTCACCATGCTGGGGGGAGGTGTCTTTATTCATCTTTTGGGCGGGGTAATGGAACACATTGGAGCCCAGCTGGCAACCCCAACGAAAGGATATGAAGTCTCATTTCTAATCTGCTCTGCTGCTTTCTTTCTCTCTACCGTGCTTTACTTCACAACAAAGGACCCTACGGTAAAACGAAATAATGTAGAGGCTCCGTGAGTTGCTGTATCCTATCCCATCCCATGCAACTCCCTACGGCGCGCCCCTTTATGCCCCTTCTGAGTTTCCAGGTCCCTCATAGGCCAAAACATTCTTACTGGAGATTGAGACCACGGGACCACCCAAAAACCCCGCACTGCAGGCGGGGTTTTTGGGGTCCAATCTTTAGCGGCAGCAGGGTCTATTTCTCTTCGCTATTGCTCTCCTCCGTAAAGTTCTTTTATCTTGGCCCTTTCGGCTCGCGAGGCAAGGCACTCACTAAGCACGTCGAGGCAACGGCCCTGAAATCGGCCTGGAGATCGAATCCAGACATGAACCGTAGCCATCAAAGATTTACCCTGACCAGATATCCCCTGGCAGACATGAAAAACCATGCCCCAAAACCAATGAGAAAAAGGCCACAGATCCGGACCATGACCTGATAACTTCTGTCCTTGAGGAGAGTTCTTCCCCGGCTGATTCCCAGAGATATTAGGGTATACCAGGCATAGTCAGCCGCAATATGACCTGCAAAAAAGAGGGCGACTCCCATGAGACCAAGCTTCATTGCAGCCACAAGATAACCCAGCCCTATGGTCGCCCACCAGAGGGTCCAGTAAGGGTTGGAAAGGCTTGCAAGGATTCCAATCAGGACAAGATGGGGGGTCCGTTTGGACGGATTCCCACCCTTTTGCCTGTTCAACGAGAGGCCGCTGGAACTCCTGACCATATCAACTCCCATCAAGAGCAGCATACCACCACCCACAATAGCGATAATACCCATGACCAGTGGCGATTTAAGAAAAGGTCCAAATCCCCGGACAATGGCTACCACCAATAAGAGCTCTAAGGCGGCATGTCCTGTAATGAGAAGCGGGCCCGCCTTGAAGCCGCTGCGGGCCGATTCAGCCACCGTCACGGTCAAAAGAGGCCCTGGCATCAGGGCCCCGGAAAGGGCCAGTGCAAAAGATCCCGCAAAGATTGCAGCGAGTTCAAGCATTAATAGTCCTGATCCTTTTGTCTCCAGATCAAAATTGCTCCCGGAGCATCTTGCCACCTGCCCAGGTTCAAAAAAATCGGCCTCTCTTAAGGCCAGTTGATGCGAGGGCCAAACAGGGCTGAAGCTTAGAAGCATCCGCTTTTACCTAATACTCCCCCATCGCTCTTCTAAGCCTTGCCTTTGCCAGTTCGTAAGAGCTGATCAAAGCAAATCCAGTAAAAAGAGGCTGGGTTATAGTGCCCTTCCATTGATAGTTATCCTCGGAACTCACCGTGATATCACTAATGCCGGGCAGTGGCAGATTCAAGGTCGTTACTTCACTCAGTCTTGTATACCCATAGGTGGTGCTCAGTTTAGGCAAGAATTCCGCTCTTGCCTGTTTTTTCACCTGGATAGCCTGATCAATCTTCTCTTCCCTTGCCATTAGGGCCCAATTATTGGCTAAGGCCTCTGAAATAGCTTGTTCCAGGGTGTAAACACTCCTCTTGTCCTGCGTGAAACCGAGAACCGGGAAGAGCATCAAACAACAAAAAAAGCAAAACATTGCAGGTCAATGGGGTCTTCAAATTCACCTCTAATTCCTCCGTCTCTATCGCAGCCTTGTTGTTTGGATCAAACTCCTGACCTATTCCATACCGAGCCTCCTTTCACCAGCCTTCTTAGATCACCCTCTCAAGCGGCCAGGAAAAGACCTTCAGGCCCTTCCCACCCATCCGCTCGTGAAGGGACTGCAACGCCTCAAATACGGTCTGCTCAAGTTGTTCATCCACTCCTATCATAACCGCGCAATTAAACCCAGGCCATACCGCATCATCCAGTTTGGGATCCGAGCGTTCCCCTTTTCCCATTACCCTATCCCACTTGGTATATCCCGTCACGCAGCAGGTGGAAAAGGTCTCCATCACATCCTCATCAAAGTCCACATCGTATATCAAAAGGAACATTTTCATGGCTACACTCCCATTTTGGGGTCAAGGGGCACGGAGCAAGGGGTTTGACCCATGCCTCTACCCTCTTCTCCTTTCAAGCATATAATAGATCGTGGGCACCAGGACCAGGGTGACCAGGGTGGAGACAGAGAGACCTCCTAACATGGTGATACCCAGAGGGTTCCAGGCCTCTGCTCCTACCTTTTGAGAAACGGCCATGGGCAACATGCCGAAAAAGGTGGTCATGGTGGTCATGAGGACCGGCCTCAGGCGATTTCGACCAGCCCTGGTGATAGCCTGGAAAAGGGGCTCTCCCCTTTTCTGGAGGAGATGGATGTAATCTAAGAGAACAATAGCATTGTTGACAACGATCCCCATGAGCATCACCACGCCCATAAAGGACATGATCCCCAGGGTAATCCCTGTAAGATAGAATGCATAAAGGACCCCGCTGAATGCAAAAGGGACTGAGAACATGATGATAAAGGGATCTCGCAGGTTCCCGAAAAGGGAGGCCATAATCATATAGACCAGGACAATTCCCATGATCAGAAGGATTGTCAGATCACGAAAGGCCTTGCGCTGTTCCTCCACATCTCCACCGAAATGCGTTGAAATTCCGGGAGGGTTTCCGAGCCTTGCCAGTTCCCTCTTAAGATCACCGGTCACAGCACCAAGGGATCGCTGGTAGGTATCCGCCTCCACTTTGACGATCTTTTGCCGGTTTTTTCTCTCGATCTCTATGGGACCTTCTCCCTCAACAATCTTTGCCACGTTCTTCAACTTGATCATTCTTCCATCCGGGGTGAAGATAGGCACCTCTGGCAGGTTCTCCAATCTGTTTTTGTCCTTTCCCGTTAAGCGTGTGAATATATCAAAGCTATCGCCCGCATCCCTGAACTCTGTGGCCTCCACACCATAGAAATAGTTTCGGAGGGTCCCTGCGATATTCGCGATATTCAGGCCCAGGTCAGAGGCCTTTTTCCTGTCCACATCAACCCAGATTTCGGGTCTCGGGTCTTTCTGGCTGATATCGATATCCACCAGGCCGGGAATCCTTTCCATGATCTTTTTTACCTTTTGGGCAAACTGGAGAATCTGCCCGAGGTTCGATCCCTGGATCTCTAAAGAGACGGGCTTACCGGCACCCATCAAGGCAGAGGTTATCGCACTCTCAGCCCTTACCTGTATCTTTGTTATGCCGGGGATCCTTTGTACCTTGGCCCTGAGCGCGGCAGCTATATCTTCTGCCCCCCGGCTCCTCTTATCCCTGTCTACCAGCTTAAAGGCGATACTTCCCACATTCGGCCCCATATCAAAACCGAGGGCTACGCCAATCCCCTCTTTCGTTTCACCGGCAAAGGCATAGGAGTGTCGCATCTCTTCCGGTCGAACGACCTCGTCAATATTTTTCAGGATGGCACTCACTACAGTGTTGGTCTCTTCTATGCGGGATCCTTCGGGCAAACGAAAACGGATGCTGACCTCTCCGGTATCCACCTTTGGGAAAAAGGAGGTTGAAAGAAAGGGGATCAGAGAGATACTGCTTGCAAAAATGGCCATGGCCAAGAGGAGCACTGTCTTTGTATGCCCTAAAGCCCACTCAAGGATCCGACCGTAGACACCCTCCACAGTCTCCAGGATCCCTTCAGATAATAGATACAGGCGGCCTATGACCCCTTTTCTCTTTTTTAGGGTCTCGGGTGTAGCCATGATCAGCCTTGATGCAAGCATGGGGGTCAGCATCAGGGCCACGAGAAGAGAGGCCAGCAGGGTCACCACAAGCACAAAGCCCAACTGCCTGAAGATAATACCGGCAAGCCCTGTCAAGAACATCAGGGGAACGAAGACCACCACTGTTGTCATTGTGGAGGCCGTAATGGCAAGGCCCATCTCGCTGGCGCCGAACATGGCGCTGGTCTTTATCCGACCTCCACGCTCAATGTGTCTGACAATGTTTTCCAGTACCACAATCCCGTTGTCCACCACCATTCCGGATGCAATGGCCAAGGACATCAGTGATACCAGGTTAATGGTATAGCCAAAAAAATAAAGCAATATGAAGGCGATGATCAGAGAGAAGGGGATGGTAAAGACAATAATAAAAGCGGTCCTCAGTCTTCTTAAAAAAAGCAGGGTGACGATAACCACTAACAAAATCCCGTAAAAGAGCGTGGTTCTCAAGTTTTCAACCGAGGTCAATATGTCTTCCGAAGAGTCCATGACAATATTGATCCGGACATCCGAGGGAAGTGTCCTCTTAAATTCTTCAAGCTTTTTCCTGACACGTCTTGCCACCTCAACCGTGTTCTTGCCGGTCTGCTTCTGGAGGATAAGGACCATGGCAGGCAGCCCATCGCCCCATCCGTTCAATTCCTCAGGCTCGTAGCCGTCTTCCACCCTGGCTACGTCTTTCAGATAAACCGGTCTCTTTCTAAAATAGCCGATAACCGTATCGGCCATCTCTTTTGCTGATCTGTAACGAGCCGGCACCCTCACAAAATAGTCTTTTGTGCCCGATTTGATACTTCCCGCAGGGATATTAAGGTTTTCAGCAGCCAGGACCTGGTTTATTTTTATAAGCGGTATACCAAACCCCTCCACCTTGGCTAAATCAAAATAGATATTGATCCTTCTCCTCAGGCCTCCATGAACAATCACGGCACCCACACCCGGTACCCTTTTTAGCCCGTCAACAATTTCCTTATCCACCAGGTGGTATAACCTGGGCCAGCTCTTTGCCCCGCTGATGGTCATAAACATGATGGGTGCCGTGGCGCTGCTGAACTTGAAAAGAATTGGCTTTTCCGCATCATAGGGAAGATCACGTTTGGCCAACTCCAGTCTATCCCGGATATCGTTGCTGGCCACATCCAGGTCTGTCCCCCAACTAAACTTGCAGGCTACAAGAGAGAGGTTATCCAGAGATCTGGATGTGAGCGTATCAAGGTTGTTGACAGTGTTCACCTGGTCTTCAATCGGCTCCGTGACCTCTGTCTCGACATCCGATGCGCTTGCGCCTGGCCAGGATGTGAGAATGGAAACCACGGGAGGATCAATGTCAGGCAGCATATCAATGTGGAGCTTGGTGAGGGAAAAAGCACCTATCAGGGCAAGGGCCAAAAAAAGCATCAGGGTAGCCACAGGCTGCTTTACGGAAAACTCAGGAAGCTTCATCTACCTTCCCTCCCTTGTCCCTTGACCCATGACCCTGACCAGCGTGCCATCTCTCAGTCTGTTCTGCCCCTTGACCACCACTTGTTCCCCCTCCTTCAGCCCTTCCTTGATTTCCACATGGTTTTCCTGACTCGCGCCGATCTTGATATTTTTCATGATGGCCTTACCGCCTTTTACAACATAGACGTAATAATTTCCTGTGCCCGGCAGCCTGTTGAGGGCATCTTTATGGACGACTAATGCCTCTCTTTCTCCCAAGGCCAGGTGCATACGGGCAAACATGCCGGAGCGAAGTGTCAGGTCCCTATTCTCCACATGGATCTCGATCTGTCCGGTCCGGGTTGCCGGATCAAGGGTTGGGTTTATGACAGATACTGTTCCCTTGAAAACCCTCTGGGGAAATGCATCAACACGCACTTCCGCCTCCATGCCCTTTCTAATGAGGGGATAGTCCTCTTCGGTTACGGTGGCGACAATCTTTACGGTTTTTTCCATGGAGATCCGAACAATAGGCTTTTTGCTATCGGACATGGTACCGGCATCCACATAACGGGCCGAGACATAACCTGAAATAGGCGAATAAACGTCATGGTCTCTTAAAAGAATGTCGAGGAGATTGAGGGATGCCCTGATCCTTTCTATCTGGGCAATGGCCAATTTCTTCGCCGCGAGGATTGCCCTGTATTTGGCATCTATCTGGTCGAACTCCTGCTGGGAAACCACGTGTAGTTCTGCAAGCCTCTGCAGTCGAAGTCGATCCTTTTTGATGAAATCCAGGTTGGCCTCAACCTCATTCAACTTTGCTCTTGCGGACCTCAGGCCGGCCTCGGCTTCCTTGATTCGGGCCTCGACCGTAGTCTTTTCCAGGATAGCGATGAGACTTCCTTTCCTCACATAATCACCTCTCTCCACAAGGATTCTCTCTATGATCTCCCCCGGCACCTTTGGATGCACGTAGACTTCCATCAGAGATTGAACATTGCCGGTCAACTCCAGAACCGTATCCAGTTGCCTTCTTTGCACTGATATGGTTTCGACGGGGACGACTTCCTCCCTTTTGGCCTCCTGCTCTTTCTGTGTTTTGAATTTCCAGTAGTTATAAGAAGCAAGTCCAACAAAAACAAAGATGGCGATAACTGCAATAATGAATCCGCTCTTACCTTTTGATTTCACGTTGTCCTCCATAGATGAGTCCCTCTCTCCGAGATCCCTATTTTTGTGTATCGATCTTGACAATCCTTTCGAAAAACAACTTCATAACTAGGTCAGCATCAAACGGGTGCCCTTCAGGATCATCCACATGCTGGAATAAAAAGGCATGAATTATCCCTTCCAGCGCCCTGGCAAGGAGATAAGGATCAAAATTCTCAAAGAGCTTTTTCCGGATGCCCCTTTTAAACACGTCTGAAAGTTTTGATAAGATTTCCTTATGTTTCTTCTCCAGCTCTTCATCCAGTCCTGCCCCAATATTAAACCTTGCCCCCCGCGTCTCAGCCAGATAGAGGCGAACAAACTTCAAATTGTCCATAAAGACCCTGATATGAGCCTCAAGATAGGCCCTGATACAACCGATCTCGTCCTTACCTTTTCCAAGGGCTTTCAGAAGAGTGGGGTGAAACTCTTTTGATTTTTCGAGGACAAGGGCCTTATAAAGCTCCTCCTTATTAGCGAAGAATTTGTAAAGGGTCCCGACGGCAAATTCGGATTCCTTTGCAATCTCCTGCATAGTCACATTGTGAAACCCCTTCTCGGAAAAGAGATCGAGTGCTGCCTCCAAGATCTCCCGTCGGTGCATCTGAAATTCACGTTCTTTTCTCGACAACTTTTTCAACGCGAGCCTCTTCCTGACAAGGATTGTAAACAACCCACACCCAAAGGGCACGGCTTTGAACCTTTGATCTGTTGCGGCAGATCATTATTCACCGCGAAGGTCGCGAAAAACGCGAAGGCTTTTGAAACTTCAGTGAAAAAAGCGGCTTCTGATGCGCCAGGAGGTCTGCTTGCGTCACGGCAGGCACGCGGGTATTTGAATTTAGGGTTTGACCATTTATCGCCGTTACTCCCGGCATAGCCGAACAAATATGACCACGCCCAATGGACCTGGTTTCCTAAATTGAAATGAATACAGATTCATATTATGACTGCATGTTCATATTGTCAACCCACTATTCGCAATTTACCTCTCTATATCCTCCGGCTTCAGCAAAGCCAAGAGTTACCTCCCGAAACCGCAATTCTTTAGCAGCTCTTTGAAAAAGCAGGTTTCCCTAAGTATCCGCATCTTCTGGGAAGTGACGTCAAACAAGCACATCGGGCACAAAAAAACCCCGCACACAGTGCGGGGCTTTTTCGGGATTCGGCCTTATAGCGGCAGAATGGATCTTCCTTTACTGCTCTCCTCCGTAAAGTTCTTTTATCTTGGCCCTGTCAGGGGAGCCATCCTCAAGGAGCGGAAAATCAGCGACGAATTCCACATACTGAGGTTTCTTGTACCTTGCTATCCTCCCCCCCACGAATTCGATCAGTTGCTGGGGCTCAAGTTTCTCTCCTTCCTTCAACACGCAGACCGCCTTTATCCCTTCCTTCCATTTGGGATCGGGGACCCCGAAAACCACGGTCTTTTCCACGGCCGGATGCTGAAGAATAACCTTTTCCACCTCAGCGGGATAGACATTTTCCCCGCCGGGCTTGATTAGTTCCTTTTCAGCCTTCCTGCCCGCATAGAATAGAAAGCCCTCTTCATCAAAACGTCCAAGGTCACCGGTATGGTGCCACCCCTCCCTGAAGGTGTACTCATTGTCTTCCGGGAGGTTCCAGTAACCCTTGAAAACCATGGGGCCCTTCATGACAATCTCTCCAACCTGACCTACGGGAACCGGGTTGTCATAGTCGTCCACCAATCTCACCTCGGCCAAGGGGAGCATCTTTCCTGCCGAACCGGGCTTCTCGTTGTAAGCGCCGAAGGTCGCCACGCATGAGGTCTCGGTCTGGCCATACATGCAGTAAAACGTGCCACCTGTCAGCTTTTGATACTTCTCTATGGTCTCAGGGGTATCCAGCCCCGCCGAAACCCTGAGCGAACTGATGTCTTTCCCGCTCTTCTCGTGTGCGTCGAGCACAGAAGAAAGTATGGGTGAGAAGGTAAACATTATGCTCACCTTCTTCTCCTCAATAAGTTCCACTGCCCTGCCCGCGTCAAATTTGCTCATATTGACATTCAGGGCGCCTGCGTGGAAGCTCGATGTGGCCATGAAGAGTCCGCCCACGTGAAAAAGCGGCAGGATATTCAAATGGACATCCTGGGGTGTGAGTTTGAAAAAATAGTCGAAATGCATGTCGGCGCAAAGTACGTTGCCATGGCTCAATAAGGCCCCTCTCGGACGACCTGCCACGGCCGCCGTATGGATAATGACATATCCATCATCGGTGGATACGTCTTCGGGGCTGAATACGTCACCGGTGTCCATAAGCGAATCAAAAGCAAGGAACCGGCCTCCTTCCTGCTCCAGGTTATAGTAAGTTTCAACTGATGGAAGTTTGTCTCGCACCCCCTCAATCAATTCCTGGAACTCGGTATCGCCAAAAACCACTTTGGGCGTGCAATCATTCAGGTTGAAGGCCACTTCTTCTGCGGAAAGCCGCCAGTTGATGGGCAACATAATCGCGCCAAGTCCCGCGGCCGCTCCATAAAGAAGAAAGTACTCCAAACTGTTTTTGCCCAGGACCCCGATACGGTCCCCTTTCCGGATACCGGCTTTTTGTAACCCCACTGCCAGGCGGTCTACATTTTCCTTGTACTGCGAAAAGGTCAGAGTCCTACCGTCATCGGCTTCGAACCAAGCCTTTTTTTCTCCGTAATTGACGGCGTTGCGGTTTATGAGATCATAGAAAGTAAAATCGTAAAGTCCCATAATCATCCTCATAAAAAACGCCCTATGCCGTAGAACCCTACGGCATAGGGCGGAAATATTTATCAATTAAGGAAATTTAGCTTCAAAAGGAAGCACCTTTGTAACCCCATCTGCCATAAACGTGGCGGCACCCTCATGCACAACTACCGGCACAGAGTATTCTGGCACGCCCCGCCACCATTTTTCGAGGGCCTTCCAGGGGCTCATCTTTGCGGCCTTCAGCTTGAAGCCTCCAGTGACCAGCAGACTCAACAGGGCCGAACGGGTGGTGATCATGGTGGTGGCCCTCACCTCATCCGTCTTGCCTGCCGGGATCCAGTAAGAGTCCTCATTGTTGAAAGTCACCAGGTCGAATCCATCAAAGGCAACCGTAAACCTGAATCCCTTAAGGAGAACCGGGTAAGGATTGGGGTTTTGAATACTGAACAGAAAACTCAAGGGCAGAGGGGCGCCACGATCACCGGCATCCCCCTTAGTGGGTTTAACCTTTTTGGAAAAATACCAGTATCCGTCATACTGGGGAACCATAAAAGACTCCAGCTTTATAACCGGATTCTTGAAGTTGGCCGCAGTGGGCTTCGTCTGCACACCGGCGCAGGAAGCAAAGGCCACTGCCACACCAATAATAAGAGCCGCTATCATTACTCGTCTTATATTCATCATAAACCCTCCGTCTCAAAAACGTGAACATGCCTGCTTTAGGGCAGCGTCTCTGTCAGGTCAGCCACCTTTTTCTGCGTTTGTAATGCTTCACATCACGGAAGCTCTTTCTTCCGCCCTTGTCGGTCAGGCCCAGGTAAAAATCCTTAATATCCTCGTTCTGGCTCAACTTCTCTGAGGTATCATCCATAACGATCCTCCCCGTCTCCATAACGTATGCATAGGGCGCCACGTTCAAAGCGAGCTTTGCGTTTTGCTCCACAAGCAGGATGGAGATATGCTCTTCCTTGTTGAGCCTCATGATGATGTTAAAGATTTCATGGATCAACTTGGGGGCCAGCCCCATCGATGGTTCATCCAGGAGGACCAGCTTGGGTTCAGTCATGAGGGCCCTTCCCACCACCGTCATCTGCTGTTCACCTCCGCTGACGAACCCTGCTATTTCGTTCCGCTTCTCGCGAAGTCTCGGGAAATAGTGATACACAAGCTCCAGGCCTTCCTTGACAGACCCGGTCTTCCGAAGGTGGGCGCCAACCTTGAGGTTTTCTTCGACGGTCAGATGCTCGAAAACCCTCCGACCCTCTATAACCTGGACTATCCCCCATTTGGCGATATTGGCCGCCTTTTCATGATGGATGTGCCGTCCCTCGTATTCAATGGCCCCATCGGTCACCTCTCCGTCCTCTGTTTTCAACAATCCGGAGATGGCCTTCAGAGTCGTGCTTTTCCCGGCCCCATTGGCCCCAAGGAGGGCCACGATTCCTCCCCTTGGGACCTCAATGGAGACCCCTTTCAGGACCAAAATGACCTCATGGTACTTGACCTCTATATTGTTGATCCTCAATATTGCCTTTGCTGCTTCCAAAAGCCTATCCTCCAAGGGCAAAGTTCGGGTTAACGCAGAGCCCGGTGCAATTTACCATCCGAGCCACTCTTTCTCCCACTTGTCCGGCCAACGCTTTTTCAGGTCCACTCTTTCCACTTCCTGGAACTTGCCGTTCCTCCACTCTTGGACCAGGCAGCCGGTGGTCGGCCTGTGATCCGTGGAGGTGTAACTCACAGGGGATGCGCCGAGGCCGATATCGAAGTTCCTCATGGTCTCAAAGCCTTTTACCATGATCCCATGTCCGGTCAGGTCCCCGGCCTTGTCCGCCCTTTTCAGGGCCTCCCACACGATCAGGGCATCGCCCCACGCCTGAACCGTCCTGATGAGCCTCTTTTTTAGGGGCACCCCGGGGTTGTATTTCTTGGCCATTGCCACAACAATATCCATGTTCTTGTACTTCTGCCCGAAAAAGGCACAAGGGGTTGCCCCCATCACGCCTTCGGCCGCCTCACCGGCAAGCCGGGGCAAATTCTCATCAAAACCCCAGTTGTTGATGATCCAGTCTGCACCAAGACCAAGAGAGTAAGCATCCCTGATGGTAGCCGACACTGACATGGTGGTATTGCCATGCCAAACAAGGTCAGGCTTGAATTTCTTAAGCGCCATGATCTGGCTCTTGGTATCAAGGGCAAATAGGGACACGTCCTGATCTGGGCCTATTTCAAATCCCAGCATCTTAGCATGATCTTTAATGGCCTT
>JAOZOW010000061.1:4106-16708 GCA_029933075.1 Deltaproteobacteria bacterium | reverse complement strand
GCCGGGGTAGCCGTGGTTTTCGTGCCCGAACTCCCTAAGACCGGCGTCTTTGGGGCAACCAGGTGGTTGAGGGGCAAGGCGGTTATTCAGCTCAGCCTGCGCTACAAGAGCAACGATCAGCTCTGGTTCACCTTCTTCCATGAAGCCGGGCATATTCTCAGGCATGGCCGGAAGGAGATCTTCATCGAGGGTAATGGTTTGGATGGGGAAAAAGAGGAAGAGGCCAATACCTTTGCCCGGGACAAGCTCATTCCGCCAGTTGCTTATCGTCGCTTCCTTTCAACTTGGGATGGCCGTTCCTTGGACCCGATTCGGAGGTTCGCCGAGGCAATCGATATTGCTCCGGGAATCGTTGTCGGTCGCCTGCAATTCGAGAATCGCCTGCCAAAATCCCATGGTAACAAGCTCAAAGTCTTTTATCGTTGGAGTCAGTCTTTAAGATCATAACGAGAGAAAGGCTGAAGTTAGTATGGAAGGCGGAAAGACACCTAACCCATTTCCACCGAAGGGATAACCCTGGGCTGGAGACTCGGGTTATGATATCGCCGCGTTTGATACGGGAGTTGGAATCCGGCTTCGGCCTAAAGGACTACGCCGCGACAAGTCCGGCTTCGGGCTAAAGGGCTACGCGGTGAGAGGTCCGGCTTCGCTTTACAGGTTACGATGTGACAAGTCGAACCCACGCCTGTCACGACGCACTCGGTAGGCAAAGGGGTCTTACCTACCGGGAGTTATTATACCGGAGCCTAACAGAAACATGGTGGTTGGTTATTAAACATCGTTAAAGGAGGATTCTCCATGATGTTCAAAGAGGAGCTCGTAAAAGAACTGGAAGAACTTCAGGAGAGATACGAGGCGGAGTTGAGCCGCCTGCTGATGTAAGGGAAGACGTGGATCCAAACGACAAGGCGGTTCATTTGGTTGTCATGGTGAATACACCATCCCAGTCAGGAGGAGGCGGGTTTGCTATCAGATCCCGGCAACGTTGAATATAAAGGCCGGCCACCTGTAGGTCTCCATCCAGTTCTTTTACGAGGTTGAAATTGTCGATAGCCTCCTGCCATCTTCGTTCTTTATACAATCTCAGTCCTTCCTGAAAGTAAGACATGGCTTGGCTGCGTTGTTCAGGCACTTTCCTGTGGCCAAGGAGCTGGTAGATTTTTACCGGAAGGTTCTTGCCTTTCACCCTCACGCTATCCACCTCCATGCAGACAAATTCCTCTCTGACCTCCTCGTAGGTGGATTCACTGATTAGAATATTGGTGCGGTAGCTTTTGTTGGCGCTTTCCAGCCGGGACCCCAGATTCACGGCATCGCCCATAACTGTATAATCGAACAACTGCTCCGAACCCATGTTGCCCACCATCATCATGCCAGTATTGATGCCAATCCCGATATCCAAAGGAGGCTTGCCTTCCCCCATCCACTTTTTATTGAGGAGCTTGAGGGCTTCCATCATTTCAAGGGCCGAAAGGCAGGCGCGGGCCGCATGGTCCTCCTGTTTAAAAGGAGCGCCGTAAATGGCCATTATGGCATCGCCCATGTACTTGTCCAATGTACCTTCATGTTTGAAAACAATATCTGTCATCACGGTCAGATATTCATTCAGGAGATGAACCAGTTCTTCGGGACTGAGCCCTTCCGAGATGTTCGTAAACCCGCGGATATCGGAAAACAGTACTGTGAGTTCTTTTTTGTCGCCGCCTAATTTGAGCTGCTCCGGATGTTTGAGTATCTCATTCACTACCGATGTGGACACATAATGGCTGAACGCCCCTTTGATGCGCTTCTTTTCTTTTTCTTCCCTGAAATAGCGATACACGGTGAGGGATACATATGTGAGGACAAGCCCCAGCAAGGGATACACCGCATTGACCCAGACCCCCACCTTCACAAAAAGCCATCGGGCCGTGATCATATAAAGTAAAAAAAGCCCGAGGGCGAAAAGTAACCCGGTTAAAGCCCCCATGCGGGGAATGAAAATGCCTGCCAGCAGCGTCAGCAAAACAATGAAAAGCAGGTCCAGGATGCCAACCCATTTGGGCTTGTGAAGGAAGTTCCCTCCCAGGATATTGTCGATCACGGTGGCGTGAATCTCCAGCCCAGGATAAACAGAGCTAAACGGCGTCGCTCTGAGATCATACAGGCCCACAGCAGTCGCCCCCACCAACACGATCTTGTCCCTGAACCGTTCGGGGGGGATTCTGTCCCGGAGAATGTCGCAGATTGAATAGTGGGGAAAAGTCTTGGGAGGTCCCAGATAATTGATCAGCATGCGGCCTGTTTCATCTGTGGGTATAAACCGTTTCCCGAGCTGGACTCCTTCCACGCCGTATGGTGCCACTTTGACCATCAGCATCGGTTGGTCCAGGTAATGCCAGCAGGAACGTATGGACAGAGGTGGAAAGATATCCCTCTGGGGTCCGCACCGGATTACAAGAGGTATCCAGCGCACCACCCCGTCCGCATCGGGGAACATATTGAAATAGCCGGAAGAGCCCGCAGCCTCGGCAAGCATGGGAAGATTTCCTTCAGGGGCGTAAGCCTCAATAAAAGGCGGAAAGCGGGCGCTTTCATCATCCTCATGCACGATGATTGAATACCTGGAGGTGCTCAGTTCTTTGAGTTCTTGATTGATCCTTTCTTGGTCTATCTTGTAGTTCAGCTCCCGCGCATCCATGTGGAAGAAATAGCCGAGCACCACAGGGGCAGCCGAGTCCTTAATGGCGGTGGCAAAGGCCAAGTCATTGTCAGCGCTCTTCCTGGTCTCCTGCAGAAATTGGGTAAGATTTCTGTCCTTAAGCCCCAATTCCTTTATCTTTTGTTCCAGCTCGTCCAGGAATTGAAGGTGCGTATTCTCGTCGGGCTCAAGAAAACCGATATCAAAGCCGATGACCTTTGCCCCGTAGCTTTGCAGCCGGTTCACAAGAGCCGCTATCTTTGACCTGGGCCAGGGCCACCGGCCTTCTTGGTCAAGGCTCTTTTCATCAATCACCGCCAGCACTACAGGGGAAGATGGGGCCACCGGGCCCCTTGATACAAACCTAAGGTCGTAAGTTTTCAGCTCAATGAGATCCAATAGGGGGATTCCGATGAGAAAGGATAGGACTACAAGGAGGGTGCAGTAAAATGTTAATGACCCGCGATTTATCGAGATGAGGGCCTTTAAGAGTTTTTTCATACACTTTTCTCCGCAGGGACCTCCAAACCAGGCGAGACGAGTATCATCCCAAACGATATTTTTAAAATCTATATGAGAGGCGGGAGGGAAAGTCAAGTGGGCGGCAATCTACATGTAGATATTTTGGTTGACAGTCATTAGTCTCGTTGTTAGCTTTTTTGTGTTGGGCCGCCTCAATCGACCCGGTCTCCTGTTGGGGGAGAGTTGTTTCAAACGCAAGGCCCGGACTGCTCAGGGCGGGGACGATCCCCGAGATTCCCGGGTGGGAATCCTTTCAATGAATGAAGTATATACTTACTATAGCGGGCTCTGATTCCTCGGGCGGGGCCGGGATTCAGGCGGATATCAAAACCGTTACCAGCCTTGGGGCCCATGCAGTCTCGGTTATCACGGCAGTGACCGCTCAAAATTCCCTCGGGATCAGTGCTGTCCACAGAATTCCGGTCCAATTCATTACGTTACAGATGGATACTCTTCTGGACGATTTGAGGCCTGACGCCGTAAAGATCGGCATGCTTTACTCAGAAGGGGCGGTGGTAGAGGTGGCAAGGCTGATCAGGGCACACAGGCTTCGGAATGTAGTGCTGGATCCCCTGATAAGAGCATCTGCGGGCGGAATTCTCCTGGAGCAGGAAGCCATTGCCGCACTAAGGGATGTGCTGCTCCCTGCGGTGAGTGTGGCAACCCCCAACCTGGAAGAGGCAGCGTTGCTCTCGGGAGTGAAAGTTGAGGGACCCTCAGGAATGGCAGAGGCGGCTAAAAGGATCAAGGCCATGGGGCCCGCAGTGGTGGTGACAGGCGGTCATTTAGAGGGGGAGTGCATGGACCTTCTTTATGATGGAAATGAATTTTGTCGGTTTTCAGCCCCCAGGATCGATACGTCCCACACACATGGGAGCGGATGTGTCTTCTCAACATCCCTGGCGGTTTTCTTGGCCCAGGAAGAGGACATGACAAAAGCAACCGCCCTGGCTCATGAATTCACGAGGCGCGCCATAAAGCATGGATATCCCAGCGGGCGGGGGAGAGGATCTGTACGGGCTGATTGGCGTAGCGTTGAAATGCACCAGGAGATCGACCCGTTGAAAGGCGTACTTAAGAGATGACCCAATTGGAAAAAGCAAGATCAGGCGTGGTCACAAAACAAATGATCACCGTGGCTAAAAGGGAGCAGGTGGAAACCGAATGGTTAAGGGAACAGGTAGCCGAAGGCCGCGTTGTGATCCCGGCCAATCCGAGACATAAGCGGCTCGTGCCCTGCGGCATTGGCGAGGGCCTTCTGGTCAAGGTGAACGCAAATATAGGCACCTCCTCCGATCGTGCCGTCCTTGAAGAGGAATTGAAGAAGCTGAAGGCTTCCGTTGAAGCCGGCGCCGATACTGTGATGGATCTTTCCACAGGCCGGGACATGAATGAATCACGAAGGGCGATCCTGAAAGAATCAACCATTCCGGTAGGGACGGTACCCATTTACCAGGCGGTTGTCGAAACGATCGAAGAAAGAGGAGGATTGGTTCATCTAACTGTTGACAAGATTTTCCAGGTGATTGAGGCTCAGGCTCGGGACGGCGTAGACTTTATTACCGTTCACTGCGGCCTTACCAGGGCGGCACTTGAGATGTTAAGAAGTCAGGGCAGGATCACGGATATCGTAAGCCGAGGGGGGGCCTTCCTCACTACCTGGATGATCCACCATGACAGGGAAAACCCACTCTTTGAATATTATGATCGGCTTCTATCCATTGCCAAGAAGTATGATGTGACTCTCAGCCTCGGAGACGGGCTGAGGCCGGGATGCCTGGCCGACGCCACTGACCGCGCACAGATCCATGAGTTGATGACGCTTGGAGACTTGACCCGGCAGGCCTGGGAGGCAGGGGTTCAGGTGATGATAGAAGGCCCGGGCCATGTGCCTCTGGATCAAATCGAGGCCAATGTTATGCTTCAAAAGAAGCTGTGTCACCATGCCCCTTTTTATGTGCTCGGCCCCCTTGTCACTGATATCGCAGCTGGCTATGACCATGTGGCCTGTGCAATTGGAGGTGCCGTGGCAGCGGCGGCAGGGGCGGACTTTCTGTGCTATGTAACCCCTGCGGAGCACCTCTGCCTGCCTGGCGTGGAGGATGTAAGGGAAGGGGTGGTGGTGACCAGGATTGCAGCTCATGCAGCAGACATTGCGAGGGGCAACAGGTCAGCCATAGAAAGGGACCGGCAGATGTCTTTGGCCAGGAAAAAGTTGGACTGGGAAGCCCAGATGAAATTGGCCATTGATCCGGTAAAGGCAAAAAAATACAGGGCAGCGAATCCCCCTGCCGAGGATGATGTGTGCACTATGTGCGGTAAATACTGTGCCATCAAGCAGGTTCGAGAGTACTTCCGGGAGTAATCCTTAAAGGCGCTGTGGCTTGTTACTTCCCTATGCAGAAGTCACTGAATATGCGCTCCAAAACCTCTTCCGTGGTGGTCTCGCCAATTATCTCGCCCAAAGCATCCAGTCCGCTTTTGAGTTCCAGTGCAATAATCTCCATAGGTGCCCTGTCTTTGGCGCCTTTGGCGGCGCCCCTGAAGAAACGGGCCGCCTCTGATAGGGTATGGCTGTGTCTGACGCTGGCCCCGGCACCCGATGAAGTAAGATCTAAATCGCCCTCCATCAGGTAGTCCGAGATAGTATCTTTGAGGCCATTGATACCTTCCCCTGTAAGAGCGGAAATCTTCACAACGGGGAATAAGGCGGAAAGCTCTCCCAATGCATCGGTATTCAGGCGGGGAGGAAGATCGATTTTGTTGATCACGATAAGAGTCTTTTTCCCTTTACAACGTGATACTATACTCCAGTCATCCTGGTTCATAGGTCGGCTTTGGTCAATCACCGCCAGCAGGAAATCGGCTTCATCCAGCTTCTTTTGCGTGAGGTGAATCCCGATTCTTTCCACCTCATCCCTTGCCTGGCCGAAGCCAGCGGTATCCATCAAACGAAGGGGAAGGCCACGGATATTGATTGTCGATTCTATGACATCCCTGGTGGTCCCTGGAATAGGGGTTACAATGGCCCGCTGTTCATTAAGGAGACGATTGAGCAAGCTCGACTTTCCCGCATTGACGCGTCCCACAATGGCGGTTCCGATACCATCCACCCAAATCCTGCTCTTAGCGTGTTCCTCTATCAGGGAGTCTATGGGGCGGATCAATTCCGCCTCAATTTGTCTTGCGGCCTCATCTCTGGATATAATCTCCTCTTCTTCATCCGGGAAATCGACCGCCACCTCCACTTGGGCCAAGAGCCCAATAATTTTTTCTCTCAGGGATTCGATCTGCTTCCTGAATGATCCCCCGAGCTGCTGGGTGGCCAGATAGAGTCCTCTCTCAGAGCGGGAATTGATGAGGTCTATAACGGCTTCGGCCTGGGTCAGGTCGATCCTCCCGTTCAAGAATGCCCTCAGTGTAAATTCCCCGGGTCGAGCCAGCCTGGCCCCCAGTTCAAGGACCATCTCCAGGATTTTTGAAAGAAGGAGATGGCCACTATGGGAATTGATCTCGATCACATCCTCCCGCGTATAGGAGTTGGGGGACTTCATGTAAGAGAGGAGTACCTCGTCGATGATATTGCCGGTGGCGGGATCAAGAAGGTTTCCCAAGTAAAGGCGGTGGCTCTCGAATGACTGTACCGGTCTTTTGGGCTTGAAGATCTTTCGGGCAATCCCATATGCCATGGGTCCGCTTATCCGGACAATCCCTATGCCGGCGCGGCCCATGGGGGTTCCAATAGCAGCGATAGTATCTTCTTCATCCGAAAGGGTATGCACGCTATTTGCTTTGGATGTTTTATTCCTCATAGCCGGCTTACCGACAACTAAGGCTATTTCTTGGGAATAATAAGGACCCTTTTCAATAGACCTTCACCCCGGCTCTTGGTTTCCAGCCTTCCGTCGTCCCGAAGCGCCAGATGAATTATCCTGCGGTCATGAGGGTTCAGGAGGTTGGTTTTCACGGGTTTGCCGATCTTCTTTGCCTTTTCCCCCATCTTGAGGGCCATCTGAATCAGAAACTCTTTTCTTCTCTGACGATAATTCTCAGAGTCGACAATCACCTGGACTCTTTTGTCCATAGATTTGTTGACAATCTTATTGACGATAAATTGAAGGGCATCCAGCGTCCTGCCTTTTCGCCCGATCAACAACCCCGACTTGTCCCCTTCTATATTCAAGGTAATAGAGCCATCAGCCTGTTTCGCACTGACAGTTATCCCTTCCATGGGAATCAGGCCCAGTATTTTTTCAAGGGCCTCTTTGGCGATTGTGAGGCCCCGTTCATTTTCGTATTCATTCTCAACAAAGGGTTTCTCCCTATTAATGACCACCTTGATTCTGGCATTTCTGCCTCCTACCAGGCCGAAGATTCCAGCGCTGCCCGGCTCTATGATTTCAATATCCATTTCGTCACTTGGCATATTCAACTCGCGGCTTGCTTTCTCAATGGCTTCCTCAGTTGTTTTTGCTTCAAATTCGAATATTTCCATAACCGTCCTCCATCACTATCTAACGCTTTTTTGTATGCGGTACTGCTGGCCTATGGATAAAATATTGTTCACCAACCAGTAAAGCACCAGTCCAGAAGGAAAATTGATAAATAAAAAGGTGAAGATTATGGGCAAGAACATCATTACTTTGGCCTGAGTCGGATCCCCCGGGCTCGGCGTCATCTTCTGCTGGATATACATGGATGCACCCATCAGGAGTGTGAGCACGGGAATGCCATAAGGGGGTGCCATAAGCGGGACGTGGAACGGAAAATTGAACAGCCGGTCGGGGGCTGACAGATCATTGATCCATAGCATAAATGGAGCATGCCTTAATTCGATGGCGCTGCCAAGGAGCCTGTAAAGGGCAAAGAAGACGGGAATTTGAATGACCATGGGGAGGCACCCGCCCATGGGATTCACCTTGTAAGTCCTGTAAAGGGCCATCATCTCTTTGTTCATCTGCTCTCGGTTGTCTTTGTATTTCTCTCTGATCTTAGCTAGCCTGGGTTGGAGCTTCTGCATCTCTTTCATGGATTTGTAACTCTTATGGGTCAGAGGCCAGAAGAGGATTTTGATCAGAATGGTCAGCACGATAATGGATACTCCATAGTTGTGAATGTACTTATTGAAAAATCGCAATAGACCCAAAAGAGGTTTCGCAATAATGTCGAACCATCCAAAATTGACCACTTTGTCCAGTTTCTTCCCTACATCTTTGAGAATGTGAAGATCCCGGGGGCCGAAAAAGAGGAGATAGCGGGAAGAGGCATGCTCAGAGGGGCCGAGTGAGACTGTGGGGCTCAGATAGGTGCCCCGGAGCATCCCGGAAGAAAGCATCTGTCCCTCAAAGACGGCCTTTACAGGCTTCTGTGGAATGACGGCCGTAATGAAATAGCCTGTTTCGTAAGCCATCCATCCTATCTCGCCTGTCATCTGCTTTTTGTCTGACTGCTTTTTTATCTTCACCTGTTCCAGTTTATCGTCTTTTAGAAGAGCCAGGCCTACAAATGAATAGTAGCCCTTTTTTGTGGTAGGCGGCATGGCCGTTAGATTCGTCTCAAAGGCGCCCTGAATGGGGTTGCCCGAGCGATTCACAACAGTTATCCGGTGGTCGATCTGGTACCGGTCTGGATAGAACCGGAAGGTTTGTTCAATATAGATGCCTTCTGGGGTGACAGACCGGAATGTCAGATCTTCGGGAGATGAATGTGGTCCCAGCTTGATGACTTCTTTGTCAACCTGATAGAGAATATCGTGACCGCCCCGAGAGCCGCTCACAGAGAAACCCGTTTTCAGGAAATGATTCCTTCCATCTCCTGATTGGATCAGTTCTACCCGGGGAGATTGGGGGTCAACCTCCTCCCGATATTTTTTCAATTTGAAGCTCTTTACGGTGGGGCCGGCATTTGTAAAAATGGACTTATAAAGAGGGGTGTCAATAAAGATCTCCTTCTCTCTTGCTTCGGGTGATGGGAATGCCTCCCGCCTCTTCTCAGAGGCAGACCATTGCGATTCAGGGAAAGTTGCAGGGCCCTTTTCATGGGCCTTGGTCTTGGTGGAAGCGGCCTTCTGTGCCGTCCTCTTTTCCTCTTTGACAGGGCTTTTTTGTTGGGCAGGCGGGAATATTATGGACCATCCGATGAGCACCAGAAAAGATAAAATAAAAGCGAGTAGAGTTCTTTTTTCCATTTCAACTACCAGATCTTGGAAACTATGTACCTCTGGACCGCCACTTTATTACCGCGGAAACGCCGTGTCCGGTCCCTGTGAAACTTGCGCTGCCCAACTCTGTGACGGCTGGACTGTGAGAGCCGGTTCCACCAGCGCCATGGGTACGATTCTGACCGTGCTCCCGGCCTGTCATAGCAGGGGGTCATATCCACCCGGATGGTAGGGATGGCATTTAAACAGCCTGATCAGCGCAAGACCTGACCCCTTAATTATCCCGTACTTTTCCAGGGCCTGACGGGCATAGCTTGAGCATGAGGGATAAAAACGGCAGGAAGGCAACCAAAGAGGTGAAATGAAGCCTTGATATATATCTATCAAAAAGATAGGTACATATCTAAGTTTACGAGCGAAACCGATTGATGAAAAGTACTTCACCGAGTTCCGCTGTTGTCTGGCTGAGATCAAGACAGCTGGCATCCTTCTTGGCTGCGATGATGACGATGTCGTATCCTTGGGGGAATTGGGCCTTATTGAGCCTGAAGAATTCCCTGAGCAAGCGCTTAATTCTGTTTCTCTTGACCGCATTGCCCGCTTTTTTGGTAACCGTAACCCCCAATCTCGTAATGCCCAGCCCATTTTCCTTGAGAATGACGCAAAAGTGTCTGGTATAATACCGTTTGCCCGACCGGTTTACATTGACAAAACCCGCTCGATTCAATATTCTTTCTCTTTTGGGGAACGAAAAGGGATTCATCAAGCCGGAGGAAAGCGGTCGGGTTACAGGGCGTCTGATACAGTCAAGCGTTTCCGTCCTTTTGCCCTTCTTCGCTTCAGCACGTTGATGCCGCCTTTTGTACGCATCCTGGTCCTGAAACCGTGAGTCCGCGCTCTCTTGATGTTGCTCGGTTGATAGGTTCGTTTCATGTGATCACCGATTTCCTTTGCGTAAAATTGACACAAATTTTTATATAACCATCAACAAAATTTTTTGTCAAGATAAAACCATTAATCCTATTTTCTATTTGAAAATTCAGATGGCTTCATATAATACAACAAAAAAAGGATGTTACGATCCTTCATCTATGCTCCGCACCTTTTCTCTGGGGTCTCAAGGTGAGGGGAGCCAAGTATGCAGGGCATACCCTTTGAAGAAAGGAGATAGGAATGCTTCTTGACCCCATCTTGGGCTTATTCTCCAATGACCTTGCCATTGATCTCGGCACTGCCAATACCCTTGTCTATGTAAAGGGTAAAGGGATTGTGCTGAGTGAGCCCTCAGTGGTGGCAGTAAGGAGGGACGGACGGGGCACAAACAAGGTCTTGGCAGTGGGGACTGAAGCCAAGATGATGCTTGGGCGGACACCGGGAAATATTGTGGCAATCCGCCCCATGAAGGATGGTGTCATCGCGGATTTTGAGATCACAGAGGCGATGCTCCGCCACTTTATTACGAAAGTGCACAACCGCAGGACCCTTGTAAGGCCCCGGATTATCATTTGTGTGCCCAGTGGGATTACCCAGGTGGAAAAGCGAGCGGTAAGGGAGTCTGCCGAATCAGCCGGCGCAAGGGAAGTGTTCCTTATCGAGGAGCCTATGGCTGCGGCCATAGGTGCCGGATTGCCCATTACGGAACCTACCAGCAATATGGTGGTTGACATAGGCGGAGGGACCACGGAGGTGGCGGTGATCTCCCTGGCCGGGATCGTATACAGCAAGTCCGTGCGGGTGGGCGGGGACAAGATGGACGAGGCCATACTCCAGCACATCAAGAGGAAATATAACCTGCTCATAGGGATCAGGACCGCTGAGATCATCAAGACCACCATCGGGAATGCTTATCCCAGCGAGCATGTGGAGACCATTGAAGTGAAAGGCCGCGACCTTGTCACCGGGATACCCAAGATCTTGACCATTGACTCTGATGAAGTCAGGAAAGCCATTTCAGAACAAGTGGAAACCATTGTAGAGACCGTCCGGATCGCTCTTGAACAGACCCCGCCGGAGCTGGCCGCTGACATTGTGGACAAGGGAATCGTGTTGACCGGAGGCGGGTCATTGCTCAAGAACCTGGATGTTTTGCTGAGAGAGGAAACCAAACTCCCTATCACCATCACCGAAGATCCTCTCTCCACGGTGGTGCTCGGTTCAGGAAAGACCCTGGACAACCTTTCAATTCTTAGGGAGGTTACTATCAGCTGACCGGTAAAAGGGCCTCTATCCCCTCAGCCCTTAGGGTACTCAGAGTAGCCGTGGGCACTTTTTACCTCACTTTCCAGCCTCAGGGCTCCGTCTTTCCTTACATGGTCAGGAGCTCCGCTTCACGAAACCAAGAGGGAGGGGAATAATCAGTCCAAAAGGGTTTAGGTTCGGTCGTTGAAAGGTTTGAGGCATTATCGTAAGATTTGGATATGGATTTTCTTGGTCGGCTTTGTTCTGCTCCTTCTTTCATCTAATTCCGGGAGGATATCAACCTGGAACCCTGCCGAACAACTGATCGTTGAGATCACCGCTCCCTTCCAGAAATTCATCAAGCGCACGGTCAGCGCCATACAGTGTATATGGCTCGATTATTTTTATCTTGTGGGCCTCCGGGATGAGAACAGGCGGCTGAAAAGGGAAATCAGCACCCTGGAAACTGAAAACCGCCGCTATAGAGAGCAGTTGTCCACCCACAGGAGGTTAAAGGAACTTCTCCAGTTCAAACAGGCGATCCATTTTCCTGTCGTGGCCGCCCAAGTGATTGGGAGAGATCCCACCGGCTGGTTCAAATCGATCATTATAGACAAAGGAAAACGGGCCGGGGTAAGAATAAACATGCCCGTGGTGAACGCCAGCGGCGTTGTGGGAAGAGTCGTCTCTGTCTCTCCCAATTATGCCAAGGCGCTTCTGATTATCGACCAAAACAGCGCTGTTGATTCTCTGGTTCAAAGGTCACGAGACAGAGGCATAGTGAAGGGGCTGTCCAGCGAAGTCTGCAAGTTGGATTACGTGGTCAAATCCGGTGACGTGGTTCCCGGAGATTTGGTGATCACATCCGGGCTCGGGGGGGTGTTCCCTAAAGGACTGTCGGTAGGCAGGGTTGCCAGTGTCAGCGAGGGCTCGGGAGACCTTTTTAAGAAAATAACCATAAGGCCTGTAGTGGACTTTTCAAAACTGGAAGAGGTCCTTGTTATTTTGAAAGAAGAAAAAAGGAGCGCGGGGTAAATCTGCCGATCTTCGCGATAGGGCATA
>JAOZOW010000061.1:0-4006 GCA_029933075.1 Deltaproteobacteria bacterium | reverse complement strand
GCCTCCTGTTGGGTGCTGGGCCTCATTTTCACCCTCATCAAGGGCAAGGGGATGAACCTGCTGGGGTCTGATCTTTTTGATCTGGACCTGATAATCGTTCTCACGGCATACCTGGCCCTCTCTTACAGCAATCTTGCGGTGGCCCTGTTTGCCTTTGGGCAGGGGTTCGTCATGGACCTATTCTCGGCCGGTCTTAACGGTCTTTTTGCCTCCATTTATCTTGTGGTTTTTTGTGCGATCTATTTCGGGGGAAGACTATTTGACATTGAGGGACTCCAAGGGCAGGTCATGGTCGTCTCCCTGTCAGTGTTGCTGAAGAAGATCGTGTTTATAATATTCCAAATCATTTTTTCCGCAAGAGTACCGCTTTCTACCCCATTCCTGATCATGGCGCTGTTATCGGCCCTCGGCACCGGGATAATCGCCCCTCTATTTTTCCGCTTTTTAGACTCCCTCATGCGGAGTCCGGCGGAAAGTGCTCTTGACAGAGCCAAGGGTGAGGCCCCATGACTCGGCAGGGGCTTTTCTGGGTGCATGCCCTCGCAGTAAACTGTGGAGAAGTCTGTTGAAGACATCCGACTTTGACCCCATCACAGTAGAGGTATTTCAGAGACAGCTCAAGAGGGCTACCATTCTTGTCCTTGTGGCCTTTGGAATCCTGGTGCTCAGACTGTGGTTTCTCCAGGTCCTCAATGGCCCCCTCTATCGAACCAAGTCCGAAAACAATCGGTTTCAACTGGAGGACATCCCTCCTTTCAGAGGTATCATATATGACAGGAAGGGGGAGGTGCTGGTAGGCAACCGTCCTTCCTACAATCTATATGTTGTTCCTGAAGGTGTCCAGGATCGCGCGGGGCTGGTGAGCAACCTCAAACGCATGGTGGGTTTGGATCCAGCCCTGGTGGAGCAGCGGCTGGATCAGACCTCCCGCTCATACCCTTTCAGACCTGTCTGCCTAAAAAAGGATATATCCCGGGATGAGCTGGCCATAATAGAGACCCATCGTTTTAATCTGCCCGGGGTGGTGATCAAGGTAAAGCCGCAGAGGCATTATATTTACAGGAGCCTCGGCGCTCATATACTGGGCTATCTGGGAGAGATCAGTGAAGCCCAGTTGAAAGGAGGGGCGTATCCAGAAAACAGGCAGGGAGATCTTGTGGGAAAGTCAGGGATAGAACTGAAATGGCAGATGTACCTTAACGGAAAGCGGGGTGGCGAGCAAGTAGAAGTGGATGCCGCGGGGAGGAAGATCCGGGTGATCTCAAGAATGCCTCCTGTTCCGGGTGCCAGCATCTATCTGACCATCGACAAGGAGCTTCAGGCCATGGCAGAGAATGCGCTTGCCGGCAAGAAGGGGGCGATCGTGGCCCTGGACCCCCAGACCGGAAAGGTGCTGGCATTGGCCAGCAGCCCTTCCTTTGATCCCAACCTGTTTATTGGTGGGATTGACCGGGCTACATGGAAAAGGATATCGAGTTCCAAAGACTATCCTTTGCAGAATAGAGCGCTTGCAGGTCAGTACCCGCCCGGTTCAGTGTTTAAGATCATCGTCGCCCTGGCGGGGCTTGAAGAAGGGATTATAGATCCGGATGAGGAGATCCTGTGTAACGGGGAATATACCCTTGGGGAGCGCACCTACCACTGTTGGAAAAAGACCGGACATGGGAAAGTAAATCTCCACCGAGCACTAAGGGAATCCTGTGATATCTATTTTTACAAGGTGGGAAAGCGGTTGGGCGTGGACCGGATTGCCAGGTATGCCAAGATGTTCGGACTGGGGAGAAAAACCGGTATCGATGTGGGACAGGAAAGGACGGGGCTTGTCCCCACCAGGCGGTGGAAATTGAAAAAGTTCGGGATCCCTTGGCAGGCCGGGGAAACTGTTTCATTGTCGATCGGCCAGAGCTTTTTGCTGGTCACGCCCATTCAACTGGCAAACATTATTTCGGCCGTGTTCAATGGCGGGATTCTGTACCGGCCTCAGGTGACGGCAAGGGTAGGAGAAGTTCGGCTTGAGAGGATTTACGAATTCAGACCGGAGGTAATGGGGAGGCTCCACATCAAGCCCGAGCACCTTCAACTTGTCAGGGATGCCCTCATAGGAGCGGTGAACGAACCTCATGGGACCGGATGGAGGGCCAAACTAAAAGAGATGGTGGTGGCCGGAAAGACAGGGACTGCCCAAGTGGTAACCCTTGAGAAGGAAAAGGTGGTGGATCAAAAAGGTGGGATTCCGCCGGAGCTGCGGGATCATGCATGGTTTGTTGCAGTGGCCCCTGCCGACAGCCCTAGGATTGCCCTGGCAGTGCTGGTGGAAAATGGGGGGCATGGGGGGAGAGCCGCTGCACCCATTGCCAAAGAGATGATCAAGGCCTACCTCGGGGTGGCTGGCTAAATGGAGGGTGACCCATGTTTGACCGACGACTGATCCAGAATTTCGACTGGGTGCTGGTGTTGCTGCTCCTTTTGATCGCAGGGATCAGTATACTGAATCTTTATAGTGCAACTTACGCTATCAGGGACGTTGGGGGGGCGCAGGTTTTTCTGAAACAGATTTACTGGTTTCTTTTAGGGTTATTCATCTTTCTGTTGATGACCACTTTTAATTACTATGTCTTGGAGAGGTTTGCATACCCAATTTACTTCCTTTCTATAGCCCTTCTCGTTACGGTGCTCATTGTGGGAAAGGTAACTGCTGGCTCACAGCGTTGGTTGGGCCTGGGTCCCATTGCCTTTCAGCCGTCAGAGGTGGCAAAAATCGCCGTCATCATGATCCTTGCCAAGTTTTTCAGTGAAAAGGGAGGATACCGGGAATACCGGCTGAGAGACCTCTGGCAACCCTTCCTGCTGGTGGGTGTGCCCGCCCTGCTGATCCTTAAAGAACCGGACTTAGGCACTGCGTTGCTTCTGGTGGTGGTTTCCTTTTCCGTGATCCTGTTCGTGGATATCCACTGGAAGTCATTGATGATACTCGCCCTATCGGCCCTTGGTCTCGTGCCGGTGGTATGGGTTCATCTCAAGGAATATCAGAGACTTCGCATCCTCACTTTCATTAGGCCCGATATGGATCCGCTCGGCTCCGGATATCATATAAATCAATCGAAGATCGCTATTGGCTCCGGTCTTATCTGGGGGAAAGGCTTCCTCAAAGGCACCCAGACCAGATTGCACTTCCTGCCGGAACAGCATACCGATTTCGCCTTTTCCGTGCTGGCCGAAGAATGGGGGTTTATCGGTTCGGTTATCCTTCTTTTGCTCTATCTGTTCCTGATCTTGTGGGGGCTCAATATCGCCAAGGACTCAAAGGATAAATTCGGCTCTATCATGGCTGTAGGCATTGTGGCGGTTATTTTCTGGCAGGTGGTCATCAATGTGGGGATGGTCACAGGGCTTCTGCCGGTGGTGGGCATTCCTCTTGTGCTGTTCAGCTACGGGGGATCGTCATTAATCTCAACCATGGCCGCCATGGGCCTCCTTATGAATATCAGTATGCGGCGCTTCATGTTCCAATAGCCCATCGCAAAGGGCAAGCCCCTTCCCTTCGCGCACCGCCGGGGCCGAACGGTAAACCCAAGGTGGGTGTTCTCAGGGTGTCGTCAGGGCGACAAAAAGAGTCCGGCTATCCATATAGATAGACACTGTATTGGGTCTCCTGGCCCAGGAGCGCATCAATCTTTTCCTGTATCTCCCTTCGCTCAGGGCTGGAGACCCATGCCTTCCACTGATCAGCAGACTGCCAGGTGCTGATGACCATGTAATCCTGTGGATCTTCCACATTTCTCAGCGTCTCTCCCGAAATATAACCGGGCTGGGAAGTGGCTTTTGCCCTGAGCTGGATCAGGAGCGGTAAGAGTTCGGCCTCCTTTTCCCGGGGCACCTTTCTCCTAATAATGATCTTTACCGCCATCTGCTTCCCCCTTTCCTCTTTATGGATTCCAGATGTCTCAAGCGCCCAACCGAGCGCAAAGATCTTCGCGTTAAGACAGAGAGGCGGCACTGCTTTAAA
>JAOZOW010000060.1:1536-16789 GCA_029933075.1 Deltaproteobacteria bacterium | reverse complement strand
TGGATACTTCCATGCAATTCGTTGATTTGGCAGCCCAACAGGAACGAATTCGATCGGAGATCGAAGCGAAGATCAGACTCGTCCTTGACCACGGCCAGTACATCATGGGACCTGAAGTTCGAGAGCTGGAAGAGCGCCTGGCCGCCTATGTGGGCGTAAAGCATGCGGTGGCCTGTTCTTCGGGTACCGATGCCCTCCTTTTGGCGCTTATGGCCTATGAGGTGGGACCGGGTGATGGCGTGCTCACCAGTCCGTTTACCTTTATTGCCACGGCCGAGGTGATAAGCCTCCTGGGGGCGGTCCCTGTTTTTGTAGATATCGATCGAGAAACTTTTAATATCTCCCCGGATCAGATCGAGAAGGCAATCTCCGCTGTGAGGCATGGGGACTATTCTATCCATCCTGTGCCGAGGGGCTATCAGCACCCGATCAGGATCAAGGGGATCATCCCTGTGGACCTCTTCGGCCTGCCGGCCGATTATGATCGGATCAACTCAATTGCCCAGGAATACGGACTTTTCGTGATTGAAGATGCGGCTCAATCTTTCGGGGCCGAATACAAGGGTAAGAAGGCCTGCTCTTTGGCCTCTGTTGGATGCACCTCTTTTTTCCCTGCAAAGCCGCTTGGGGGTTATGGGGATGGGGGCATGTGTTTTACAGACCGTGAGGATCTCGCAAAGAAAATGTCATCCCTCAGGCTCCACGGCCAGGGGGATGATAGGTATGATAATGTTCGGGTAGGGATAAATGGCAGGCTTGATACGGTCCAGGCTGCAATACTTCTTGCCAAGTTCGAAATCTTCCCGGAAGAGGTTGAGCTTCGTCAGCAGGTAGCAGAGAGCTATACCAGGCTGTTATCGTCCCGGACCAATGAGTTGTCAACGCCTTTGGTACCAAGTGGGCGCAAAAGCGTGTGGGCCCAGTATTCCGTCATGGCCCAAAATGAAGGGCACCGCTCAACCCTGCTGGCTAATCTGAAAAAATCTGGGATACCGTTTGCCATTTATTACCCCAAGCCTCTGCACCTTCAGCAGGCGTTTTCATCTCTGGGTTACAGTGAAGGAGATTTTCCTGTAAGCGAGTCGGTTTCCAGGAGGATATTCAGCCTCCCCATGCATCCATATTTGGAAAGGGAACAGCAGGAAAGAATTGTTGAATGCTTGAAAGAGGGGGACTGAGCAGCGCACAAACCGTGCTATCGGGTTTTCGGCCCGGGGTGTCAAATAAGGGCGGCATCCCGTGGGCTTATAGAAAAACCCCATCATTGGCCGTGTAGAGGCGAGCGAAAAATTCGGTTGACTTTCCGTATGTTATTTCCTATTAGGGTACAAAAAACGTTCAGGTGCCCTGTTTGGGCTTAATAGGGAACCCCGTGAGAGTCGGGGGCGGGCCCGCCGCTGTAACCCTTCCCCTTTGCGTTTTTGACCAAAGGGGAACCCTTTCAGCCTTGTGTGCCACTGTCTTGCTTTTCCGGGATGGGAAGGCCGCTGAAAGGGTGGGGGAGTCAGAAGACCTGCCTGAACGTATGGCGTAACCCTCGCGGACAGGGGGAAGCCAGGCGATTTGGCGGATAAAAAAGGGACATCCTCGGATCGAGTGAACTCGGTCCGGGGATTTTTTTTGGGGATGAAAATTGGCAAAGACCATAAAGATCTTTGGGGGGAAGAGAAGATGGAGCAGGGAAGGGTCTTGATCATAAGTGATAGTCCGGACAGACGAAGTTTCTTGGAGTACCATGTCGGGTCACACGGCCTGCTACCGGTGTGGTATCCAAACATCATGTCTGCAAAGAAGGCTGTGAGATGCGACACTTTTACCATGGTGATAGTGGATCTGGCTATTCCGATTGAACCAAAGCTGAGCTTGTTGAGAGATAGTATGGAGCAACAGCCAGAAGCGCTTGTAATAAGTATCGGGAAATTGGAATACCTCAAGAAGACAGAACTCTTATCCTCCCTATCATCAGTGGTTAGTGTGAGTTCCATCAACTCGATTCCGGAGCTGTTGGGCGAAAGCCAGGCGATAGTGTCGCAGGATGATGGGTTGGGATGAGTATGTTTGATCCGGCACCATGGGAGAGTTCAAAGCTGAAAGGGGCTGGCGAGTCTTATTGTGAGGAAGACCTTCCAGCAAGCACGGGTTGTTCAGGTGAAAGGTAGATTGGTTCCAATTATCTTGTTGGTCATGTTCCCCTCTCTCGTTTCGGGATTCGAGGGGGAAGGGGGGCACGGAGATAAAGTAGTCATAACCGCCGCAGAGATAAAAAAGATGAATGTGCGGTCAATAGTGGAGCTTCTAAATCAGGTACCCGGACTGAACGCTGGCGACTCATCGGTCAGCATTCGTGGTTCATACATGGTTCGGGTCTTGCTTGACGGCCGTCCCATCAATGACCCTTTGTCCGCCCATCGCTCCATCAACTGGGGACTGGTTTCCCTGGAAAATATTGAAAAGGTGGAGATTTACAAGGGCAGTGGCGCTGTGCTCTTTGGGGATGACAGCAGTGGAGGTGTTATCAGCATAAAAACAAAAGATATTTCGGGTTTTAAAGGAAACATTGAGCTATTTCGAGGTAATCTTGATACAGAAAGTTATAGTCTGAATTGCCGGCAGACAATGAACATGGTTGGAAAGGAGCCTATACAGCATAATGCGTCTTGGGATGTGGATACTTCAACCGCTCCCAGGAAATTGGGAATCGGCCTTTGTGCTGCGTGGTACAAGACGGCTGGTTTCAGAACAAACGGTGATAAGGATAAGAAGCGGATAGGTACAAAGTTCAGCTATCAATCGGGCACAAACAATACTTTTGATCTGTCACTGGATTATTCTCATGAGGATCGAGGTATGCCCGGCTTGCCCGCCTTTCCCACGCCGAAGGCTAGAGCGAAATACAATACATTTGGTTCTTCCTTCTTGTCAGGAGTCGGGCGCTTGAAGGTGGGAACTCATTTCAGCACCTTTGAAAAAGAGCACAAAAACCCGGAGACAAATCTGGAGACCCTCCTAAAAAGCTGGTCGGCTGGCCAGGATCTCAAATACCCCTTTTCCGTGCGGCGGTGTGGATTGATTAATACGGGTCTGAATTTTGAGATAGCCGGTGTAAGGGGGAATAAGATCGAATCGGGGCAGGAGGAAAGATATGCCCTGTATGCTTCGAAGGAAATACGATTGAAAAGACTCCCCGCCAAGCTGGGGTTTGGTCTCAGGTGCAATCTCTACTCAGAATATGGCCGGGCCTTTAACCCGGAAGTCAGACTCTCAGTTGAACGAGGCGCTTTCACCCTCCAGGTCTCCGCCCTCAGCACAAACAATACCCCCACCTTTATCCAGAGATATTATGAAAGCAGCACAACCAAACCCAATCCCGACCTGGGGATGGAGAAGGCAATGAACTACAGCCTCACACTCTCATATCAACCAAAGAAGTCCTTTCAAGGGAGTGTTTCCGTATTTTTCAACAAAATAGAGGATCGCATTACTTATGTTCGGGGAGATGATGGCACCGGGAGATATGAGAACCTCGGGGAGGTAACCCTTAAAGGTAGCGAACTTTCCATGAAATGGAAGCCTTGGAAATGTTTGGAGATCAGGCCTTCCTATATTTATCTTTTGGCCAGGGATGAGGAAACAGGCAACTGGCTCCCCTGCAAGCCGAAGCACAAGATAAGATTGGACCTGGAGTATAAGCCGCTTCACGATCTGACCGTCACTTTCAACACAAGATATGTATCCAGACAGTACAGCCGGTCAGACAACAGCGAATCGGTTCCTGCATATTTCCTGGCTAATTTTCGCGCGGACTATTACCTGAAGAAACTAAGACTCTTCCTAAAGATCGAAAACCTCTTTGATAAGGATTACTACTACGGAGATGGTTATCCCGCTCCACCGCGCACGTGGATTACCGGTGTGAGCTATGAATTTTAGGTGAAAGGAGGTGATTGAAGGTGAAGACCGGGGTTATCGTATATGTTGTCGGAAGCGAAAATAGGCTTGAGGGGTCTGATCTGACAGAAGCGGTGAAGCGATTGAATATAGATGCAGAGAGGGTGGAGATCGTTTCATCCAGCTCGGGTCATTTTGATGTTATGGATGCATGGTGGGCACTTACAACAAAAGGGATGAGCCGGATAGTTTGTCTAATCGCCGAGGTTTCAAGGAATGCCAGACTCAGACTCACGGGCCGTGAGTTGAGGCTATGCGGATAAAAAGGGGGCAGGGCGGGGACCCCCACAGGCCTTCAGCCGCCCTGCCTGTCAGCCTTAACCGTAAAACCCATAATGGAGGCTCGGTTAATCTGACATCAAAAATCTAACACCGGGCCTCCTAAAAGTAAAGGAGGTTTAGAGATGAGAAAGTGGATTGCGCTTTCTGTAATCCTGGCTGTGGCCGCATTGCCGGGTTTCAGTGTGGCTCAGGACTACGATGAGGATATACCTAAATTGGAGGAGGTTGTTGTCACCGCTACCCGCAAGATGAAGATGCTTGACACTCCGGCCAGTATTTCAATCATCACGGCAAAAGAGCTCGAAGAGATGGGTGCAAAAAATATCGCCGAGGCGCTCAGAAAGATCCCTGGTGTGATAGACAAAAGCGCCAAGCAGGATGCCATAGCCATACGGGGCACACAGAGTTCGATGGCAGGGGGGCCTGTGATACTTATTGACGGGGTTCCCCAGAAGATAGGCGATTATAGGTATGACCAATTCGGCTTCATTCCAGTCTCCCAGATTGAGCGGATCGAGGTATTGCGTTCGGCGGGAATCGCCTATGGTCCCGGCGCAGCGAGGGGGGTAATCAATGTGATCACCAAGAAAGGCAGGCGCGACAGGCCCTTTGAATTTGACGCAGGAGCCTCTTACGGTTCATGGGACACACATAATGAGTATGCGGGTTTTTGGGGAGGGATAGACAGATGGGATTACTTCTTGAATGCCGCCAATTACAGCACCAAGGGATATGAAGATGAGGAGCAGGACAGGAGGTCCGCCCTTTTGAGGTTGGGTTACAATCTCTCGGACAGGACTCGTTTCGGAGTCCGCGGTACGCTGATGAGGAATGAACATGATACAGCTTACGGACTGTGGAAAAAGAAGTGGCAGATGGAGAGTTACAGGAGGGATATCCACTTCCCCAGAAGCGAGACTGATCCGACTCTGGTGTGGCACAATGAAGACAAACAGGATGTTTCAAGCATTGCCCTCGAATTTTCTCACAACGGCAGTAAGCTCTTTGTGGCCTCGAACGCCTCCTGGACCGGTTACGACGAGGAGTACAAGGACTTACACCAAAGACTCACCAGTCCTAAGAAGGTCTATTTTGATGACAAGGGCCAGAACACATATACCTTGACCTTCTCAGGCGGGTACCATTTCGATTTGGCAAAGGTCTCCTATACGCCATCCATCGGTTTCAACCTTGAAGATTTGGGCTTTGACCAGCGAAGGACTTACCCCAATGACCCAACAAAGAACACCGACAGATATGATTTTGAGGTTGATGAGCGTCAATATGGCTTCATCTGGGATAACGAGTTTCTCTTTGGAGAAACCTGGAGCCTTAACCTTGGGGCCCGCGTGGACAGGGCGGAGATCAGGTTTGAAGATAAAGTGCCCAATAAGCTGGAGCAGGAAAGGACCATGTATAGCTGGTATATGGCCCCATCCTACCGCTTAAGTAAAAAGGCGAATATCTATGCATCCGTGGGGAGAAATTTCTGGTTCCCCACACCCAGATACTACGCCTGGGCAGCAGAAAGGGGAGGTGACCTGAACAGACCGGAAGACCTCAGGCCCGAGGAGTCCTTCACATATGAAGTGGGATACAAGCACATGCTCAACAAGGGACTCAATGTAGCCCTCACCGGGTTCTTCACAAGATACAAGGACAAGTTCGCCAGCTACTATGATACCAGTGGTACATGGAGAGGGATGAAAAACCTCGGCGAGGCCGAGATGAAAGGTATCGAACTGGAGGCTGACGGACGGCCATTTGCCATGTTTGGGTACCGTATTGCAGCCACATATCTTGATGCTGAATGGACCAAAGGGCAAGTCCGAATCTACGAACACCCGTCAAACCTGAGAGTTATGAAAGATCTCAGCGGGTATGAGATTTACGGAATCCCCAAATACACGGTTATGGCGGGTGTGGATCTTTATCCTGCCCAAGGGCTCAAGTTCAGCCTGGATATGAACTATTACGGTCCGTACTATGTGGACTACATAGACCGCATAAAATATGGGGCAAAGACAACGTTCGATGCCAACATCTCTTACCATCTCAAAAACTGGAAATTCTGGGTGCTGGGCAAGAACATCCTCGATGAGGAGATTGAAAGGGTTATCAACCCTACGGGCAGACTTACCGCAGCAAATGGCGAATATGACAACGCCTATTACATCCAGGATGGAAGGTATATCGAAGTAGGCGTGAGCTGTCGATTCTAAGGAAATGGGGGGCGTAACGGCCGTGCTGAAGCAGATCTGGATAACAGGTATCCTGATGGCCTTTTCGGTCTTTGGGGTAAAGGTAGGTCTTGGCCTAGCCCCCCACCTATATAACAAAAGGCTGTCAATCAGAAGAAGGAGTGCTGCCTTATTGTGTACCCTCCTCTCCTACCTGCTCCTTTTTTCCTCCCTCTTCCTGCTGATTACCCGTTTCAATCTCTTGAACTACCTCGATCAGTTTGTGAAGATGCTGCGCTACGGCATGTTGCTGCACCTGTTCATGGCCGTTGGGCTGCTCATTTGGGGTTTGAAGTTGCTGCTTCAAGCTCCCGGACAAAAAGACACTCAATCCAATCGGTCAAGTATTCTACTTATTTTTCCCTGTCCAGTGTGTGCCACGGTTATTCTGCTGAATCTTTCTTTTGCCTATTCCATGTTTGACCTCTCTCCCTTTCTGACCGTACTGATCCTTTTTGCCCTGTTCTGGGGAATCGTCTTCTTGACCATCTTTATTGTGCTCCCTTTTCGCCAAAATATCGGTAACGGCAATTCCTTCTTAGGTGCCGCAATGGGCTTGATCTCGCTCTATTTCCTCCTGACAGTCATCATCGCCCCCATATATCAGGAGATAAAGAGGGCCTTTGCCATGGCCTCATCAAACAGCCCTGTGGATCAGGTACATATTTTACGGATATCCATCCTTGTCTTCTTTGTCCTTGTTCTTGGGGCAGCAGGGTTTATCAGGAACTATTTTGCCAGAGGAGAAACTGAATGAATATCTTCCCCTTGTTTCAGACTGTCCTTTATACCATCTCGACGGCCCTCCTCTACCCGGTGGTGATCCTCCTGATCGTTCTCAGCGGGTGGTTGGTCATATATGCAGGGGGATTCTTCGCTGAGTGGATAAAACGAAGGCGCTCTGATTGCAACTCTTTGTTGGTGCAGTCCCTGGATACAATCCGGAAGGAAAAGAGGCTACCGGCGGAATTGGCGAAAGAGATGCCGCTCCACCTTACAAGGTATGCAAAGGAGCTGGTGGGAACAGTCCAGAGCGGGGATCTTTTCACGGAGGAGCGCATCGAGGATCTTATTCAAAGGAAAGAGTGCTCGCTTATGAGGGAGGTGGCCAAGATACGAATGATAGTACGTATCGGACCCAGTCTTGGGCTTATGGGTACGCTTATTCCGATGGGCACCGGGCTTGCGGGGCTTACGCAGGGGAATATGGCCCAGCTTTCATCCAGTCTCATTCTGGCCTTTACCACTACCGTTGTGGGGCTTGCGCTGGGAGTCGCCGCCCATTTCTTCTCTTCGGTTAAAGAGGGGTGGATAATAGAGGACATGCGCAATATCGAGCTGATTGCCGAGGCAATGACTAAAGGGCGATACGAAACCACGGGAGAGGTATATGATGAAATACCTGAGAAGAAGGCGTCTGGAATCTCTTTTTAGGGCCAAAGGGGGAGGCCCTCTCGAAGGAGTGGCGAACCTCTTTGATCTGGCCCTTGTATTTATCGTGGCCTTGCTTCTTTCACTTATGGCGATGTATCAGGTCCTCGATTTTTTCGATCCAAAAAGCGAGATCACGATCATGAAAAGAACCGAGGGAGAGTGGAGGATTATTACCAAAAAGGGGAAAGAGATCCACGTGAGGAGAGTGACCGATCGGAAGATTGGCGGAAAAGAGGGGATAAGGCTTGGAACAGCCTATCGGCTGAAAGACGGGCGCGTGATTTATATACCTGATGAGGTAGGAGATGAAAAAACGTAGCCTGTTATTTCTCTCCATTTTCATTATCCTTGTCTCATCAATGGCACTGGCAGACCCGGATAAGAAGAGGATTGTCATGGTCATAGGTTCCGGGGACAGCCTTGTTGTGGCCGAGGCTTTTAAAAGGCTCAATAAGCTGCCTGTTGTCTCGGAGCGCTATTCACTTGTCTTTCATACAGACCAGGAGATACGAAATGCCAAGGTCAACGGGGGTTCCATAAAAGATGCCACCATAATAATGGCCGACTTCATGCACAGGGAAATCAATGGGTTCCTGGCCCGAAATATCGGGCAAAAGGGCACCAAGATATACAGTCTACGGTGTGCAAACCTTGCCGAAAAGTTGAGGAAAAAAGGTTTCAGGTTAGAGACGTGCACGGAAAGATATTACTCTCCCCCCACCATTGACAACATCAAGAACCTTGTTCTTATGATCTTGTCGAGAGAGGGTGAAAAGGTATCCTACGGTAAACCCTTTACTCTTCCAGCCTCGGGTATATTCCATCCCGACACGACGAAGATCTTCCCCGGCTTCGATGAATATCTCAAGTGGTACCGCAACAGTGGAAAGCTGACACCGAACGGCTTTTGGGTCGGCATATATACCTTTCACACCTCTGCCTTGAAGGAACGCGGCAAGATGGAGGCGTGCCTGATTCATGCCTTGGAAAAGGAGGGGATTAATGTATTGCCCGCCTTTGGCAGGCCTCCCTACCATGAGTCCCTGGAAAGATTTTTCATCGACAAAGGAGGAAGACCGCGGGTCCGGACCCTGTGCGGTTTTGCCTTCAGATTCCTGAGGGGCTTTTCTGAGGAGACAAAGAGGATCCTCTGCCGGATAAACGCCCCTGTTTTCATCCCCCTTTCGGCCCATGCGATCACCATTGATCAGTGGAAAAGATCCCCCAAGGGAATCTCCACAATAAGAGTGGCATGGCAGGTGTGCATACCGGAGCAGAATGGTGCGATTGAACCTTCCATGGTCGGCGGGAAAAGGAGTGCTTACCTGAAGGATCTGGGAAATCAAGTGTTCGATGCAGTGCCTATGCCTGAATATGTAGAACACTTGGTCAGGAGGATAAAGGCGTGGCACAGACTTAAAGCAAAATCTAACAAGGAAAAGAGAATCGCCATCCTGTACTGGAACCATCCCCCAGGGAAACAGAATGTGGGAGCAAGTTATCTGAATCTCTTTCAGTCCATTTGCGGTATTCTCTCCGCCCTGAAGGAAGATGGTTACAGAATAGAGAAACTACCCAGTGAAGAGGAGATAAAGAGGAGGATCTTGCTCTCTGGACGTAATGTGGCGTCATGGGCCCCCGGCGAGCTTGACAAGCTGATCTCCGCTGGCGGTGTGGTTAGCATCCCCATAACCAAATATAAGGCGTGGTTTATGGAATTGGATCCCGGGTTTCGGCAAGGGGTCCTCGACCAGTGGGGCAGGGTTGAAGATTCCCGGATCATGGTAAGGAATGGGGAGATTATTATCCCTTTGGTGGATCTGGGCAATATCATCCTCCTGCCCCAACCTGACAGGGCCTTCGGTGACGATGCGAAGAGGCTTTATCACGATCCCAAGATCTATCCGCACCATCAATATGTCGCCTTCTACCTCTGGCTCAAAAAGGAATTCGGGGCAGACGCCATTATAAGCCTGGGAAAGCACGGTACCCACGAATGGTTGCCCGGGAAGCAGATAGGCCTCTCCCTTTCATGCCCTCCGGAGGTGCTGATCCAAGATATCCCCAACATCTACCCCTATATTGTGGATAATATCGGTGAAGGGATCCAGGCAAAGAGAAGGGGCCGAGGAGTAATCATTGATCATATGACCCCGCCTTTTAAAAAGGGCGGTCTCTACATGGAATATCGGAAACTGAGTTCCCTGATAGATGAATATCACAATGCCAAGAGTGTGGATCTCGCCCTTTCGGAAGAGAAACTGAAAAGGGTTCAAGAATTGGTCCGCAAGCTGGGGCTGGACAGAGACCTTGGACTGAAAAAGATTGATGACCGGGAAGTGGAGGAAGTGGAACATTACATCCTTGAATTAGGGGAGAAATTGATCCCCTATGGCCTCCATACTTTCGGTGTATCACCTGAGGGTGAGTCCCTCGAGTCCCTCGCTGAGGCCATCTGTCTTGCAAGCCCTGAAATCAAAAAAGAAGAGATGAGGGAGAGGCTCGAGATGTGTGGAAGGGGTGAAATGGGATCTCTCCTGAGGGCGCTGGATGGTGGATACATACCCGCAGGGGAGGGGAATGATCCCGTTCGCAATCCTGAAGCAGTGCCCACGGGGAGGAATTTCTACGGTTTCAATGCGGATAAGATACCATCCAGAGAGGCATTCTCGCTTGGGAAGAGGCTGGCAGATAAGATGATCCAGGGGTATGTCAAGAAGCAGGGAAGGTATCCTGACAAACTGGGCATAATTCTCTGGAGTACCGAGACCCAGAGGAATGAAGGGGTTAATGAATCGGCAATCCTCAACCTTCTTGGCATAACTCCTGTGTGGGACAGGAAAGATAGGGTCGTGGATCTCGAACCCATACCTGGCGCGATCCTTAAGCGACCAAGAATAGATGTGCTCGTCCAGGCATCAGGGCTTTATCGAGACAGTTTTCCCGAAGTCATCAAGCTGCTTGACAGAGCGGTACGTATGGCCGGGGCTTTGAGGGATGTTGAGAACTTTGTGGCTGTAAATAACAAGAAGATAGTGCGGGCTTTGCTGAATAACGGCTATTCACAAGAGGATGCCGAGGAACTGAGTCAGTATAGGATCTTTGCTCCCATGCCGGGTGCCTATTCTCACGCGTTGCAGGAGTTGATACCCAACAGCGGCGTATGGGAGGATGAAAAGGAGATAGCCGACGTCTTTATTCATCATTATTCCTTCGCCTATGGCGACAAGTTGTGGGGGAGACCGCTTAAGAGCGCTTATAAGAGCAATCTTGAAGATGTCGATATAACCATGCACAGCCGCTCCTCAAACCTCTATTACATGCTTGATAACGACGATATGTTCGCCTTCCTGGGTGGCTTGTCCTTGGCGGTCAAAACTCAGAGGGGGGAGTATCCTGATGTTCAGGTAGCCAACCACCAAAATGGAAAAGAGATAAAGTTGGAATCTCTTTCTCGATCAATCGGCAAGGCCCTTAGGACTCGCTATCTCAACCCGGAATGGATTAAGGGGATGAAAAAGGAAGGGTATGCGGGGGCCCGGGCCATGGACAAGTTCGTGGAGTATCTCTGGGGCTTTCAGGTCACGACACCTTTTGCGGTGGACAGGACCGATTGGAGACAGATCTATGAAGTCTATATAAAAGACAGATACGATCTGAATCTGAAGGAGTTCTTTGACAGGAACAACCCATGGGCCGAGCAATCCATTGCGGCCAGGATGCTTGAGGCGATCCGGAAGAGGTATTGGGATGCCCCCGAACTGATCAAGAAGGACCTGGCCAGGACATATGCGATCAACGTGATTGAAAAGGGGATGGCGTGTTGTGAGCATACATGCAACAACCCGATGCTTCAGCAGTTTGTGGCAAATGTCATCTCTCTGTTCGGTCTCTTGACACCGGAGCAATTGGACCAGTTCAAGATGGTCCTGTCAAAGGCCACCGGAAAGGGCCAGGAGCAGAATGAGGCTGACATGAAAAGGTTGCAATCATCTCTTGCCAAAACCATCAAGGAGATTCAAAAAAATGAGGATCCCAAGGCCCACGAAGAGGGAAAGAGGATAGAGGGTTTTGAGATGGTGGAAGAGAAGGGCGAAGAGCCGAAGATAGCTGCCTCGGGTGCCTCATGGGTCGTGATGGCGATTGTCGTATCTCTCCTCGCCCTTCTCTTTCTGGGATGGAAAAGAATGAAGGTGTAGAAAATGGATGTCCCCATTGTAATGGTTGCCTTTGGAACAACCACAAACGCCCTTAAGACCTATGCCTTCATCGATAAGATATGCAAGGAACGTTTCCCTGATCATGAAATCCTGTGGGCTTACTCGTCCAGGATGGTGAAAGACTGGATCATGGTAAGAAGAGGTATAGAGCTGAAACACCCTTACCAGGTTCTCTCGGAGCTGGGTGAAAAGGGATACAAATGGGCGGTTGTGCAGTCCTTGCATCTTGTGTGCGGTCATGAGTTTTACAGGCTTGTTGAGGAGGTAAAGCAAGTCCGCATGAGGACTTCCATCGGCCTTCCTCTCCTGACTGATCCTGAAGATTATTATGCTGTGATACGGATGCTGGGGGAAGGGTTTTCAAACCTCGGGGAAGAGGCCTATGTCCTTGTGGGGCATGGAACGGACCATCCTGTATGGGCCAGCTACCTGGCGCTCCATCACCTTTTCAGGGAGCGAATCGGTCCCAATATCTATGTAGGTGTGGTGGAAGGATCCCCTTCGAGGGATGAAATTGTTGATGCTGTTTATCGATCCGGGATTAAGAAAGCCCGCCTGATTCCTTTTATGCTGGTTGCAGGGACCCATTTTCAAGAAGACCTGGCAGGAGAAGAAGATTCCTGGAAGAGGGCCTTGCTGGGAAAAGGGATCTCGGTTTCGGTGGAGAGGAAGGGGCTTGGATTTAATCCCGGTATCATTAATCTGTTTTGCAGGCATATTGAACAGGCCATCGATGTGATTCCTTTATCGCCTCGAGAATCTGGGGAGGAGTGCCTCACGCGCTCATATTGCATCCGTGATAGGAAGAGGGGAACCGGAGACTGAAAAATGACAAGAAAAGGAACGCTGTATGCAATCGGAGTAGGCCCAGGTGATCCGGAGCTTATCTCGCTGAAAGCTGTAAGGATATTGAAACAGGTGGCGGTGGTGTACGCGGCCTCTTCCACCAAGAATACATATTCCCTTGCAGAGAAGATCGTCTCTCCTTATCTCAAAGAAGGAGTCCGTGTGGTCCGGCTCAATTTTCCTATGACACGTGACAAGAAGAAGCTTAGCCAAGCATGGGAGAACAATACCCGCCAGATTGTAAACTCTCTCAAAGATGGAAACGATGCAGCCTTTATCACTTTAGGGGATCCTATGACTTACAGTACCTTCGGGTATATTATGCGTGCCATCAAGCAAGGATACCCGGAGATAGCAGTTAGCATCATCCCCGGCATAACTTCATATCAGGCCGGGGCTGCCGCGGCCGGTCGTGTGCTTGCGGAAGCGGAGGAGTCTTTTGCCGTAATCTCCGGTGCCCTTGGGGCCAAGAAGTTGAAAGAAGTGATCGCACATGCAGACAGCGTGGTCATGCTCAAGGTTTACCGCAATTTTAGGGAGATTCTGGATACCTTAAGTCACCTCGAACTGGGTGCGAGTTCTGTGCTCATATCACAGTGTGGACTGGAGGGCGAAAAGATCTCACGGGATCTTCAGGAACATAACGGATCGATCCCTCCCTACCTTTCACTTCTTCTCATTAAGAAGAGGGATAGGTGAGGTTTTAGGGAGGATCATGCCTTTATATCTTCTGAACATCCCATGCCCATGTGGGGGGAGTCTGAACCTGTGCCTAAGACGGGGATGAAAATGGCAAAAGCCATTATGTTTCTTGGAACCGGGAGTGATGTGGGAAAATCCATCGCCGCAACGGCCTTCTGCCGAATATCGAAGCGGAGGGGTTTTCGGGTAGCACCTTTCAAGGCCCAGAATATGTCCAACAATTCCTACGTTACCGTAGAGGGGGGAGAAATCGGCCGGGCCCAGGTGGCGCAGGCCGAGGCCGCAGGCGTTTTGCCCTCCGTTCATATGAATCCCATATTGCTTAAACCCTCCAGCGGGCAGGCGGCCCAGGTGGTGCTCCAAGGAAAGGTGGCAGCACAGATGGAGGCAATGGAATATCACCAGTTCAAGCGCAAATTGAAACAGGTGGTCATAGACTCCTATAACAGGCTTGTGGGGGAATATGACGTGATCGTGATGGAGGGCGCCGGGAGTTGCTGCGAGATGAATCTCAAGGACAATGACCTGGTAAATTTTGAAATGGCAAAGGCCGCGGGTGCCACCTGCATACTGGTGGCAGATATTGACCGGGGAGGTGTGTTTGCCCAGATCATTGGGAGCCTCAATCTCATGACAAAAGAGGAACAGGCTCTCACCGCCGGATTCTTGATAAACAAGTTCCGGGGAGATCCACGACTTTTTTCATCTGGTATTGAATACATCGAGAGGCATACGGGCAAACCGGTGCTGGGACTCGTCCCTTATTATCAGAATATCCTCATTGATACAGAAGACTCGGTGGCGGTGCAGGAAGATAAGAGGGTGCAAAAGCCCATTGGAGCGAAGACGGTCAATATTGCGGTTGTGCGGCTGCCGGCCATATCCAACTTCACTGATCTCGAGATCCTGGAAAGGGAACCCGATGTGGTGGTGAACTATCTCTCGCGGCCGCGGAGGTTGAGTGTCGGTTACGATTGGGTAATTCTCCCTGGGACGAAAAATGTGATGGAAGATGCCGAGTGGCTCAGACGCATGGGATGGAAAAAGGTGATCGCCAGGTTCGTGAAAGAGGGGGGGAGGGTGCTCGGAATCTGCGGGGGCTACCAGCTCCTCGGTCGCGCAATAAAAGACCCCTCAGGAGCCGAATCGGACAGGGGCGAGGTGAGAGGCCTCGGTCTCTTGCCGGTGGAGACAGTACTGGAGCAGGATAAGGTGGTCCGGAAGGTTACAGGGACCTGTCTTTTAAATCGTAAGCGGGTGAGCGGATACGAAATCCACATGGGACGGACCAGGCCTCTAAGGAGAGTTGGGAGGCCATATTTAAGGATCCACCGCCCAGGCGAGCGCACGACATGGGAGGATGGCTGGGTAAGCGAGGACGGCCGGGTGCTTGGAACCTATGTACATGGAATCCTTGATTCGCCCCGGTTCAGGGGGGATTTTCTAAACCAGATCCGGGTAGAGAAAGGGCTCAAGCAGAGACGCCCCAGGCAGGGAAGATTGGCACGCTTTCGGGAGTATGACAGGCTGGCAGATCACTTTGAGGCGCACTGTGATGTGGAAAGAATACTTTCATACTTG
>JAOZOW010000060.1:0-1436 GCA_029933075.1 Deltaproteobacteria bacterium | reverse complement strand
GAAATCTCAGCTCTACAAACGACAGCTCTTTAATCGCGGCCTTGTGCATAGCCGGGACCCACAGCGGTTGCGGCAAGACCACCGTATCTTTGGGAATCATGGCCGCCCTCGTGAGGAGAGGTTACACTGTCCAGCCCTTCAAGGTGGGACCCGATTTTATTGATCCGGGCCACCACCGTCGCATCACCGGGAGGGATTCGCATAATCTCGATGGCTGGATGATGAGCCCCGCGTATAACAGGGAGATATTCTTACGCTACGGCCAGGACGCGGACGTGGCAGTGGTGGAAGGGGTGATGGGAGTCTTTGATGGCTTTTCAGGCCGGGATGAAGCAGGTTCAACGGCCCAGATGGCAAAGTGGCTGGGGCTCCCTGTGATACTTGTAATCGATGCCCGGGCAATGGCAAGGTCTGCCGCGGCGGTAGCCATGGGATTCGCCCGATTTGATTCCTCCCTCTTGCTAAAAGGAGTCATTTTCAACCGCGTTGGAAGCAGGGGGCATGCGGGGATGCTCCAGGAGGCCATGAAGGAGAGACGGATTAATCTCCAAATATATGGGTATCTTCCCCGTGAAGAGGACCTGGAGATCCCTTCGCGGCACCTCGGGCTTGTAACTGATGAGGATTTCGGCTTGAATGGGGACCGCGTTGAGAGGCTTGCCACGTGGGTTGAAGAAAACCTGGATCTCGACTCCCTGATTGCTGATACCAAGGCAGGAGCCGGTATGCCGGCGTCAGGCCCAAGCCCTGGACCGGAGAAAGGCGAGTGCTCGGATTCAGGAGTCAGGATCGGGATTGCCTCTGATGAGGCCTTCTGTTTCTATTATCAGGAAAATCTCAGGCTACTGAAAGAGGCCGGCGCCCGGCTGATTCCCTTTTCGCCCCTCCGTGATGAGCGTCTGCCCGGTGGCATCAAAGGGATTATACTCGGCGGAGGGTATCCCGAACTTCACTGTGAAGCGCTTTCACGAAATCAGGTTCTCTTGCAGCAGATCAGAGAGTTTGGACTGAACGGGGACCCCATCTATGCAGAGTGCGGTGGATTCATGTTTTTGATGGAAGCAATCCGGGACCTCAAGGGCAATCTGTACTCAATGGTGGGCATCTTCCCCATGCACTGCGTGATGGAGGCGAGGCTTGAGGTCCTGGGATACAGGGAGATAACAACAGGGGTGGATTCGATTCTGGGTCCTTCCGGCACAATCGTGAAGGGGCATGAATTCCACTACTCAAAGATTGCCGAAACGCGGCCGTCCGCTGTCCCCATTTACGCGGTAAGGGATCGCAGGGGCACTGCTGGAGAAAGCGAGGGATTTGTCAGAAACAGGACCTTGGGCTCATATATCCATCTCCACTGGGGGTCCAACCCGGAGGTGGCCCTCAATTTCGTCCAGTATTGCCGGAGATACGGGTGATGGCATTGCCTCAATGCCGTA
>JAOZOW010000137.1 GCA_029933075.1 Deltaproteobacteria bacterium | reverse complement strand
CAGGGGATATTTTTTTCACACCTCCATATTATGGGATTGCCAATAAGGAGGGGCGCACATACAGGGCTCTTTGAGACAATACATCATACTGCGATTAGGTCTTGGCTGGCTTGATGCAAGGCGCCGGTGTGCGCCTTGAGCGTAATTGCAACGAAACCGAGGGAGTTATGGAGGTAGCGCGGTCGGCGGGGGATTCCGGTGTTGCAAAAAACATCCCCTGCCCCTTCGCCAAATTAAGGGGTTCGGATCTGAACAGGGCAGGAGGGCTTTTTATTTAGTCCTGCCCCTGCTGCACCCCCGGGTACTTAATGAAAGAACGATCCATAGGCGGGGGGCAGGGATATTTTTTGAAACACCTCCATATTATGGGATTGCCAGTAAGGAGGGGCGCAGTATCGGCACTGAAAGGTTGAACCCCATTTTGGATAAAGGTGATTCGGCAGACAGATTCTTTAATGGAAAGGAGAACGCCTATGGAATGTAATCAGGAGAAAAACCTTCAGAAATGCAATTGCACATACGAGCCATGCAGCAGGAAAGGGATCTGCTGCCAGTGCATCTCATATCATCTGGAAATGCGGCAATTACCAGGCTGCTGCTTTCCCGATGATGCCGAGGCCACCTGGGACCGATCTTTCGAGCATTTCGCTCGTCTGGTCCAAGCAAACAAGATCTGATCCTGAAAAATCTTTCAACGCAACGGGAGCTCTTTAAAGGGAATGCCTAATGATGAAGCAACCCCCTCCAGCTCCTGCTCAAGGCTCCGTTCGGTGCCATCCGGGCGTTTCACTTTGATTGTCTTGTCAGCAACCACAAAGACCTGGAGGTTTTTCGGCCTGAACAGTTTGCGGGCAAGGGCCTCCAACTCCTCCTTGTCTGCTTCGAGATAGGCATCCTGTATCTTCTCAAGCGTGTCGAGGGGTTCTTTTCGTATGTGGTAACGCGCGTAAACATCCACAAGGGCGGAGGGTGTATCCACATTGAAAACAAAGCTGTTAAGTGCATCGAGGCGTTTCTGTTCCAGTCTCTTACCGGGCACCTCTCTGCCCAGCCCACGCATTATTTTCATTGTCTCACGGATTGCCTCACCTGTCTTGGCCGCCTTGCACCCGATATATCCGGAAAGGATACCTGCCTTCCACTTGTAGGTCTCATAAAACCATGCCGCATACACGAGCCCCAGATCGGAACGCAGGCGCGAGCCCATCAATGAGTCGCTCCCTCCGAGGATGCTCGCGAGGAGGTGTATCTTCCAGTAATCCGGATGGGTGCGTCTCACGCTTCTCAGCTTCAGGATCACCTGTGATTGCACCTGGCCCGGCTTGTGTATGAGGGCGATGACGGGCGGCGTGACCGGCGGGTCGGACAGCTTTCTCTCCGGGGCCCTGTGGTCCGGGAGCGCCCGGAGGAATCCTTCCAGGCCTTTAATCACCTCTTTCATATCAATATCGCCTGCAACCGCGGCCACCATATTGGTAGGGACTATGTACGTCCGCAGGAAGCGTTTCAGGTCTTCACGGGTAATGGTGGGAATAGTTTTCAATCCCTGCAGCGGATCCCGCCCGTAGGGGTGCCCCTTGAAGTGCCAAATGGTTGCTTCGCGCCGGGCAACGGTCCTCGCACTTCCCCCCTGCCTCTGAAGGGCTGCCAAGGCCTGCCTTTTGACTACGCTGAGCACATCGGGATCAAAGGCCGGCTGTGTAAGCACCTCCTTCAGGAAGGACAGCCCCTTTTCCCAGTCTTCCTTCATTACCGACAGCCTGATCACAGTGACTTCTCCGCCTACCGATACCGACAACCGGATGGCATTCTCATCGAGGAGCATGGCCAGCTCCGATGCCGGGTGCTTCTCGGTTCCGCCTCTGATAATGCATCCGTTGAGAACCTTGGGCAGGCCTGTCTTGGAGGGAGGCAGATCCACACCGCCGGCCTTCACGAGCAGCGTAAGGTCAACGAGCGGGAGTTCCCTGTCGGGGAGGTAGTAGAGGGTCGTACCGTGGATTTCAGCCGTCTTCGCTTTTGGATAGTGGATCTTTTGGGGTCTGCGCTCGAATGAGAGGGGATGCTTCCATCCTTCAGGCGTAGGGTAGCGCGAATGATTTTTGGAGGTATCGGCAGGAGCCATCCTGGCCGCTGCAGATCCTGTGACCGACCTGACCTCCATGTAAGGCTCGGGGGGCCGGCCCGGTTTTCCACCCGGAATCACGTAGACGCTCGTTTTGTTGTCATCATAAATATACTTTTTAGCAACCCTTTGAATGTCCTTCGGGGTCACCCGCGCTATCTTTTCCAGGTATGTATTAACGTAATCCCAACCCACCTGAACCTCGAGGGTGGCAAGCAAGCCGGCCAGCTGTTCATTGCTGCGCATTCTGTCTATAAAATCCCGCTGATTGAGCCTCTTGATCCGCCTCAGCTCCCTTTCCGTGACCAGCTCGCTCTTAAGCCTCTCGACCTCTCCTATCAGAATCTTCTCCAGCCTCTGGCAGGCTCCGAGGTAAGCCACCCGCTGGGCTTCATCGCTGAGTCCCCCGCCTTTCAGACCCTCGGGGTCATTTGGAGAGCCGCCCAAGATCACCATCCCTGCGTACCTGTTGTCGGGATTTGCAGCCCATGCCTGCACAGCCAGTCCTTTGTTCACGATGTTCTGGGTCATCCTGGCGCTTCGCCCATGGCTCAATACCATGGTCATGGCGTCCAGGGCGTAGAAATCCTCCGTCCCCATACGCGCCCCGTGAAACCCGATTCGTACAAGAGGCGTCCTGGCCCCTTTCAGGAACCTGATGCTCTTGCGGGGGCCATGCTGTGGCGGTTCCGCGGTTACCCGTTCAGGAGCGCGCTGGCCCGCGGGGTACCGTCCGAAATAGATCTCCGCCAACCTCCTGGCACTCTTTACATTTACATCGCCCACCAGGACGCAGACTGCGTTTGTGGGGTTGTAAAATTTGTTATGGAACGCCATGGCCTCCCGGGTATTAAATTTTTCCATATCCGATTTCCACCCAATGGTGGGATTCCGGTAGGGGTGGGCCCTATAAGCGGTGGCATACAGATCGAGCCACGCGGCCCCTTCAGGATTATTCACATACCTGAAGGCCCACTCTCTCTGAACCACTTCTTTCTCAACGTAGAACTCACGCCAGGCAGGCTCAAACAACTGTTCGCTCACAATGGAGAACCATTGCTCCAGCATGTCTGATGGAACTGAGGCCATGAACTGGGTTTGATCTTTGGTCGTAAAGGCATTCACTCCCACAGCCCCGTTTTTCCCGAGCTGGGACGAAAATGCCTGGGGTACATATATTTTTTGGACCTCTTGCCGCAACGCAGCCATCTGAGCCAGCTTTTTTTGAATCAGGGCGCGATCCGGTCTCCGCTTCCGCTCTTCGGCAAGCACTGTCTGATAAGCAGCTTCAATGCGCGCCTGCAGCTTCTGGTCCTCAACCGGGTCGAGGGTCCCGAAATTCTTGGTCCCCTTGAACATCATGTGCTCCAGGAGGTGAGCGATCCCGGTCTCCCCGGCCTGTTCAAGGGCGGAGCCTGCCCGGATGGCAAGGCGACAGGCCACCTGAGGGACTGTGTGCCGCTCCACGATGAGGAACAGCATTCCATTGTCGAGCGTGAATTGCTTGACATCCAGCCTCAGCTCCGGACTCCCCCCGCTCGCGTGGCATAGCCCCACAGAAGCGGCCAGCAGTGTCAGACCGAGAACAATCCCTCTGAAGATACGCATTACTGATCCCTCCTATCGCAACACAACGAAAGAGCCCCGCTTATTGTTGGGGCCTTATACCATCCACGGTTCATACAGCAATCTTTCCAACCCATCCCCCCGAGGGCTTTTAGCATGGCTTATGGTGGTGGAGGCAGCAGATCCTCCTCCAGACCGTTACTGTTGGCTCTTGTCCAGTTTTTTAAGCGCCCTCTGCGCAAGTTGATCTGAATAGGCGTGCCAGGGGTTCCGCTTCTCCCCTTCTTTCAGGCGCTCCACGACAAAGTGACAGCAATCCGCTCCGTGGGGAATAAGTTTCTCCACCCAGGCCGTAATCTTCCCCTTCCCGCGTTCCTCAAGTGCCTGAAACATACCCTCCACAAAATAGCGCTGAACCCGACAATCAAAGGCAGAATACCGATCCTGGTGGGGGCACCAGAGGATATCAAACTCACAGCGATTTTGAGACGTAATCCAGGGCTTTTCAAGAGAGGCATATAAAACGGTGTTCAACCCCGTGATCACATATGATACCAGCTCCATCTCATCAAGATCCTCTGGAAACCTGGAATTTTCAAGAAATTGATCCATGGCCTCATAACCGGCCATGTTAATTGCCTTTCGAACCATCTCCTGGCCATCCTTACCGAAGGTCTCCTCAGCAGCCTTCAAGATATTTAGCACGGCGGTCGCCTGCATCGTTCCCCAAACGAAAAGAACGGACGGGTCGAAATCCTCTCGTCCTTCAATGGCCTTTCGAAAATTTTCTACGGCCTTTGGATAGGGCATCCCCAGGCGGACAGATCCGTAACTTTTTTCATCTCTCTTTCCCTTTGACCAGATACCCTCCTTTGTTGGATACTCGGGTTCCGCCATTCCTTTCCCTCCTTTTCATCACACACCTCACCAATTCCCCACACTGATTTTAGGCATCCCTGCCTGCCAAATACCATAGGTGTCCCTTTCTGGCAACAGCCCGCTCAGAATCTGAACCATA
>JAOZOW010000059.1 GCA_029933075.1 Deltaproteobacteria bacterium | reverse complement strand
GGCATGGGCCGTGGCATGGGCCGCGGTATGGGTAGAGGCGGCGGTCGAGGGGGGCGGTAAAAGACAGAGATCATATGGGCCCCTGGGTGGCGGATAGGAAATTATGATATGGAAAAGGGCATCCCCGGGACCTGGAAGGGAGATCACGATAACAGGGAGGAAAGAGAGGAACACAATCCATGAAGGTCGCAATCCCGGTATGGGAGGGTAAGGTATCGCCGGTCCTGGATACTGCTTCAAGGCTTTTGGTCCTCCAGGTGGAGGATATGCGGGAGCAGTCCCGTTTTGAAACCTATCTGGATGAGCAGGATCTCCCCAGGAGATGCGTTCGTATCAAGGGCCTGGGCGTGAATCTGCTTATCTGTGGCGCTGTGTCCGAGCATTTCAACAGGATGCTGGTTGCCTCTGGCATAAATGTCATTCCGTGGATATCAGGATCCGCCGAGGAAGTCTTGAATGCGTATCTTCAGGGCAATTTGTCAGACGGTCGCTTTTTGATGCCCGGGTTCAAAGGAAGGAATGCGGGACGGATTGAGAAGAGCGGAGGCCGTAAGAAGGCGGAAGGGGCAAATAGCGCGGAGCGGCCCAGGAAGACGAAAGATTAGATCTGAATCTAAAACCTTTTTGAACAATAGAACATAATCGAAGATTGGGAGGTTGACACATAGTGGCAAAAGAACAGCAAAGTTGCGGGTTGAATACCCATCAGGATCAACATGCAAAGCAGGATGCCGAGATAAAGGAAAGCCTTAAGAGGATAAAGCATAAAATTCTTGTGATGAGCGGGAAAGGGGGCGTGGGGAAGAGTTCTGTGGCCGCATATCTTTCCGTGAGCCTGGCCAAGAAGGGTTTCAGGGTAGGACTAATGGATGTGGATCTTCATGGGCCAAGCATACCACGGCTGCTCGGCCTCAAGGGGACTATCCGGCCCTCGGTTCACCCGGACAAGGCCTATCCCATCAATTATCTCCCCAACCTGGAGGTGATTTCCATAGAGGCTCTCCTGGGCGAGAACAAAGATGTGGCCACCATCTGGAGGGGTCCTATCAAAATTGGCGTTATCAGGCAGTTCATTTCTGATATTGAGTGGTCTGACCTTGACTTTCTTATTATCGATTCTCCTCCAGGGACCGGAGATGAGCCACTGACTGTAGCACAGACCATACCTGATGCGAGGGCCATTGTTGTAACCACTCCCCAGGAGATTTCTCTGGCCGATGTAAGGAAATCCATCAGTTTCTGTAGACAGGTCAAGATGTCCATCCTTGGAGTGGTTGAGAATATGAGCGGTCTTAAGTGCCCCCATTGCGGAGAGAGTATTGATCTTTTCAGGGCCAGGGGAGGGCAAATGATCGCAAGCAAAGAGAATCTTGAACTTCTGGCAAGCCTTCCCATTGAGCCCGAAGTGGTGAGCCAGGGGGACGCCGGCAAACTTGATTTTATGAATGATGACCAGCTTCCATTTACCCGGGAGTTTAATAAAATGGTGGAACGGATTATGGAGCTGAGTGATATGAAACAGGGTTCTACGAGCCTTAAGAAAAAGGATGAGGAGGTTCCCATGGAAAAGAACATTATCGCAATTCCTGTAGCAGGGGGCAAACTGTGTTCCCATTTTGGGCACTGCGAGCAGTTTGCCCTCGTTGAGACCGAGGATGGAAAGATCAAAGCTACTACCATGCATACCCCCCCGCCCCATGAACCAGGGGTTCTCCCGAAGTGGTTGCACGAGCTCGGTGTAACTGTTGTCATTGCAGGGGGTATGGGCAGCAGGGCGCAGGCTCTGTTCACGGAAAACGATATTAAAGTAGTCACAGGTGCGCCCATGGATTCTCCCGAGTCCCTGGTGAATCAGTATTTGGCTAATACATTGATTACCGGGGACAATGTCTGCGACCATTGAGGAACCAACATTTCATGGCAATACCTCCTCCAATAAGTCAAAGCGGTCATGAAATGTTGCCGGCGAAAGGCGCGGGGGTAATGGTGATCTCGGATAGGTTCCTTTCCCCTCGCGCCCGACGCCAAAAGGCTGATGGGGATGTGAATCTGGATTTTATTAAGGAGGCTGAGAAATGGAGAAAGTGGCGATTGTGGGTTGCGGGGCCTATATGGACAGCGGCTATGGCTGCCCCGGGGAGTGGCGCTGTCTGAAAGCGGCGGCACTCGGCGAAGGCAATTTTGAAAAACCTTCCCAGGTCGTCTCCTTTGTGCGTTGCGAGTGCCCGGGGCGAACGGTGTTGCCGAATATGGGAATGGCCATGATGCTATCGGAGATGAAGCCCGATGCCATTTATCTGAGTTCCTGTCTGGCCAATGCCAAGCCAGGGTGTCCCTACACCAATGCCGAAGAGCTGGCCCAGATCCTGGAGAACAAGACCGGAATAAAGGTGGTTACAGGGACGCACGATTATCATTGATTGTAACAGGCTATTTCCAACGTTAACCCTTGGGCAGCCGCAGGGGCCAAAGTCTGTTCCGGTCCTGTGGGCTTGGGATAAGCGATATCTTGCATGTAAACGTCTCTTTAAACAAAGGCGGAATTTTCCCCTTTCAAGGAGGTCGGATTTTGGCACAGAGAGGTCAGGGAATGGGAGGTGGAAGAGGCAGGGGACAGGGATCCCCCGGCCGCGGGATGGGTGGTGGCCGTGGATTGGGTCCCGGGGGCGACTGTGTTTGCCCTAAATGCGGCCACACCATACCTCACCAGCAAGGGGTCCCCTGTTTTGAAATTAGGTGCCCTAAATGCGGCAGCGAGATGACGAGGCAGTAGACGATACGGGCCTCGGATCTTCGGCAAGGGCATATTTGGGGGTAAATGCAAGGGAAAATCGTTTAGGATTTTTTCGGCGCGGGAGTATTGGGATGGGCGAGAGCTTGGATGATTTTGTTCAACAGCTTCAGGATAGCATTTTCCAGGAGATGAAAGAGACTTACGGGGAGATGGCCTATGAGCGCTGGTTGAACCCCCGTTTTATGGGTGGCATGGAAAATCCTGACGGTTATGCGCGGGTTAGGGGAAAATGCGGCGATACCATGGAGATCTTTCTGAAGTTCAATGGGGAAAAGGTTGCGGATGCCTCATTTAGAACGGATGGTTGCGGGTCGAGCATGATCTGCGGATCGTTTGCCGCTGAAATGTGTATAGGGAGAGACGCCGATGAACTGACGGAGATTACGGGGGAGGCCATCATGGAGAAGTTGGGAGGGCTTCCGGAGGAAGAAGAGCACTGTGCGTTTCTGGCGGCGGAAACCGTTCAGGAAGCCCTGGGCGCATATATGATCGGGCACAGCAAGAAGACAAAAAGGGAATAGGACTTCTCAGATGATTATCAGCATAGCCAGCGGAAAGGGTGGAACCGGCAAGACCACGGTGGCTACTAATCTCGCGTTGGCCCTTTCCCCGGAAGCCCAATTGTTGGACTGTGACGTGGAGGAGCCGAACGCTCATCTTTTTATTCAACCCCAGTGGGAAAAGAGTGAAGCTGTATCCACCCCGGTCCCCGTGGTGGACGAGGAAAAATGCACACACTGCGGGAAGTGCGCGGAAATCTGTCAGTTCAAGGCTATCGTAGTTATCGGTGAAACCGTTCTATGTTTCCCGGAGTTGTGCCACAGTTGCGGGGGCTGCATGCTGGTATGCCCCGAAAAGGCGATCTCTGAGGGGGGCCGGGAATTAGGGCTTGTTGAGACAGGGCGGAGAAACGGGCTGGAGTTTGTTCACGGTAAATTGAGGGTCAGCGAGGCCATGTCCCCTCCCCTAATTAAGAAGGTGCGGGAGCTTGCACGTCCAAACTCTTTGGTCATCATTGATGCCCCCCCCGGCACTTCCTGTCCTGTGATTGCCGCCATGAAAGACGCTGACTTTGTTTTGCTTGTAACGGAACCCACCCCTTTCGGGCTTCACGACTTGAAGTTGGCCGTGGGTGCGGTCAGGGTCCTCGGGATTCCGTGCGGGCTGATCATCAACCGCTCGGATATGGGGGATGATAGGGTAAAAGAGTATGCCGGGGAAGAGGACTTGCCTGTGCTGATGGAGATTCCTTTTGATCGCCGGATTGCAGAGGCCTATTCAAAGGGGGAAGCCCTGGTGGATGTGATGCCCGAGTGGCGTGAAAAGTTCAAAGCGCTTTATCGCCGCATTCAGGAGATGGTTTGATGGTGAGGCATTCATGAAAGAACTGGTCGTCATCAGTGGAAAGGGGGGTACAGGAAAGACCACGCTCCTTTCCGCATTCGCTGCTCTGGCGGAAAACAAGGTCGTATGCGATGCGGACGTGGATGCGGCGGACCTTCATCTGATCATGATCCCCAAGGTCAGGCGGTGCGAAAGTTTTCAATCAGGCCGCACCGCCATGATTGACAGGGATAAGTGTACCGAGTGCGGTCTGTGCCGCGACCTGTGCCGATGGGATGCCATCAGTGAGGATTTTCAGGTGGATCCATTGGAGTGTGAGGGCTGCGGGGTGTGCGTCCATTTCTGCCCTGAGAACGCCATAGAATTTCCTCTCAATACCTGCGGCGAATGGTTCATCTCCGAGACCCGCTTTGGCCCCATGGTCCATGCCCGTCTTGGCATTGCCGAAGAGAATTCTGGAAAGCTTGTGTCACTGGTAAGGCAGGAGGCAAAAAAGCTGGCCGAAGAAAGAAAACTGGATCTCATTCTTACGGATGGCCCGCCCGGGGTCGGGTGTCCGGTCATTGCCTCCATAGGGGGAGCTACTGCCCTGCTCATTGTGACCGAACCTACCCTTTCCGGCGCGCATGACATGGTGAGGGTGGCAGAACTGGCGGCCCATTTCAAGCTGCCCGGGATGATGTGCATAAACAAGTATGATCTTAATGTAGAACAATCTCAAAAGATCGAAGAAACTGCTGTTGAGAAAGGTCTGGCAGTTATTGGACGGATCCCGTTTGACCCCGTATTCACGAAGGCCATGGTTCAGGGGAAAACCATCTTTGAGTATGATGGGAGTTCAGAGGCGGGGGTTTGGGTGAGGGATATCTGGCAAAAGGTGGAAGCAAAGCTCCGAACTCTCAACAGCGCATGAAAGGGGGTGAGACAACAGAGGTTTTTTAGTTGGACAGTACCTGGTTTCGTAAAAGGCCGGGTCTGGGTAAACACTAAGCCTGGGGGGAAGCCATGAAAGAAATTAGTAGAAGAGAGTTTATCAAGGGCATGGCCATTGGCGGAGCTGTCCTTGGGTTGGGTGGAATCGTGTGGCATAAGCCTCTGGAGGCATTGGCCAGCGGCAAATATGACATTGGCCGGTGTAAAAGCGTCAGGATCAAGTGTATCTCCGAATTGGGCTGGTTTGACACGAAGAAACTCATCGGACAGATGAAGGCCGCTGGAGGTCCGAAGACCAATCAGTGGATCATTCCCTGGGATCCAAAGAATGCTGCAGGGAGTTGCTCTCTGATCGACATGGAAGCCTTGGATGGCCGACACCACAAATTTCTAATAGATACGGGCTGGAACAATCAGTACATGGATGAAGCCTTCAAGCGGGAAGGTGTGGACCAGATGCTTAAGAGGGGCGAGATCGAGTTTCTGTTTATCAGTCATGAACATCTCGATCATTATTGGGGCCTGGAGACTGTCTTGAAGTATGATCCTTCAATAAAGATCGTTATCCCGAGCACTTTTTACCCTGAAGGCATGCATTATCTCAAAGGCGCGGAGTTCATTACACCTCATGCACGAAACGGCATACCCCATAAGGGACAGCTGGTCCAGTGTAAGCCGGGGCATATCAACAAGTTCTATAATGGATGTGCGGGAGTGACTTTTGATCTACCTATTGTGATTCGTGTCCGCGGAGAGCAATCACTGTACTTCAATGTCAAGGACAAAGGTATGGTCTGCGTCACCGGTTGTTGCCATCAAAGCATCCTGACCTTTGCCGATTTCGCCCAGAAGAAGATCGTGGGCGGAGACAATATGTACGGAGTTTATGGGGGGCTACACATTGCTCCTTTCGGGCCCATGAATCCGAAACGGGAACATATTGTCAAGGGAATGGCCAAATATAACTTCAAGAAGATCGCCTGCAATCACTGTACAGGTCTCGTGGCGGTCCAGAAGATGATCGAACTGGGTTATCCTGTGGTCAAGGGAACTGGCAGGTTCGGCTCCAAAAGCGACCTCTATATTGGTAATGGAGACGAGGTCTTCTTCGGTTAACCAAACGAAAGGGCGGGCATAAGGGCCCGCCCTTCCACTCCTATAAATTCCAACATCCCTCTCTCATTTAATCGGAACCCACCAAGTTGGGCCTCAGGCAAGAGATATTGTTGATCCAACGCTGCTGAGTACAAAAGATGAGGGGAATTCTTGGCTGAAGCGTTGCACCGCATTCCATCCCGTGCAGTGCATTGGCACGATCACCTCGGGATTCATTTCCTTCAATTCTTTGATAGTGTCTTCAATGATCTGCTCAAAAAATGGCCCGGATAGGTGAAATCCGCCCAGTACAGCATGGACTTTCTCCACGCCTGTTATCTTTTTTGCATGAAGGATCGTATTGATAATGCCGGCATGCGCGCAACCGGATATGATCACCAGTCCTTTTCCTTTAAGGTTTGCCACCAGCGCCTGATCATCCCATATGAAATCCTTTTCCACCTTTCCATCCTTTTCCAGAAAGGCATTGGGGAGGCCTTTTTCAAATCCCGTTACCCTTTCTACCTCCCCTGTTACCGCAACCATGTCGTCTATTAGAAGTGTAGGGCTCCTTGTTTCCATGAGTTCAATATTGCGATCTTCCAGCTTTGTCTTTACGAGGGTTTGAGGAAACAGGAGCTTCCGCCCGTCATCCAGCCCAAAGTACCGAGGTGTCAGAAAGGCGTCCGGGTGGAGCACCAGAGGGATCCGATTTGTGATTCTATCCAGTAACACATAAAGGGATCCTGTATGGTCCATGTGCCCGTGGCTCAAGACAAGGGCCTCTATCTCATCGGGGTCCACACTCAGCAGTTCCATATTATGGGGGACGCCGACCTGACTGTACCCGGTATCAAAAAGGATAGTATGTACGGCCCGGCCCTCATGAACCCTCAAGAGCATGGACAGGCCATGTTCCGCTAACAGGGCATCGGTGGGGATCTCTCCCCCTTTGGCCAATGGCGGGCGGGTGACGATATCCGTATTCCTCAACAAGACATCCACATAGTTGTCGGCAAGGATAAGAATTTCAATCCGATCAATCTCTCTTATCATGGCAGGCGTATTGTTCATCGGTTTTCTCCTTTCAGTCTTTCTTTCTGTACACTTCTTAGAGTTTCCCAAAGTGCGGATACCTGTTTTCTGGTATGAGCCAGGGACCTTTCGTTGTGGATCACAAAGTCGGCCCGGTTGGCCTTCTGATCAATAGGCAGTTGCGCTTCAAGGATCCTGGCGGCTTCCTCTCTGCTGATGTTGTCACGCTTTACCAGGCGTTCTATCTGTTTGTCCTGAGGGATATAGACGACGATAACTTTGTGTACCAGGTGCTGTAGTCCCACCTCATACAGGAGAGGAATAACGGCCTGAATAATGACCTCAGGGTTTTTGTGCCGGATCTCATATACATCCCCGATAAATTCCTCGATAATCCGCGGATGGGTAATTCTCTCAAGCACCTCTCTTTTCTTTTTATCATGAAAAATGATGCTTGAAAGCTTCTTTCTATCAAGGGTCCCATCCTTTTGAAGAACATCAGGGCCAAAATAATCCACAATCTCTTTCCAGGCTTCTTTGCCTGGCTCCACTACCTTTCTGGCAATTACATCAAAATCAATAGCCGGGGCCCCCAGCTCTTCAAGCATATCTGCCACAGTGCTTTTTCCGCTGGCAATGCCGCCCGTGATGCCAATTAGCAACACCCTGGTATCTCTTTGTAGCTCTTTCAAGGCAATATGCGTATGGGTCATAATGGGTGAGTGTTTGCGGCCTTTTCATTGACCGAGAGCCTCTGTGGGGCTATTTTTGATCACTCGACAGGGGCTCCCAGTTTCCGGGGTTCATGATACCCTGAGGATCCATAACTTTCTTGATTCTTTGAATGAGTTGAGCGGTATTGGGGTCCATCTTTTCCATTGCCAGTCTTTGGGCGGCCACCTCGCCTTTCCACACCATGCCTCCTAATTCAAAGGTGAGGCGGTTTGCCTCCTCCAAGGCCTTTCTGGTTTTTTCAATATCCGCATTATCAGCCCTATTAAAGGAATAGTTGAACCCGAACATGATACTTGGGCCGGTCAGCACCTGGTGGACATAAGAGCATATCATGCCGTATCGATGGGAGATATCTATGCCCCTCCTCCATGCCTCTGGGACTTTTTCAATAGGCAGTATGGCGCCGGTGTATTCAAAACCCCCGCCCTTTCGGAAATCTGCTGCCAGTGCTGCTAATGGAGGGACATCCAAGAACCTTTTCCTCAGGGCCGGGTGTAGATCTTCAACGAATTGCACCTTGCCCCCTCCCTTAAATCTACGAAAAAGGTCCTTGTAAATTTTTGTCTTCAGTTCAAGCTCTTCTTCAAAATGGCCTGAAAGTATGAGGACATAAAAGATGTGGTTCATCCACTCGGGCTTTTCTTGCATGATGAGGAAAAAGTCCTCCAGCAGATCAAGCTGCATAGCCTCAAAAATAGCCTCCGGGATCAAGTCCACATCATCGGATGAAAAGGCAAATACTTCCCTGTAAGGTGGCTTGGGAAAAAGCCGCATAGATAGCTTTGTCACAATTCCTGTGGTGCCGTACCATCCGATAAAGAGGCCCGGCAAATCAGGCAGGGGACCCCTTGTAAACCATGAAGGCCCGATGGAACACGATCCGATTTTGCAGACCTCGCCGGTTGGAAGGACCACCTCCATCCCGTTGATCATATCCGAGTTCACCCCGTACCTGGGCGATATATGGCCGTGGCCCTGAATGAGGGCATTGCCCACAACGGTTACGGTGGGTGGCGCTTCGGGTGTGGAGTGCTGTAGGCGGGGATGGTTTTTTTCAAGATAGGATTTAAGGGCGGCTTGGGTGACTCCCGCTTCAATAAGGGCGTATCGACTCTTTTCATTGACTTCGAGGATCCTATCCATCCTTTTCATATCCAGGACAATTCCACCCTTGTTGGGCACAACAAGGGCGGAGAGGGTAAACCCCCCGCCAAGGGGAGTGATTGGGATCTTTTCCTGGTTCGCCAGGATGACGATCTTTTGCACCTCCTCAACCGTCTCCGGCATCACCACGTAATCTACCTGGCGCGGGGGTTGAGCTCCGGGATCTCGGGAGTATATAAAAAGCTCTTCCTGGCTGTTCGATACCCTTTTCTCTCCCACAATATCTATCAATGAACGGTATACATTCATGCTATTTTCCCCTCAAAAAAATCCATCCTTTCATTTCGCTGTGAGAAACCATGTGCCTTAGGTGACGATTCTTTACTCTTTATGCCACTATCCCTGTGCATGTCAAATCGGAAATCCGGAGGTTTACCCTTGACCTCTAAGGATTCCTCATAATATAGGTTTACTGCTCATCATATCAAAAGCCGAAGAATATGGGAGCTGCTTGAAAGGGGGAGATGATGTACGAGCTCAAATTTGATGGAAGTCTTTGCCAAACCTGTCCTACCGCGGATTGTCTGGTCAAGTGCCAGTATATGGATCTGGAAAAAGATGAAGCAAAGAAACAGATGGTCAATATATGGGAAGGAAAAGACTCCTTTGTCTTTGAAGGTTGCGTGACATGTTATGCATGTGAGGAATATTGCAGAAGAGGAAACCATCCTTTCTACCTCATTACCGAAAAGAGAGAGGAAAAGGGCCTTCTTACCGCCCCCAGGGCCATCACAAAACAATGGATCAACATAGGAGAACCCCAGGGGAAATTCAAGGTGGGCAAGCCTGGGGAAAGGGTGCTTTCTTTCGGCTTTATGCCTGAATTTTTCAAAATGGCAAAAGGGAGGCTTTTCCAGAAAGCGATGCCCTCTTTCATATTCGGGCAGGAGTTTTTTTGTAATGTGGTTTATATCCACTTCGCCAACACATCGATCATAAAGAAGAGACTTCCCATGATCATGGAAAATTTCAGGAAGCTGGGCGTGAAGGAGGTAGTTTGCCTGCATGATGAGTGCTACGGTTCCTTTGCCCACCTTGCGCCTGCTTACGGCATTGAGGTGCCTTTTAAACCCATACACTACTTTGAATTCCTTTATGAACGACTGAAAGAGTTAAGGAACGATATCAAACCGTTGAATTTCAAGGTTGCATATCAGAGGCCATGTTCCTCCCGCCTGTCTCCCGACAAACACCGCCTTGTCAGGGATATTATGGATTTAATAGGTGTTCGGCTGGTTGAAAGAGAGTATCAGGATGAAAACGCCCTGTGCTGCGGCGGCATATATGCCATGTGCTTCGGGTATGATCTTGCAAACGATGTGCAGAGGCGGAACATGGATGACATGGCAAAACATGGGGCCGAATATTGCGTGTTCAATTGCCCGGCATGTCAAGGGACTCTGGGCGAGAAAGTTGCCAAAATGGGGATAAAGCCCATACACATGATCGAACTTTGCCGGATGGCCATTGGGGAAGCGTAACAGTGATAAGTCCCCAGACCTTGGGTTCTTGTTTCAAAGGACTAACGTGTTACGGCTAAGCGCCGGGATCGGAGGTTTGACGAAATGACGGATATCATGCACTCGCTTGCCGATATTGTGGGGGAAGATTATGTCTCCTCTCAGCCGGAAGAGATCTATTTTTATGCCCGAGACCCCGGCTTGATGCCCCCCCATGAACCCGACTACGTGGTGGTGCCGAGCACCGTTGAAGAAATCCAGGAGATAGTGAGGCTTGCAAACAGGGAAAAAACTCCGGTAGTTCCTATGGGTGCGGGACTCGCCCTGACAGGGCTGATCATTCCCCTGAAAGGGGGAATCGTGATCGATATGAAACGGATGAACAGGATTCTTGAGGTAAATGAAGGTGCCCGCTATGCAATCGTTGAGGGAGGTACCTCTCAAGGCCAGCTCAGTGCGTACCTGGAGAAGAACTACCCCCGCTTGCGCCACAGCATTCCCGATGCTCCGCCAACGGCAACTATAGCAGCTAACGTGACGATCCACGGCCAGGGCAGGCTCACTCAACAGCGCGGTTTTAATTCCGATATGGTCGGCGGACTGGAAGTCGTTCTCCCATCGGGGGAAGTCTGCAAGATCGGATCATGCGCCCTCTCTTTCGGCTGGTTCTCCAAAGGCCCGCCCCTGCCGGATCTTTCCGGGTTGTTTTTAGGATGGTTTGGTGCCACTGGGATCATTACCAAGCTGGCGGTCAAGCTCTATCCCAGAAAAAAATTCAGGGATGTGGAGATATTTGTGACAGACCGCGGCGAGCTTGTCCCGGATATAGTTTATGAAATCACCCACACCGAGATGGCGGAGGATGTCCTGATATTCACCCAACCAATGCCTTTGATGTTTCGAGACAACCACCATGTCAGCTTTTATATTACCGGTGATACGGATGAGGAGCTGGAGTTCAAGAGAAAGTTGATATGGAAGGCCCTGGATCGTTTTATAAAGGCAAAGGATGGCGGGTTTATGGGGATCCCGCCCGCCATGAAACCAACGCTCCTGGAGATGCCTCAGAGAAGTGCCAGCAGGCTGGCGGATGTGAAAAGGGGTGGCGGATTTGAATATTCCGGCCCTATTATTATGGTGGAAAAATACCCGGAGTGCTCGGAGAAGCTAAAGGAGCTTGCCTCCCAATATGGTCTTGCCTATTCGGGAATGGTCAGGGTGATTGATGGGGGACACAGCATGATGTTCGCCTTTGCTTTTGCCTTCAATCGTTCCGACCCTGATATGATGGAAAATACCAGGAAGGCCCTGAAGGAGGTGAGCGATTTTGTCCTGAAAGTCGGGGGGGTTTACTGGAAACCTACGGTAGAAGAACAGAGGATGGCGCTTGAAAACATGGACCCGAATACCCGCAAGCTCATGAAAATGATAAAGGAGAATCTGGATCCCAATGGCATTATGAACCCTGGCAATTGGGAATTCATCTCTTAGTGAAGGGGTAACACCTTAGAGTTTTGAAAACGGCTCGCCGGGGCCAGGGATATTTTTTTCAACATCGCAATATCTTGTATGACCCACGGAAAACTGTGAAGGAGCGAAAGATATACTATGTAGGGCCTTGCCCTTAAAAAGGATGAAACCGATCCTGGACAAGGGTGAAGGGATTTATTGCCCCGCGTAGCGGTGGGGAGAATCGGGGAGGATTGTTAGATGAAATATGAAGAAATTGTTCACAGGTGCTTTAGATGCGGTTATTGCAAGCTTACAGGTGATTATATCGGTTTTAACTGTCCAACATATCGGAAGTTTAGATTCGAAACCTATTCTCCCGGCGGCAGGATGTGGCTCATCAGGGCGTGGCTCAATGACGAGATAAAGAACACCGAGCGTTTTCAGCAAATCCTTTTCTCATGCGCCACATGCGCCAACTGTGTGGAGCATTGCGTGTTTCCCTTCAGTGAGGATCTGGTAAATATCTTCATCGCTGCCAGGGAAGAGATGGTAAACAACGCCGTGATCCCCCCCCCTGTAAGGGACTATCTAAAAAACATCAATATCAGCGGAAATCCATATAAAGAACCTGCGGACCAAAGGGGGGATTGGGCTAAGGACAGCTCCATTGAGATCTACGATGGACACGAGTATCTCTTCTATGTGGGCTGTGTGGGCTCTTATGATGAAAGGGCCAAGAAGATCGCAAGGACAGTAGGAAATCTCCTGCTGAGGGCTGGGGTCTCCATCGGTATTCTGGGGGAAAAAGAGAACTGTGACGGCAATGAGGTGAGGGCACTCGGGGAGGCAGGTCTTTTCCAGTTTCTGGCGCAACAGAATATCGACCTGTTTAAAGAGCGCGGCATAAAGAAGATCATTACCCTGGACCCCCATGCCTTCAATGCCTTTAAGAACGACTACCCGGGCCTTGGCGGAAAATTTGAGGTCTATCACTACACCCAGATCCTAACTTCCTTGATCCCGTCCCACGAGCTGCCGTTAAAAGAGTACAGGGCCAAAGTAACCTATCACGATCCCTGTTATCTGGGCAGACACAATGGAGAGTATAATGCCCCGAGAAAGATACTGGAATCCATTCCAGGAGTGGAACTCATCGAGATGCCGCACCACGGAGAGAATGCCTTTTGCTGCGGCGGGGGCGGCGGTAATTTTTTTACGGATATCCTGGGTGGTGGCGAGGACAGTCCCAACAGGATCAGGGTAAGGGAGGCCCTTGATATGGGGGCGCGGATTCTGGCGGTTGCCTGTCCGCTGTGCGCCAGGATGCTGGACGATGCCGTGAAGGCGGAGGAGAAAGAGGATCAATTAGAGGTCCTGGATGTGGCGGAGATAGTCACCAGGGCCCTGTCGTGACCTAAAAATTCCCTCCTTTGCTCAATCTTTCTCGTCTCCTGAACCCCTGGATTGAGCGTCCCTCAGCCTTGAATTTATCTTCAGCCTTTCCAGGGATAGATTTATCACGTCCTTGGCGAGGCCTTTTTGTCCCGGATACTTTTCGAAGAAGGCCCTGACTTCAGGCTCTTTTCCAAGACCGCATACCGGCACGATTGCCGCAATCACCCTTTCGTAGTGGATTGGGTGCATCTCTTCCAGCTCGCCGAGTCTGGACCTGTACCAATCCCACATGAGGGGGATGGCGTAAGGATTGGCGGCCAGGGACCCGATAAGCACAAACTTGTTACGGCTCGGCACCTCTTCTATGGCATATTGCTGCGCCCTTGTTATCAAGGCCTTGTCAGCAAAACATCCCAGGGCGGTGAGCAGGTTAATTCTCTGATGCTCACTATCAGTGGAGCGAAACCTCCTGTCAAACCAGCTGAAGACATCCCCACCTCCCCTCAGCGCGCCCACCTGGAGGGCACCCTTCATGAGATCGGGGTGAACCATCTTTTCCTTTGCCAGGGAGTTGAACTGATCCAGTGCAAATGCCTCCGCCTCTTTTGAGCCGTAAAGGGCCGCCTGGTAAATAATCTGATCTCTGAGCAGGCTCGTTGTATGCCTTTCATCGGGATTCGGCTCAAGGCCTATTGCTGCAAGCACGGTCTCGAGAATCCTCCGCCCTGTGGAGCGGATTTTTTCTCTTATTTGGCCTTGGGTTACCAGGTATGCGTGTAACAGGTTGTCGGCAATGCTGATCAGTGGGAGGTAGCCGTTTTCATTGCGGTAATGGTGAAGAAAATCCAGGTATTCCTCCAGCCTCAGGTCCCCGCTTCTGACAAGGGCGTAGAGGTCATTCTGGAGACCCCACCTGTCTTCCGGCGGCAAGACCTTCTTTGAGATGAGGCGGCCCAGTTTGTCCAGTTCTTCCCTCTGCCGATACCTGACCCTGTAAAAGCCGGTCTGACCGGGGTTGAGCTTATAGGTCACGGCCTTTTCGCCGATCCGGAATCGCGTCTCCCGGCCCTCAAGAAGAACCGACCCGGTCTCTGACCCGCCGTCGTTGTGAAAGATTTTCAGGGTGAGGGGAACCAGCCAGACTTGGTCCGAAGCCCCGGGCAGGTAAGTAAAGCGCCTCTGGGTAAGAACCAGTTCCTCCCCCTCCCTTGAAACCTCCACCAGGGGGAATCCGGGCTGTTCCACCCAGTTCTTCATGATGCGGGATATGGGTCTTTCCGACACCTCTTCTAGGGCTTCCCAAAGGTGATGGCTTGATGCGCACCCATATTCATGCCTCCTGAGGTAGCGCCTGAGCCCCTCCCTGAAGCCCTCGTTGCCAATGTATCCTTCAATCTGGCGAAGGATGCTCCCTCCCTTGTTATAAATGATTGGGGCCGTACTGGAGTTGATGACCACATGTTCTCCTCCCGGGATCTCAATGGGAAAAGTCTCCAGAAGGGCGTCCCGGCCGAAGGCGGTATCGGTCTGGGAGTGGAGGAACTGCTCCCATATATCCCACTCGGGATAATAATGGTCCACAATACCAAAGCCAAAATAGGTGGCAAAGCTCTCGTTCAACCAGAGGTACTTCCAATCAGAGGGGGTGACCAGATTGCCAAACCATTGATGGGCCATCTCATGGGCAATGACTTCACAGATCCTTACCTCCCCGGCTCTGGAAGTAATCCCCGGATAATGGAGAAGAAGGTTTTCACGGAACGCAATGGCCCCCCAGTTCTCCATGGCCCCGAAGGCGAAATCGGGGATGGCGATCAAGTCAAGTTTGGGCAGCGGGTAGCTTATACCGTAGTACTGCTCACAGAACTCCAGGCTCTTTCGACCAAAGTCCAGTCCGAACCCCGCATATTTGGTCATTCCAGGCAGGGTCGCGGCCCGTACAAGCACGCGACCTGGGTCTTCAATGAACTCGAAGTAGCCCACAGCGAAGAACAGGAGATAGGTGGACATCCTGGGCGTCTTCTGAAACCTCACAGACCTCTTTCCGCTCTCCAGAAGGCGCTCTTCAACCACAGGCCCATTGGATATGGCCACAAGGTCTTTATCAATGATCATCTCAATTTCAAAACAGGCCTTCCTCATGGGATGATCGAAACAGGGAAACGCCCTCCGGGCATCACTCTCTTCGAACTGGGTGACAGCAATGTGCCTGGTTTCTCCCTCCGCAACATATTGACTCCTGTAGAAGCCGGCCATTTTGTCGTTGATCCGGCCCATGTACTGGATCTTCAGAAGTATCTCGCCCTCCATTTCCGAGGGAAGGGACACGGTCATCTCCTCTGTCTCGGGCTTCATGCAGAAAGGGCAATCCAGAAACCGTTCATCCTCTCTGACCCGGCAGTTCCATACGGCCAGTTCAAGGGCGTTGAGGGTGATTTCATGGACAGGTTCTCGCGCCTGGATCAGCAGTTCGCACGTGCCCGAAAACGTGAAATTCACCAGATCCGGCTCCAGAGAGATCCAGTACTCCACCGGGCTAAGGTTTTCCATGATTCCTCCTGATGTGGTTTTGGCCATAATAGTTTATAAACCCCATAAGGTCCACCATATGTGAGATAATGTGAGATAATGGAGATGTCCATTGCAATATTGGATTGCAGCTGATTGAAAACAGGTTATTCAAGGGACTCCATGCCTGAAAAGCCCCTACAAACCCCCTTGACCTATGCAGGGGCGCAAAACGGCCCTGTTATGAAGGACTAAGGGCTATTGGAACAGCTGAAATAATATTCCAATGGACGTTACATATTAGGACAGCAATAGGTTACACCCCTGAGGGTCCCCAAATGTATAAGAAACGCATAAAATCTAGCTGTCCCCATGATTCACTTGATGGAGGCTAATCAAGCAATTTGATTTTTTGAGGAATTCCTGGCAGAATCTGAAATACCACGCAAGTCTTGTCCCATAATCGTCTAAGAAAAATACCAATTTGACTTTTTAGGGAGGGTCTTATGAGCCTGCTCAAAGAAACAGCCATCGAATCAATCAAACGCCTGCCGGAAGGATGCACCATCGAGGACATCATGTATAGAATAGACCTGGTTGCCCAGGTATTTGAGGGTCTTAAAGATGCGGAAGAGGGCAGACTGGTCACTACTGAAGAGCTCCTTGAAAGAGTTGACCAATGGGCGAGCTGAGGTGGACCGAAAAGGCAAGCAAGAATTTACAGGCTATTTTTGATTATATATCGAAAGATTCCAGAGTATATGCTGCAAGATATGTAAAGGCGCTCATCCATGCAACAAAAAAGCTTGAGAATATGCCTCGATGTGGTCGTATTGTACCAGAACTTGAAGATCCCGGATTTAGAGAAGTGATCTATGGGAACTACAGGATCGTATATCGAATCATCGGGGGAGATGATGATATCGAAATCCTTGCAGTAATTCATGGTGCCCGTGATATGAAAGGGGCTTTTCGGGAAGAATGGGAACTAATATAGACAATCACGAATCCGGGTTATAAGCGCCTTTTTTCCAGTAGTGGGGCCAAGGTTAGAACTTAGGGATATTTTGCCCTGTAAATGGTCGTGATAAACTGAGCCAAAAATGGTCGTTTAAAAGTGAGCCAGTC
>JAOZOW010000002.1:50038-119008 GCA_029933075.1 Deltaproteobacteria bacterium | reverse complement strand
GTGAGCCCGGGAAAGGAACAACATTCAAAGTGTACTTCCCCAGGGCGGAAGCGGACATACAATCCGTTAAAGAAGATAAATCATCTGAGGGCTCAATAAAAGGTACGGAGACGATCCTTGTCGTGGAAGACGATGATATGCTTCGTGAGATGACCGTAGAGACGCTCCGGAAGTATGGATATGAGGTCGTGGAAGCACGAAATGGGGATGAGGCCCTGAGAGCCTCAAACCAACACGAGGGCGCAATCCACCTCCTGCTGACCGATGTGGTGATGCCGGGGATGAGCGGCAGTGCCCTGGCGGAACGGTTACGATCGGAGCGACCGGATACCAGAGTCCTCTACATGTCGGGATACACGGATAATGCTGTTGTTCATCACGGGGTATTGGCAGAAGAGGTGGATTTCATCCAGAAGCCGTTTTCATCGGAGGATCTGGCCCGTAAAATACGCCTGATACTGGAAGACAATAAAGAGGAATCTGCCGGACGGCAAGACCCTGATAAGGCCGATAGATAAGGGTTCCGGCACACTATGACGTGATTCCAGCGGCTCTTGCTGAATCCTACGTTGCCTACAAACGGGCTGGAAAGGCTTAACCTGTTAGGCGGTTGAATTTATCGGTATACTGCAAAACGGCCCACACAAAAGAGGAATGGCTCCATGTAAGCGGGGAGACGGAGAGAGGAGAACCGTTTACAGGGTGTACCTGCTCTGCAAGCACACCAGAAGGAAGAGCGTTCTTGACACACCATTCGAGGTAAGGGAGAGCTTTATGAAGTTCATGAAGATTTTCGGCCCGAGCAATGAAATATTCCCCTAACCAGAGCGTTGATATAAACCAGGGGTTGCCCGGAATATCCGACGGGCCGTCGCTTCGCCGGTGATAAACATCATCCTGGTATCTGGCACAGCCTTCAACGGGGGTCTTGAGCCATAACTGCCGACGTATAGCCTCCATTGTTTCGACCACCCACGGGTCTCCGGGAGGCAATGCTCCCAGAATGGCCAGTCCGGCCAGACTGACATCTATCACTTCGTCGAGTTCATAGCCTTTACCCTCTTTGTAACCCGAGCGGGCATATCTGTTCACACCTGTATGGTACAGAAACTTGGCGATACCTTCTTTCATTTGATCGGCTACTTTGTCATATTTCTCTGCCAGGGAAGCATTTTGAAAGAGCCTTGCAAAGTTTGCCGCGGCTCTGAGACCGGCAATCACTGCGGCGACAGTAAAGGTGTGCACCCCGAAACGCTCTTCCCAGAGATCATAGCAGGGGATGGGCAGGTTGGTCTCTGGATCCCGGTTCGCTACCATGAAGTCAGCGGACTTTTTAATAAGATTATCATATAGAGGCCTGATGAATTCTATGTCTTTAGAGGTTTCAAAGTGTATCCAGAGCGCCCAGAGAATCAAAGCGGTTGAGTCCTCCTGTATCGGAAGCACTGTCTTTCCATCCACTAACCAAGGATGCCAGTTGCTGGCCAGTGATCCATCGGGATTGTAGTGCTGGTAAAGATATCCTTCGTCTGACAGAACACGGGCGCAAAAGTCGTAAAATTTCATGCACACATGAGTGTAACCGGCCTTTGCCAGCGCTGCGGCTACAAAAGCCCCATCGCGGCCCCACATGTAAGAATAGGTGTCCCTTCCAAAACGGACTATATCCGAATCATTTGCCGCGAGGATTGCCCCCCTGTTGTCTATCTGAGTTCTTAAGATCAGGAGGCTGCGATTGTATATATCAATAACAGATTCCGGCAAGTCTCCAAAGGTCCTGGGTTCTTTCGTGACCCATGCTACCCAGTAATCCGACGTGCGTTTTATCAGCTCATCAGGCGTCTTCTCCATCACACCCCTGTTGAGTTGAGCCACTTCCTTGTAATGCATGCCTGCCGCAATCCAGTAAAAAGCTCTGGCTTTCCCTCCGGGAGGCAGGCGAAGCCATATTCCTATTGCAGAGTCGGCGGAACCCCATGAAATTTGGTTTCCGTTGAGTATTCCATCCTCGGCGTCTTTCCATATTTCTTCTCTCTCCGGTCCCTCCTTGTCGCAGCAGGCATAGTGATTTACACCATACTTCCCGGACTTGCGGCAATTAATGAGAAAGTACCGATTGGCCTTGTAATGTATGATAGAGCGGGTTCGTGGATCAAAATAGGCCGTGTCTCCAATATCATTGCCATAAAGATGGAAGTCGTGACAGAAAAAAAGCCTTACGTCACGCTCGTTATTCTGGAGATTTTTCACTTCGATCCTTTTGATAAACACATTCAAATCCACATCAACCGCGTCATGGCAGCATAACTCCAATCCCATGGACTCGTTTTTCAGAGAAACATCGGTGACGAGGCTGTCGTCACGATATCTCAAGTCTTTTTCCCATTCCGGTCCCATCCAGGAGCAACGTCCATCTACCCATACTCCGAACCGGAAAGGGGCCCCTTTTGAATGGTTCTCCTGCCCTATAAAAGGGAAATACACATCCCTGATCTGATAATCCGAGTCAAAATTGAAAAGAAGATTGCCGTTGCTTACCGGGATATCTTTAGGCATTGGTTTCCTATATGGTGATCGTAACATGGTTGTTGGGTTTAGAACGATAGTCGAGTGAGAGGCCGCTACATCTCTCCGATGTTTTATGGCTGTCGATTATCTTATGGTATAATTCTGAATATTTATAGGCCATGCTTTTTATGGAGAAATGATCCTGTACGTGTCTCCGGCATTCATCAGGACCAACACTATCAATTAAACCAACCGCCTTGATCATGGCATCCATGGAATCCACCACGAACCCTGTTTTTCCGCTTACTATTATTTCCGGAACAGCGCCTCTATTGAATGCGATGACCGGCGTACCGCACGCCATGGACTCGATAGGGACAAGCCCGAATGGCTCACCCCATTGTATTGGGAATAAGGTGGCGCGGGCATGACGGTACCATTGTTTTTTGTGCTCGCTGTTGATCTCTCCTATGTAAATAATCTGTTTGTCACTGTGCAATAACGGTCTTATTGTCCTCTCATAATAGTCATTATCAACGGGGCATCTGTCTACATGGACTAACAGGTCCACAGAGTTCTTCAGGCTTGCAAAATACTCCCTGTCCGCGGGTTTATTCTGAACACAACCGGCAATAATGAGTTTGGACCCTACTTTTTTCGCAAGTTCTATGGCCTTGTCCTGTCCCTTGTCGCGGGTTATCCTGCCTATGGTGAATAAATAGCTGCCTTTGTCAGGCTCCTCTTTTACCGGATATCCCTCCACGTCGATTCCGTGGTAGACAACGTTTTCCGCGTCCACCAAGTAATTATACTGCCTTTTTTGATATTCGCTTATCGCAGCACAATATACCAAGGAAGATGACAGAGAAGGACTGCACCAGCGCTGATAAGCTCCTTCCAGCAAACTGTCTTCTGCTGACACGTGAAGGGTCATCACAATCGGTATGTGCATGTTGAATACACTGTCATAAATAAACTCAATCGCTTTTGCGTCATGCATGTGGATCACGTCAATGTCGCCTATGGTTGCTCTGTATAACACCCTTGAAAGGTGCATATTCATGGTTTGACGCCGTTTACGGGTGTTATCGCTCCAGTAGTCACCAATGCTTTGATCAACTGTGACGTAGTGTTCCCCGGCAACAATGGAGTCACCCGAACAGGCAACGATTGACCTGTGACCTAAACAATGGAGCCCCTTGTCTATATTATAGATGATCGTTTCTATGGGAGCGTAACCAAGGTCAGGCCTGATTGGCTGGTTCAGGGTCCCTACGTTCAACACTGTCAGTCTTCTCTGTCTTATATTTGTTGTCATTGAAAAATTCTCCACAATTGACCAGAAACCAATGATCAATTTTCTCTGAGGTGTGTTCCGGTCAAATAAAAAAGCCTCGCGGCTTTAAAGGCCGAGAGGCTTTTCCAACTTTTAAAGTCACCTATACTTTTTAGCACAAATAAAACTATTTGGAAATCAAAAAATAATCATATTATATTTGCAATAACTATTTTATAGTGATTTAAAATATAATATAATGGATCAAGTTTAGTTGTTTAATTGCATTTTTCAAATTTACTTGCCATCAGCCCCTCGAGGATCCGAATAATGGCAGAGGCAAATTCGGGATCATTTATATGGTGGGGCAGATCATGCACAAGGGAAGGCCTTTCCAGCCGCTGTTTCAGGGCATCCGAAAAAAACCGGGGCCCTTCCGGGTCATGCAGGGGACCCTGTTCCGAATCAAAGGCGGATAATCCCTTCAGGGGAACAAGAATGGCCCAGGGCCCCCGGGCCTTGTTGCACATGTCCGCTACGACCCCTGCCAGGGTCTCCAGTTCCTCCCGGGTGGTTCTAACGGCCGTGATGGCTGAATTGTGTTGATGATAAAGCCTGCCCGGAAAACGCTCCTCCGCGGTACGTACCGGCCCGGTCACCAGAAAATCGGTGTTTCCCGGCACCAAGACTGTGGGGACTCCTTTTTTCAGGGCTGCCGCACCCCGGTCCGGTCCGGCATCGTAGTCTCCTCCGAACAGATGATCGCCGATCTCATGGAGAGACAGATCCAATACTGCCGCCACATCCTCCTCCTGAATCATCTCCTCCATTGCCTCCCCCCCGGCGCCCACGGTATGAAATATGACCACCTCCCTGTCGTTTCCCTCGAGGTGCGCTTTCAATTCCTTGGCGCACGCCTCGCTCGTCCCGAGGGTAGAGATGAAGACCGCGGGCTTCGGGGATTTCTGTATCTTTCCGGCCCCCTTGACCATGCCGGCCATGGCCATGGCCCCGTTCCTGAGAACCCTTTTGGTGACGTAGTTCAGGCCGGATATGTCGCATACGGAATGGAGCATCAGGATGTCTCTTGTTCCCACAAAGGCCCTCGTGTCGCGGGAGGCCATGGTGGTGATCATGACCTTTGGAATCCCCACCGGAAAAGCACGCATCACCGCTGTTCCCAGGGTAGTCCCCATGGAGCCGCCCATCCCGAGGATACCGAGGAGTGATCCCTTCCGGTAGAGATCCATAGCACATTTGACTGCCCCTTCGATCATAGCGTTCAGGGCCTTCCCCTCGTGCCTCATGGCCTGGATTTCGGCGAGGCTTCTCCCCCCCGCCCGCGCCACATCATCCCTTGTTATGCTCACGGGGACGGGGCTCTGTCCTCTTATGCCCGTATCCATTATGAGGCATTCAACCCCCGCCTCTTTCAGGCAGTCCCGCACATAAATGGCCTCTGCGCTCTTCGTGTCCATGGTGACAGGAAGCAGCACTACTCCGGGTCGGTCCATAACAGCCTCCACCTCTATCATCCGTTTCTGTTGAGCTGGGACAATATTATATTTCGACCGGCATGTCCATATCATCTCTTGAAAACAGTCGAGGTATGCGGCCTGTGATGCGAGACAAAAAAAGGACCCCGGTACTACCCGGAGTCCTCTCAAGATTCAATGGTGGGCGGTGCGAGATTTGAACTCGCGACTTCCACCGTGTGAGGATGGCACTCTCCCGCTGAGTTAACCGCCCTTTGTCAACCGCTCAGTGGCTGAAAAATGTGATTACCAAATAAATTGTGGCCTGTAAACAGAAAATTATCCCAGCCCCACCAGTTTTCCCAGGGATTTCACCTCCTCCCTTTCAAGGTGCCTATACTCGCCCACCTTAAGGTCCCCCAGGGCCAGATTGCCGAAATGGGTGCGGATAAGATGCACTACACGGTACCCCGTTGCCTCCAGCATACGCCTCACCTGGCGGGATTTGCCCTGAGTGATGGTCATCCGGATAAGGCTCTGTTTTTCTCCCCTGTGGATCAGCCCCACTCCGGCTCGATACATCCGACGGTCCTCAAGCATGACACCCTTTTGGAGAAGATCTACGGCGGAATCACTTATTCGCCCCCCGACCGTGACCTTGTATGTTCTGGGGACCCTGTACCTGGGGTGGGTGAGCCTGTGGGCCCACTGGCCGTCGTTGGTAAGCAGGAGCAATCCCATTGTATCGAAATCGAGACGGCCTACCGGGTAGACACGCTCCCCAAGCTCCCTTACCAGGTCGGTTACAAGGGGTCTTCCCTGGGGATCGCTGAGAGAGCATACATACCCGAAGGGCTTGTTGAGCATCAGATAAAGTCTTTCGGAGGGTCCCGGGATCGCCGTGCCATCCACCTCAATGAGGTCGACGCCCCATACAGCCCGGGTGCCGGGTTCCGTGACCGTCCGGCCGTTAATCACAACCCGTCCGGATTTGATCCATTCATCCGCTTTGCGCCTGGAAGTCAGCCCGGCCAGGGAGAGGATCTGGTTAAGCCTCCGGGGGCGCTCCGGGTTCAGGAACATCCTGCTTTGATTCTTCTTCTGCCGGTTCACCCCCTGGCGTTTCCGTCTGCTGCGGTTTTTCAGGGACCGGCTTCGTATCTTCTTCATCAGTAGCTCCAAGATCCCTGATCTCTTTCAGCTTTGGGAGGGAATCGAGGTCCTTGAGATCAAATACTTCAAGGAATTTCTTCGTGGTTCCATAGATCAGAGGCCTTCCGGGAAGATTCTTGCGACCCATGATCCTGATCAATCCCTTTTCCAGGAGCGTCCGCAGGATGCCGCCGCTGTCGACCCCTCGCAACAGCTCTATTTCGTGGCGGAGGATGGGTTGTTTGTAGGCGATGATCGCAAGGGTCTCCATGGCCGCCCGGGACAGCCGGGTAGGTGAGGTATTGAGCATCGTGAGGATATACGATGAATACTCGGCCCGTGTCCTGAACTGGTAACCCTGGGCCACCTCCTTGAGGGCGAAGCTCCTTTCCATCTCATCGAACTCGACCCGGAGCTCTTCCAGGGCCTGCCTGATATTGGAGAGACTTTCTTCGGGCAGCCAGCCATGGATCTCATGTGCGCTTATTGGCCTCTCAGAGGCAAACAGGAAAGCTTCTATAATCAGCTTAAGGGATCTGGGCATCTCCGCTCGCTCCGTTTTCCTCAAAAGATGGGGTTAGGCGGATGTCGCTTTCTTCTGAAGGCTGAAAGACCTTGACCAAACCCATATGGACCAGTTCCAGTAAAGCCAGAAAGGTGACAATGAGCTCGGTGATGCTCCTGTCTTCATCGAAAATCTCACGAAAAAACATGACGCCCTTTTCCTTGAGAAGGGCGGTGATCGCCTGAATCCTGTCTTTAACCGACCACTTCTCGAGTTCCAGTTTGAGCTTCACGCCGGGAAGGCGCTGATCCACCAGTCGCTTGAAGGCATCGATCAACTGAAAGAGGTTGACATCCAATTGAGGCTCACGGTCTTTGAGCTGTTCCCTGAGGTCGGCCGCCATCTTCCGAGCAAACACATCCCGGTCGAGAACCTGCCTCTCGGCAAGTTCCTGGGCCACCTCTTTGAGGCGCAGATATTCGAGAAGGGGCCTCGTGATCTCCATCCTGGGATCCTCCTCTTCATCATCCCCCGCAAGCCCTGGAAGAAGCATCCTGGATTTGATATGAATCAATGTCGAGGCCATCACGAGGAAATCGGCTGCCACGTTGATGTTCAGGGCCTTCATCATGTCCAGGTATTCCAGGTACTGGTCGGTTATGGTGGAGATGGGAATATCAAAGATATCCACCTCGTTCTTATAAATGAGGTGCAGCAGGAGGTCCAGCGGCCCTTCGAAAATCTCCAGCTTGACCTCGTAAGCTTCCCTTTTTTCCCGGGATGGTTGCTCCCTGTCCATCATCTGGTTGTTCACCTTTTCCGCTCAGGAATGTGCTGCGGCCCGCAGCATTTCATAAATATCCACTTGAAAACAGCAGCGGTTAAATATGCTTCTTTCCCCGCCTACACCGACAGGAACACCTCCATATCAGGACAGGGGCCTTCTTGGACAGACAGGATTTCTATCATATTTTTATGGCGGCTCGCACTTCTTCCATGGTATTCCTGGCGATGGCCCGGGCCCTTTCATTTCCTTGCTCCACTATTTCCCTGACCCTCTTCATATCGGCTTCAAGCTCGCCCCGTTTTGCCCTTACGGGTTCAAGGGCTGTCTTCAGGCTGCGGGCCATGATTCTCTTGCATTCCACGCAGCCGATTTCAGCTGAACGACATTGTCGGTCGATACCGGAGACGGTGTGAGCATCGGTGTAAATCTCATGGAATGAAAAGACATTGCAGATCGCAGGGTCCCCCGGATCCTTTTTGGTCTTCCGCTGGGGATCCGTTATCATCTGCATAACCTTCCGGTCAACCTCTTCGTCACCGTCCGTGAGAAAGATGGCGTTGTTGTAACTCTTGCTCATTTTACGTCTGTCAGTGCCGAGGATTTTGGCCGTGGGGGTCAATAGCGTGTCCGGCTCGGGGAATACCTTGCCATAGAGATTGTTGAACCTGCGGGCGATTTCTCTTGTGAGCTCCACGTGGGGCGCCTGGTCCTCTCCAACCGGCACTCCATTTGCCTTGTACATCAGTATGTCCGCCGCCTGAAGCACCGGATATCCCAGGAATCCGTAAGTATAGACGTCCCTTTGGGTCAGCTCTTTGAGCTGTTCCTTGTAGGTGGGGTTTCGCTCCAGCCAGGGCAGGGGGGTGATCATTGAAAGCAGGAGGTGTAATTCCGCATGCTCCTTGATCTCGGACTGGACAAAAAAGGTGCATCGTTCCGGATCGAGCCCCACCGAGATCCAGTCGATAATGATGTCGTAAGTGCTCTGCCGGATAATATCGGGCCTGGCATATTCGCTGGTCAGTGCATGCCAGTCAGCGATAAAATAGAAACACCGGTAATCGTCCTGCAACTCTTTCCAGTTGAGCAGGGCGCCGTGCAGGTGTCCGAAATGAATCCGCCCTGTGGGTCTCATCCCACTGACGATCCTCCGTTTCTCCATGGTGCCAAATCGTCCTTTCCGAATGTGATCGGGGAAATTGATCAGTGTGCCGCGCGGGCAGCGGGACCCGTTTCCCCGAAAGTCTCCTCCACAAACTTCTTCTCATCTTCCCTGGTTTTCACCAGATTATTCAGTCGGGCCTTCAACAATTCTTCAAAGATGTCCTTGAAGATTAGGCCGGGCTTGAAACCCATGTCCATGAGGTCTTTTCCTTTGAGTTCCACCCTTGTCCCCTTGAGTCTCGTAAAGTAGCCGGAAATCAGCCGCCTTACTTTCTGAGCCCTTGCCTTGGCCAGGTAATAGAGCAGTGTTTCAGTATCATAGGGATTGAGCAATGTATAGAGCTGATAGTTGTCTCCGTCAAATCTGTTGAGACTCTCCAGGAGCATTGCCGCCCTCTCACGCTGAGAGATCATCTGTCTCGCATCAATATCTTCTTTTCCCACCCTCTCTCCGAGCGTTTTAAGGGTCTTTAAATCGATAAAGGCGGTAAGCCCATGCCAGTAAACCTTCCAGGGTTCAAAGGGCTCCTCGAGAAACAGGAGGCTGTACCATGCAACCACCTTCTTGATTTCTTCCAGGAGCCCCTGAAGCTCCGGCGTGAGCCTGATTTCAGGAGAGATGTACTGGAGCAGATCGAACTCGTTCATTCTTTCAATGGCCCTTATGGGGTCTTCTTCTCTGAGTATCAGGTTCAGCTCTTGGAAAAGTCTGCGGGTGCTCACATCCTTGAAGCAATTGATCCGAACCGCGTTTTTCATCAGGGAAAGGGTGAGCTTACCTATCCTGAAACCGAAACGCTGCTCGAACCGGATGGCCCTGAAGACACGGGTGGGATCTTCCACGAAGCTCAGGTTATGAAGGACCCGGATAACTTTTTCCTTGAGGTCGTTCAATGCACCGAAATAGTCGATCAGGGTGCCGTAGTGCCGCTGGTTGAGCTTTATGGCAAGGGTGTTTATGGTAAAATCCCGTCGGAACAGGTCCAGTTTCAGGGAACTTGTCCTGACGATGGGGGGGGCGCCAGGGGATTCGTAATATTCCATGCGGGCAGTGGCCACATCCACTTTAAACCCGTCCGGAAGGATCAATACGGCCGTTCGGAACTTCCTGTGGCTCCTCACCCGGCCTCCGTAATGCTCTGCGAATTCATGGGCGAACTTTATGCCATCGCCCTCAACCACGATATCCACATCCAGGTTTTCCCGTTTCAGGAAAACATCGCGCACCAGCCCGCCCACCAGGTAGACGTTGTATCCCAGCATGTCCGCCGTACGGCCGAAGTCTTTCAGCAGCTTTATGATCTTTCTCGGGAGGCGTTCCTTGAGGAGGGTCTTGACATTCTTTTTCCTCATCACCCGGGCTCCGGGTTTTGCATCGTACAGGGACTCCGGGACCAGGGGCTCGCCCACCAGGATGTTGAGGAGATCGGTTCGGGTGATAACGCCCATCACTTTGTTCTTATCCACCACCGGCAGGATCCTGAGCTTTCTTTTTATGATGAGATCCTGGACTTCCTTTAAGGGGGTATTGGGGTGGACGGTTGAAAACTCGATGTTCATATAGTCGTTTACCTTGACATGCCCGAGGCCGAAAAAGACCGCTTTTTCCACTACCTGCCGCGTGATGTATCCCTTCAGCATCCCATCGTCCATGACAAGGAGCACATTGATATTGTACCTGGTCATCAAGTTGGCCGCCTTTTTGATGGTTTCCTCCGGGGAGATCTGGATCACCGGGGAAGACATCATGTCACGCGCCTTGCGCAGCGGATTGATACGCTTCCTCAAAAGAGCCAGCAGCGACCTCTCCACCTGATTGAGGGTTTTGTTTTTGATGGTAGCCGAAGCAGCATGGGGATGACCGCCCCCTCCCAGGGCCACTGCGATCTCGCCCACATTCACTTCTTCACTCCTGCTCCGGGCTACCAAATAGATCCGGTTCTCCATCTGGGCCAGGGCAAAGACCACGTTCAGGTTTTCCATCTCCATGAATTTGTGGACAAGCACCGCAAAATCGCCCACATATTCGTCCCTTATCACCTTGGTGACCACCAGTTCCACCCCGTTGATTACCCTGGTGGTGGCCGACTGGGTGATATCGTTGAGAAGCCAGACCTGCTCAGCGGTCAGCTCTCTTGTAAGCAGATCGGCAATGAGATTGTGGCTGGCCCCCTGCTCGGCAAGCCAGGCAGCTGCACGGTAATCTTCGGGGGTGGTGGAATTGAAGGTAAAAGATCCGGTGTCCTCATGAATCCCGAGACACATGATGGTGGCTTCGTCAGGAGATATGCTGATGCCTTTTTCCCTAATAATTTCCGTTAAAATGGTAGTGGTAGATCCCGCAGGTCTGACCACCTCCATGTGACCCCGGATATCCTCTTTGGAGGCGGGGTGGTGATCAAAGATGTGGATCTCCACATCCTTTCTGTCGATCAGGGCGGAAAATTTCCCGATCCTGTCCCTCTGTCTGGTATCTACCAGGATAAGCCTTTCGATCTCCTCCACGTCTATCTGTTTCAGCTTCGTAAAATCGAAAATATATGAGGCGGAATGCAAGAAAAAGTCCCGGAGATTCTTTTCCTGGGAGCCGGAGAATACCAGGGCGGCATCCGGATAGAGCTTCTTGGCGGCAATCATGGAGGCCAGGGCGTCGAAATCGGCATTGATATGCGTGGTTATGACCTCTTTGAAGGCCTGCCTGGATCGATTCCCCCTCTTCACCCTTGTTGTGCTTTTCGCTTTCTCCGGCATGCCATGAATCATATCACTTTGAAGTTTCTCTGTATAATGGATTCTACCCCGGCTCCCCTGCGCCTTCACCCGGGAGCAAAGCGAGGCAGAAAAAACAAAAAAGCCGAGCACCATATGCGCCGGCTCGGCTGTCCAATCGATCTGGTTTTGCCATTTCTGGTTCTGTTACAATCCTTTGACTTTTTCCAGGTTCTCCTGCTTTTTTTTGCAATCAATGCAAAGGGTCGTCACAGGACGTGCTTTCAGTCTTGCCTCGGAGATTTCTTCTCCACATTCCTCGCAGATACCGAAGGTGCCGTCATCGAGCCTGTCCAAAGCTTCGTTGATTTTTGCAATGAGCTTCCTCTCTCTGTCCCTGATCCTCAGGGTGAAATTACGGTCCGATTCCAGGGTTGCCCTGTCTGTGGGGTCAGGAAAATTTCCCCCCTGATCCGTCATGCCGCTAACCGTCCTGTTGGCTTCCTTGAGCAGGTCATCCAGCCTTTCCATCAGGAGCTTTCTGAACATCTTTTTCTTCTTTTCACTCAACATATCCACCCATACCCATCCGTGTATGCTCTGCCCAGCAGACGCCGTTCTTTATCACTATTTATGGGCAAAGTAAAGTCATAAATGGCTCATATCCCGAGGGTACTTTGCGGGGTCCAGAATCAGAGATTAAAGGTTCAAAAATTTTTTTCTCTTTTTCCCCTTTTTCCCGGAAGTCTTTAACCCCTCTGTTTCTGCCAGTGCTTCAAGCAGCTCCCTCTGGCGGCTGTTCAGTTTCTTAGGCACCTTGACCAGGATTTCAGCGTAGAGATCCCCCCTCTCCTCATAGCCCCTGAGGTCCGGCATGCCTTTTCCCGGGATCCTCAGGATCTCACCGGGCTGGGTGCCTTGAGGAATCTCCAGTTCACAATGCCCCTCATTGCCGAGCACAGGGATCTCCAGCTTGCCCCCGAGTGCGGCCTGCACAAAAGAGACCGGGATGCGACAAAACAGGTCTTTGCCTTCCCGCTTGAAGAATTCATGCTCTCTCACATGGATCACCACGAAAAGATCGCCCGGCGGACCCCCGGGATCCCCTGGTTCACCCTCCCCGCGCAGCCTCAGCTGTGATCCCGTTTCCACGCCGGCAGGGATCTTGACATTGATTCTCCTCTCCACCCTGACCTTTCCACCCCCACCGCAGCTTTTGCACGGGTCAGAGATGATTTCCCCCTGACCATGACAGGCAGGGCAGGTGGTGCTGATCTGGAAGAAACCCTGGGACCGCACGATCTGGCCCCGCCCCTGGCACGTGGCGCAGATCTCGGGCGCGCTGCCCGGACTCATTCCGGAGCCGCCGCAGTTATCGCAGTTTTCCAGTCTGTGGAAGACGATCTCTTCCTCTTTGCCTTCAAATGCCTCCTCAAGGGTCAGCTCCAGATCGTAGCGGAGGCTTCTGCCCTGTCTGGCCCTGGGGCGCGTTCTGCTCCGGCGAGTGCCGAATCCGAAGAAATCTTCAAAGATATCCCCAAAACTGGCAAAAATGTCATCAAAACCGGTAAACCCGGTAAAGCCCCTTCCTTCGAGGCCCTCGTGTCCGAAGCGATCGTAGATTTGCCTCTTCTCGCGGTCCCGCAGGACTTCATAGGCCTCTGCGGCCTCCTTGAATCTTTCCTCGGCCTCCTTATCACCGGGGTTGCGGTCAGGATGGTATTTCAGGGCCAGCTTTCGGTATGCCCTCTTGATTTCCTCATCCCCGGCCTCCCGGGAGACACCCAAGATTTCATAATAGTCTCTTTTGTACATCGGCTCTTCTCTTGGGGCCCTTACTTTTCATCTCCCTCCACCTGGTCGGGGGACTCGGCTTCCCCCTGTGGTTCACCCTCCTGAGAGGCCCTAAGTTCGGCACCCTCATGCTCAGGGGGCTCCTCGCCTTCCTTCATCTGAAAGATTTTGCCGGCCGCGATCTCCCTCAGGGCCACCACCACATCCTTGTTCTTGCAGACCACCATGGGCTCAGCGCCCCTCCTGAGCTGGCGAACCCTCTTGGCTGCCAGGTGAATTAGTCCAAATCGGTTGTCCACTTTAGTGAGGCAATCTTCTACCGTAATTCGTGCCATCGAGAACTCCTGGTCGTCATTTTTTTGTTTCCTCCAGGACCCCGGAGGGAACTAAAGGATTGAGCAATGTTTGCGAAACATTAAACTTTGCATGATATGATCTTATATGTTAGATGTAAAGTCCAAAGTAAAGGAACCGCACCGAACCAACCCTGACCCTCCAAGGGGTGACCACCCATGCTGGCCAAGATATTCAGCAGCGCAGTTATCGGCATAGATGCCTATATTGTCGAAGTGGAAGTGGATATTGCACAGGGCCTGCCCGCGTTCTCCACCGTGGGTCTGCCCGAAGGGGCCGTGCGCGAGAGCAAGGAGCGGGTCAAAGCCGCCATCAAGAATTCGGGCTACCACTTTCCCTCGGATCGGATCACGGTCAATCTGGCACCCGCCGACATCAAAAAAGAAGGTTCTGCCTTCGATCTCCCCATGGCACTGGGGATCCTTGGGGCCACCGGTTTGATGGACAGGTCCTCATATCACCCCTATCTCTTTCTGGGGGAACTGGCCCTTGACGGCCTGATCAGGCCCGTAAGCGGGGTCCTCCCCATGGCAATCGCGGCCAAGGAACAGGGCTTTGAGGGCATATTCCTGCCTGCCGAAAACGCCCCCGAGGCGGCCGTGGTGGAGGAGATCGATATTTACCCCGCCCGATCCCTCTCCCAGGTGGTCAGTACGCTCACCGGTATGTCAAAGATAAGTCCATACAGGGTGCAAATCAATGAACTCTTTAAAAAACCCGCCTATGATTTCGACTTTAAGGACGTACAGGGTCAGGAGAACGCAAAAAGGGCCCTTGAGATTGCAGCGGCAGGGGGCCACAACGTGATCATGATCGGCCCGCCGGGGTCCGGAAAGACCATGCTGGCCAGACGCCTGCCCACCATTCTCCCCCAGCTGAGCTTTGAGGAATCCCTCGAGACTTCTAAAGTATACAGCGTAATGGGGCTTATGCCCCAGGGCTGCGGGCTCATCAACGTCCGTCCTTTCCAGGCCCCTCACCATACCATTTCCGATGCCGGGCTCATAGGGGGTGGGCAGAATCCCAAGCCGGGCCAGGTCAGCCTCGCTCATAACGGCGTTCTGTTCCTGGATGAGCTGCCGGAGTTCCGAAAGAACGTACTGGAGGTGCTCCGCCAGCCAATGGAGGACGGTCGGGTCACCATTTCCCGGGCCAATTCCACCGTGACCTATCCCGCAAATTTCATGTTAGTGGCGGCCATGAATCCCTGCCCATGCGGGTTCCTCGGCGATCCCAAACGGGAGTGCCGCTGTACATCTGTGCAGATTCATCGCTATCGGTCCAAAATTTCCGGGCCCCTTATGGATCGAATAGACATGCATCTGGAGGTTCCTGCGGTCCCCTACAGGGACCTGTCCGAAATAGCGCCCGGGGAATCTTCAAGTGAGATTCTCAGGAGGGTGCTTGAGGCAGGGGAAATCCAGCGGGAACGCTTCCGGGGGCTGGGAATTCACAACAACGCCGGAATGAACAGCCGGCAGATCAAGAAATTTTGCAAGATCGACGGCGATTCCGGTGCGCTGCTGGAAAAGGCCATGGAAAAATTCGGCCTGAGCGCAAGGGCCCATGCCCGAATCCTTAAAATAGCAAGGACCATCGCGGATCTGGAGGGGGTTCCGGATATCAATACTTCTCATGTGGCTGAGGCCATTCAATATAGAATGCTGGACCGGGGGATTACGCAATGAAACGCTTTCTGAGGTTCGCCGTTGCGCTTTTAGCGGTGGCATTCCTCCTTGCCGCCTCCACCGCGGGCTATCTGGCATATGTGTGGTCGAGCAACCTGCCCCTTATCGACTCGGTAAGGGAGTATCGTCCCCCTATCATCACCGAGGTTTACAGCAATGAGGGGGAGGTGATCGGCAGGTTCTGGGATGAGCGTCGAATCGTGGTCCCGATGAAGGGCCTTCCCAGGCACCTTACCCAGGCATTTATTGCTGCCGAGGACTCCAGGTTCTACGAGCATGAGGGTGTGGATATCAAGAGTATCTTTCGCGCGCTCATAAAAAACATCGCCGCCGGAAAGATAGAACAGGGGGGCAGCACCATTACTCAGCAGGTGACCCGGGCCCTGCTTCTCAGGAACACGAGGAGAACATACCGGAGGAAAGTCCGGGAGGCACTCCTATCAATCCAGCTTGAAAAGAACTTCACCAAGGACCGCATCCTTTTTCTCTATCTCAACGAGATATATCTTGGTCACGGAGCCTACGGTGTGGAGGCGGCGGCAAGGATCTATTTCAACAAGTCGGCCAGGGATCTGTCCCTTGCGGAATCGGCCCTTCTGGCCGGGTTGCCGCAGGCCCCCGCCCGGTATTCTCCTGTGACGCATTTTGACAGGGCAAAGGCGAGACAGAAATATGTCTTAGAGAGGATGGAACGGGAAGGCTATATTACCCGGGCTCAGCTTGTCCATGCCCTGAAAACCCCTCTCAATATCCGGCGGGCTCAGGAAAACATGTTCCAGAAAGCCCCCTACTTCACGGAGCATGTCCGCCGTTATCTCGAGGCGAAGTACGGACGGGACCTCCTGTACCGCGGAGGTTTGAAGGTTTACACCACCCTTGATCTCAAGGCACAGCAGGCAGCCAGGATGGCGCTGAAAAAGGGACTGGTCGAACTGGACAAAAGGGAAGGGTACCGGGGGCCACTCAGGCATCTCCAGCCGGAACAGATCCCGGATTTCCTCTCCGAAGCATCCGAGAAATTTTCCTCCGAGCCCCCTGAAACGGGTTCCATTGTAGAGGCACTTGTGGAGGAGGTAAGTGACGAGAAGGGAGAGGTCATCGTCCGGATCGGCCCCGAGTTAGCATTGTTGCCCTTTTCAGAGATGAAATGGGCCAGAAAGCCGAACCCGGATGTCCCCTATTACGCGGCAAAGCTGAAAAGGCCCTCCGAAGCGCTGAAGAAAAGGGATGTTATCCTTGCTAAGATAATTGGGCAAGCCGATGAGCCCTACAAATGGAATGTGTCTCTGGAACAGACCCCCGAGATTCAGGGGGCCCTGCTTTGTATGGTGCCTCAGACAGGTGAAGTAAAGGCCATGGTGGGCGGCCGCGGTTTTTCCGAAAGTCAGTTCAACAGGGCGATCCAGGCAAGGAGGCAGCCCGGATCAGCTTTTAAACCGATTATTTACGCCGCGGCTCTGGACTGGGGTATGAGCCCGGCCCAAGTCATCATGGATGCCCCCTATGTATCGGGCCAAAATCTGGAAGAGCAAGTCTGGAAGCCAAGAAATTACAAGGGCAGGTTTTTCGGGCCAACGCTTTTCAGGACCGCGCTGGCCAAGTCTCGAAATGTCATCACCGTGAAGATACTCAGGAAGATAGGGGTCGACTATGCCATACAGTATGCCCGGAGGCTTGGTGTCAGGTCCGAGTTGAGCCCGGACCTCTCTCTTGCGCTGGGCTCTTCGGGTGTATCGCTCATGGAGCTGGTCAGGGCTTACTCAGTATTTGCCAGCGGGGGCATGTTGCCTGAGCCTATATTTGTAAAACGTGTGGAGGACAGGAGCGGGCAGGTGATCGAGGAGAACCAGCCCCGGACGGTGGAGGTCATATCCAAGGAGACCGCCTATGTCATGACGGACCTTCTCAAGGCAGTGGTCCGGGAGGGGACCGGCTGGAGGGTCAGGGCGTTGAAGCGGCCTGTTGCCGGGAAAACCGGAACCACGAACAATTTGTGGGATGCGTGGTTCATAGGATATACCCCGGGGCTGGTCACGGGGGTATGGGTAGGGTATGACGATCGGCACGCCATGGGCAGGGGAGAAACAGGCTCCAGGGCGGCCAGCCCCATCTGGCTTTACTTCATGTCGGAGATGATGAGAGGGAAGCCTGTAACCGATTTCCCTGTGCCGGAGGGTATTGTGTTCGCAAAAATAGATGCGGAAAACGGTCTCTTGGCCAATCCCTACTCAAAGAGGACAGTGTTCCAGGCCTTCAAGAGAGGCACAGAGCCGAAAGAATATTCCCCGGAGCCCGGAGTAGCCAAGTCGGGCCAGTTCTTGCAAATGGACATGGACGAGAAGTAGCGCATCTCAGCCTCCAGGCCGGAGGCAGAAATCCTATTGCTCCAGATCTCTTACGCCCCGGAGCACGGTATCGAAAAGTTCCCTAACGTCTTCTTTCTCCAGGCATGAGAACGCCACGCGAAGATCGCTCTTCCCCAACGAGATGAGGCCCACCCCGTATTTGTCGAGCAGGTGCACCCTTAAGGGCTCAGCTTCCACGGTTTTTAGCCTCAGGCACATGAAGTATCCCGAATTAAACGGATAAGCTTCAAAGGCGCCCTTGTATTTGGGATCGGCAAGCACCTTCTTTACCTCCCGGGCCCTTTCCAGCATGATCCTGTATTTGTCCTCTTTCTCGGCGGGGAAGGACTCGGAGTGCAGCGATTTGAGCACGATCTGCTGACTCAGGTGGGAGGCATTGGAGATAGATCCCCTCACAGCGCCTGCTGTTTTTCTTTCAAGGGCATCGTAGGCCTTCGGGGAATCCCCCTCCAGGGCCGCCCCGTATGTAATGAACCCTACCCGGAGGCCCCAGACATAATTCTCCTTTGTGGCACCGTCCAGTTTCACGGCCATGAGGCGGGGATGGCGGCCCGCGATCCTGGCGAATATGGATTCGGTGAGGATGTCCTTTTCATAAAAGAGACCGAAATAGGCATCGTCAGTCACCGCCAGCACATTGGTGCCCGATCCGGCTATGTCTGTGAGGATGTCAACGATCCTATCTCCCTCTTCGGGTGTGACGGTATACCCGGTTGGATTATTAGGAAAGTTCAGGATAATGATAATTTTTTTACCATGTTGCGCCTCATTTTTAATGCATGACTCGAAAGAATTGATGTTGAATTTTCCATTGCCATCGAAAAGGACGTAGTTGACGATCCGGGCTCCTCTCCGAACGGCAAAAATCATATTGTAGTTCCCCCACATCTTGTCCGGTAGGATGATCGGATCGCCGGGATCCACCCACATGTCTGAAATTACGCTGAGTCCATGGGTGATGGCCTGGCTCACCACGGGGAGGCTGATTTCTTTGCCCTTCAGGGAGGGATTTTTCTGGATGAGGGCCTCTTTCCATGCCTGACGCAACGGCGGGATCCCGAAAGAGGGCGCATACGTGAGAGCCTCTTTAGGCGCGATTCCCCTGAGCATGGCCATTACCGAAGGGAGGTGCATGGTGTCTCCCTTTTCAGTGGCCATGCCTATGGTGGCGTTGAATCTATGTGCTTTCTCCTTGGCTTCGGCGCTCTGGGAAAGAATCCCCCTGGGAAAAAAGAGATTCTTCCCCACATCGGAGAGCATTTCATAGATGTGGATATTGGACCCCCTTATGATCTCGTTGAGCTCTTCTGCGATGGGATTCATGGCGTTGCTCCTCTCGTTTTCTCGGAAATTTCTCGGCAAACGCCTCCACGGGTTTGCCTCACCGTATCGCTGTCGCCCTGTGATTCGGCAAAATAAGCGATTGGGCCTCCGGTGTCAACAGGGACGCCCTTAAAGGTGGTTTTTTCTATTGATTTACATCCCTTGGGCTGATAGTTTTGCGTCTTGGCTTTTACGACTATGGCCAGTGTTCACGGGACGCTACGTTGCACTTGACTTGGAAAGTAGTGCCTGTGCTATATAAGCGTTGTTTTTCGGATAAGATCAATAGGAAAGGGGAAATCCATGAGAGAAGTCGTGATCGTAAGCGCATGCAGGACAGCTATTGGTGATTTCGCCGGTTCGCTCAGCACCATTTCGGCCACCGACCTTGGGGCCCTTGTGATCAACGAAGCCATTAAAAGGGCCGGGATCGGCAAGGAGGATGTGGATGAGGTGATCATGGGAAACGTGCTCCCCCATGGACTGGGCCAGAGCCCCGCCAGGCAGGCCATGGTAAAGGCCGGCCTGCCGTGGGACGTAGGGGCCGTAACGGTTAACAAGGTCTGCGGTTCGGGACTGAAGGCCGTGATGCTTGCGGCTCAGGCCATCCAGTGTAAGGACGCCGATGTGATCGTAGCAGGGGGCCTGGAGAACATGAACCTCTGTCCCTACATGCTGAAAAAGGCCCGCACCGGTTATCGAATGAACAATGACATGCTTGTGGACGGGATGGTCCATGATGGGCTCTGGGACCATGTAAACGATTTTCATATGGGAATGAGCGCGGAGCTTGTGGCGGAAAAATACGGGGTAACCCGTCAGGACGTGGACGAATTTGCCATGAATTCCTATGAGAAGGCATGGAAGGCCATAGAGGGAGGGAAATTCAGGGAAGAAATCGTTCCAGTGGAGGTTCCTCGGAGAAAAGGGGACCCGATCATCTTTGACACGGACGAGATCCCCCTGAGAAAGCCGAAAACGACCTTGGAGGGTTTGGCAAGGCTGAGACCTGCGTTCAAAAAGGATGGAATCGTTACGGCGGGCAATGCCTCCAAGATCAGTGACGGGGCCGCAGCACTTGTGGTCATGTCCAGAGAAAAGGCCGATGCCCTGGGATGCAGAGCACTGGTCCGTGTCGGCGCCCAGGGCTCGGCAGGTATTGATATGAAATACGTGCTGATGGCCCCCATATATTCCATTCCCAAAGTCCTGGCCAAGGATGGGCTGAAGGTGGAAGACATAGAAGTTCATGAGATCAACGAGGCGTTCAGCTCTTCTTCCGTGGCCGTGAACCGGGAGCTGGGGATCGATCCTGAAAAGGTGAATTTACATGGAGGAGCGGTGGCCCTGGGGCACCCCATCGGGGCGAGCGGCGCTCGGGTGCTGACTACCCTCATATACGTGATGAAAGATCGCGGGGTAGGGGTGGGGCAGGCAACCCTCTGTCTCGGTGGCGGAGAGGCGGTGACGCTGGTCCTCTATAACGAAGCATGATAGAGCATTCCGCCGGGAGGTCCATTGACCCGAGGGGGGAAGATCTTATGGGCGAAGATGGTGAGAATAAAATAACGAGATTTATCAATACAGACAAAAGGAGATGGAGTCATGACAGATGTGGTGATTGTTTCAGGTAAAAGGACTGCGGTGGGGGCGTTCGGGGGCTCCCTGAAATCAACCCCCGTGGTTGAACTTGGTGCTCTGGTATTGAAAGAAACCTTGAAGAGTGTGAATCTGAGGCCGGTGGCCACCGACGCCCTGACCCGGTTCGAACCTGACAGCCTCAAGGGTGTAGGTATGGTAGAGCTGGAACAAAAGGCGTATGATTACGACAGCAGCTTTCAGCCCATCCAGATAGACGAGGTGATTATGGGCAACGTGGTGGGGGCAGGCCAGGGTCAGAACGTGACCCGGCAGGCCATGATAAGGGCGGGTATCTCCAAAGAAACGCCGGGGTTTACTGTCAACAAGGTCTGCGCATCCGGCATGAAGGCCGTGGCACTTGCCACCCAGGCAATCCGCTCGGGGGAGGCGGAGGTTGTCCTGGCAGGGGGTATGGAAAACATGAGCATGATACCCTATGCCTTGCCTGCAGCCCGGTGGGGAGCCCGAATGAACAATGCCGACCTGGTGGATCTGATGGTTTTTGATGGTCTGTTCGAGATTTTCTACGGGTACCACATGGGTATAACGGCGGAGAACATAGCCGAGAAATACAGTATTTCAAGACAGGAGCAGGATGAGTTAGGGGCGTTGAGCCACCAGCGCGCAAGGGCGGCCATTGCCGCGGGAATATTCAAGGAGGAGATCGCACCGGTGGTGATCCCCCAGCGCAAAGGGGAGCCCGTTGTCTTCGATACGGACGAGAGGCCCATGGAGACGAGCGTCGAAAAAATGTCCAAGCTCAGGCCCGCCTTCAAGAAGGATGGCACGGTCACCGCAGGGAACGCTTCGGGCATCAATGATGCGGCGGCTGCCCTCCTTCTCATGTCCGATTCAAAGGCCAAAGAGCTGGGCCTGAAACCCCTGGTGAAGATCCGCGCTTACTCCTCTGCGGGAACAGATCCAGCCTACATGGGGCTTGGGCCGATCCCGGCCGTGAGGAAGATACTGGAAAAAGAAAAGCTTACAATCAATGATTTCGGAGCCATAGAGCTGAACGAGGCCTTTGCCGCCCAGGCCATTGCTTGCATACGGGAGCTGGAATGTGACATTGACAAGACCAATGTGCTGGGAAGCGGGATATCCATTGGCCATCCCATTGGCTGTACAGGGGCCCGCATCATCGTGACCCTCATGGGAGAGATGTTGAGAAACGGGCACAGCCTGGGCCTGGCCAGCCTCTGCATCGGGGGCGGACAGGGCATGGCCACCGTGCTGGAGGGTATTTAATGGTTTCCTGAAGGGCAGGAATAATGATATTTTAAAGCATCGAGTGTAAAGGGGGCAAAAAATGGCATATGAAAACATCATCTTCCAGATAGATGGCGAGGTGGCGGTCATCAAGTTCAATCGACCTAAAGCCCTGAATGCCATCAACACAGACGTGGTCAAAGAGCTTCAAGGAGTACTTGATGAGGTGGAGGCGAATCCTGCGATCAGGGTGGTGGTGCTGACCGGTGAAGGGGACAAGGCCTTTGTGGCCGGCGCTGATATTGCGCAGATGGTGAAGCTCGACCCTTTGCAGCTCCGAGACTTCTCATTGGCGCTCCACGAGGTGGGATTCAGGATGGAAGCCCTGCCGGTCCCTTTTATAGCCTGCGTAAACGGGTTTGCACTGGGCGGAGGCACAGAGATCGCCATGGCCTGCGATTTTATCTACGCCTCTGAGAATGCAAAATTCGGCCAGCCGGAAATCAATCTCGGGATCATTCCGGGGTTCGGCGGCACCCAGCGTCTCCCCAGGCTTGTGGGGAAAGGCATGGCCAAGGAACTCTGCATGACGGGGGTGATCATCAGCGCCCAGGAGGCCAAAGAGATCGGACTGGTGAACAGGGTGTTTCCGGCCGACAAGCTGTGGGAAGAAACCATGAAAACGGCCAGACTTATCGCATCGAAGGGCAGGTTCTCGGTTATGGCGGTCAAACGATGCATTGACCGGGGATTCAATATGGATCTGCGTTCGGCCTGCGCCATGGAGTCTGATCAGTTCGGGTTGTGCATGGCAAGCCCTGATGGCAGGGAGGGTATGACCGCATTCCTTGAAAAACGGAAACCAGAATTCAAAGGGGAGCTTAGTTAAAAAATGGATTTTCAATTGACAGAAGAACAACAGATGGTCCGGGATATGGCCCGCAGATTTTCGGAAACCGAAATAAAACCGAGGGCCGCGGAGCTGGATGAGAAGCACGAGCACCCGGCGGATATTGTCAAGCAGCTGGGAGAGCTGAAGATGATGGGTATTGCCGTCCCCGAAGAATATGGAGGGGGAGGCATGGATTGCGTGAGCTACGTCCTTGCCCTTATAGAGGTATCGAAGGCCTGTGCCGGAACGGGCGCCATCATGTCCGTGAACAATTCCCTCTATTGCTTTCCGGTGATGGCTTACGGTAATGAGGAGCAGAAAAAAAAGTATCTCGTGCCATGCGCATCGGGCGAAAAGATCGGTTGCTATGGTTTGACCGAGGCCGGAGCAGGATCGGACCCCGCTGCCCTTCGCACAACGGCCGTTAAGGATGGTGACGGGTGGGTCATCAACGGTGAGAAAAAATTCATCACCAGCGGCAATGTGGCTTCTTATGCAGTTATTGCAGCCGTGACCGAGAAAGGAAAAGGATACAAGGGCATCAGTTCTTTTGTGCTGGATCTGGACAACACCCCCGGGTTCAAAGTGGGCCGCGTGGAGGACAAAATGGGTATCCTTGCATCAGGCACGGCCGAGCTGATTTTTGAGGATGCAAAGGTCCCCGCCGATGCGCTCCTCGGAAAGGAAGGGGAGGGGTTCAAACAGATGCTGACCACCCTGGATGGGGGGAGGATCGGCATCGCTTCGCAGGCTGTTGGCATTGGCAGGGCCGTGCTCGACGAGGCCCTTGAATATTCCAAGACCCGGGAACAGTTCGGCAAATCTATCAGCTCCTTCCAGGCCATTCAGTGGAAACTTGCCGATATGGCCACGGAGCTGGATGCGGCAGAACTCCTAACCCTCAGGGCGGCTTGGCTCGAGGACAATGGAAAACCTTACGAGAAAGCTGCGGCCATGGCCAAGATGTACGCATCTGATGTCACCATGCGTGCCGCCGTGGAGGGGGTCCAGATCCTGGGCGGATATGGGTATTGCAGGGAATACCCCATGGAGCGCCACATGCGGGACGCAAAGATATGCCAAATTTACGAGGGCACCAACGAGATCATGCGCCTGGTAATCGCAAGGAGCCTGCTAAGAGGGAAATAGAGGGTAGAGATGGGCGTACACAGTGCTCCGACCGGGAAGGGTACGACAGGAGGCGGCCGTGTACTACACAGTTTGTTCAAGCCATAGAAGGGGGTGTTGAATATGTCTCAGGTCTTTGACCGAAAGGTCTTTGAAGAAATCGAGAAAGGGCGTAAGAAGTGGGAAAAAGAGCTGGAGAAAATCTTTGCTTCCGCACCCGAACGCCTTGAAAGGTTTTCAACGGTTTCCGACCGTGAGATCGAAAGGATTTACACCCCGGCTGATGTGGCGGATCTGGACTTTGAGAGGGACATCGGCTTCCCGGGGCAGTTTCCTTTTACCCGCGGAGTCCAGCCATCCATGTACAGGGGCCGCCTGTGGACCATGAGGATGTTTGCCGGTCTCGGTACCGCAAAGGATACCAATAAGCGTTTCCACCTCTTGGTCAAAGAGGGGCAGACAGGCCTTTCCACGGCCTTTGATATGCCTACCCTGATGGGGTATGATTCGGATTCTCCCAGATCCAGGGGCGAGTGCGGAAAGTGCGGGGTCGCCATCGATACCCTGAAAGACATGGAGGACCTGTTCGACGGGCTGCCCATCGACAGAATCACAACCTCCATGACAATAAACCCGCCCGCATCTGTCCTCTGGGCCATGTACATTGCCATGGCGGAAAAACGGGGGATCCCCCGGAAGGTCCTGGGGGGAACCATTCAGAACGATATGCTCAAGGAATTTATTGCACAGAAGACCTTTATGTGTCCTCCTGAGCCGAGCGTCAGGATCATAACCGACACGGTGGAGTTCGGGACAAAGGAGGTCCCCAAGTGGAATACGATCAGCATCAGTGGATATCATATCAGGGAGGCGGGCTCTACCGCGGTGCAGGAGTTGGCGTTCACACTGGCAGACGGCATTGCATACGCCGAGGCCGCTGTTGAGCGGGGACTTGACGTGGACGATTTTGCCCCCCGCTTTTCTTTCTTTTTCAACTCCCACCTGGATTTCTTCGAGGAGATCGCAAAATTCCGGGCTGCAAGGAGGATGTGGGCCAAGATAATGAAGGACCGATTCAAGGCGAAGAACCCCAGGTCCTGGTGGTTGAGGTTTCATACCCAGACCGCCGGGTGTTCCCTTACGGCCCAGCAGCCCTATAACAATGTGGTAAGGACCGCCCTGGAGGCCCTGGCGGCCGTCCTGGGAGGCGCCCAATCCCTCCATACGAATTCTCTGGACGAGGTCCTTGCCCTGCCGACCGAGGAAGCCGCTACCATAGCACTCAGGACCCAGCAAATAATCGCTGAGGAATCTGGAGTGGCCAACACTATCGATCCCCTTGGCGGGTCCTATTTCGTGGAGGCGCTCACCAACCAGATGGAAGAGGAAGCATGGGAGATCATTAATAAAATCGATGAGATGGGCGGGATGCTTTCGGCAATTGAAAAAAATTACCCCCAGCAGGAAATCGCGGATGCCGCCTATCACTACCAGAAGAGAATCGATGAGAAGCAGAGGACCGTGGTGGGGGTCAACAAATACGTGACCGATGAGGAAACTCCCGTTGAAATACTCGAGATTGATGAGGAGCTCGAAAGGCTACAGATTGAAAAAACCAACAGAGTGAAAAGCGAGCGTGACAACAAAAAGGTGCAGGAATGCCTTGAGAGGCTCACGGAGGCCTGTGTTGAGGATCGGAACGTGATGGAGCCCCTTATCGATGCGGTGAAAAACTATGCCACCCTGCAGGAGACGTGCGACGTCTACAGAAAGGTGTTCGGGGAGTACAGGGATCCCGGGATCTATTAAAAAGGGGGTTCCGCCTTAATTGGTGAAAGCTGAAAATCTGGAGAACGTGCGGGTTTCAAACCGAGCAGAACGAACAAGCAACAAACAGATGTGACCAAGGGGAGTCATGGCACAGGGGAGAAGAATCCGAATCATGGTGGCTAAACCCGGCCTGGACGGGCACGACAGGGGTGCAAGGATAATTGCGAGGGCTTACAGGGATGCCGGGTTTGAGGTGGTTTACACCGGACTCCATCAGACTCCGGAAGAGATCGTGGAAGCGGCTATTCAGGAGGATGTGGATATGATCGGGCTTTCCAGCTTGGCTGGCGCTCATAAGTACCTCTTTATCAGGACGGTGGAGCTCCTTCGTGAGAAAGGGGCTGAGGATATCGTGGTATGCGGCGGGGGGATTATTCCCGAGGAAGATATTCCCATGCTCAAAGAGGCGGGCGTAAAGGAGATATTCACTCCGGGCACTCCGCTGGGTGTCATAGTAGAATGGGTGGAACAGAATGTGAAGCCGAGGTGAGACCGGGAACATCATGAATGAAGTCGTAGAAAAGGTGGTTGCGGGTGATGTGAGGACTGTGGCCAGACTCATCCGGGATATAGACGATGGCGTGCCAGAGGTGCGGGAGATCCTCAAGGCTTTGTATCCCCACACGGGAAATGCTTACGTAATAGGAATCACCGGGGCACCGGGCGTGGGGAAAAGCACCCTGGTGGACCAGATGGTGACCCATTTGAGAAAACGTGACAAGACAGTGGGAGTTCTGGCAGTGGACCCCACAAGTCCTTTCAGCGGGGGGGCCATTCTGGGTGACAGGGTCCGGATGCAGCGCCACAGCATGGACCAAGGAGTTTTCATACGCTCCCTTGCGACCCGCGGGCATTTCGGGGGACTGACCCAGTCAACCCGCAGTGCCATCGATGTGCTGGATGCCATGGGCAAGGACTACATCCTCGTGGAGACGGTGGGAGTGGGCCAGGACGAGGTGGATGTTGTAAAGAGCGCCCACACTACAGTGGTGGTGGTTATTCCGGGAATGGGGGACGACATCCAGGCCATAAAGGCCGGGATCCTTGAGGTAGCCGATATCTTCGTGATAAACAAGGCGGACAGGGAAGGTACTGACAAGACCTTGAGCGATCTACGTCTCATGATTGACATGGATCACAAAAAGTATGAGGAGGGGAGCTGGAAACCACCCATATTGAAGACACAGGCGGTCTTTGACAAAGGGGTAAAGGAGCTGCTTGAGGAAATTGAAAAGCATGGGAAGCACCTGATCGAGTCCACGGGCGGGTTGCATGTGAGGAGGAAAAAGGAGAAGGTGAGGGATGAGTTGGTGGAAATGGTAAAAAGCCGCCTTTACGAGGAGGTGGTAAACAGGCTTATTCTGACCGGCGAGTTCGACAGGGCAGTGGAGTCCATCGTGGAAGGGAAGCTTGATCCGTACACGGCCTGCGACGACCTCGTAATTCCCAAGCTGGATTTATAGTAAGTGCTTATGCCCCTGTGCCACAGGCCAACCGCGGTTCCCGAAGAGAGTGGACGGGATGGATGAGAAGAAGGGCATGGTGGGAACTTTATGGTGGGTGCGCCAGGTGTTTTTCGCGTTGTGCGCCTTTTTCTTTCTCTTTTTCGGGATACATGTACTGATAGCCGCTTATAGCCTGAAAGACCCCTTTTCCTTTGTTATGACCTTTTTTTCTTCAAATCTGATTATCCTGATCAGCCTCGTGCTTCTTGTGGGTTTTGTGTATGGAATGATCACTTCATTGAGAAAAGAAAATAGGGGGGAAACTCATGCCTGCTCGGAAGAGAACGCAACCCATAGGTAAGCGATTATTAAAGCTGAGAAGGGAGCGGAAGCTCACCCTCAAGCATGTGGCTAATGAGACCGGCTTGAGCACCAAGTACATTTCCCAGGTGGAAAAGGGTGAGGTGACGCCTCCGGTCTCCGTGCTTCTTCAGCTCTCGAGAGCCCTTGAAATAGACTCAAGCATCCTTTTGCAGGAGGAAAAAAAGCGAGCTGCAAAGAAATCAAGGGACGATTACCAGAAAAGGACCGAGGCCTATACTTACGAAACCCTGACGCCTGAGGCCAGACATAAACATTTGAAGGCGTTCAAAGTTTTCATAGATCCCAAATCACATCACAAAGGTGTTAGCTACCAGCACTTGGGAGAGGAATTCCAATATGTGTTGAAAGGGAAGGTGGAAGTGGTGGTGGGCGAGAACAGGAATGTGCTCGGCCCGGGAGACTGTATCCACTTTAACTCTTCCATCGTACACAAACTGAGAAACCTCAGTTCTGAGAGGGCCGAACTCCTGGTGGTCCTTTATACGCCATAATATGGCTCAATTGCACAAACAGGAGAAGTCATGGCTTATCAGCTGACCGAAGAGCAGCGCATGATACAGACAATGGTTCGGGACTTTGCAAGGGAAGTTGTCATGCCGACCGCCTCGGAGAGGGACCGAACCAAGGAGTTTCCAAGGGACATTTTGAGACAAATGGGAGAGCTGGGCCTTATGGGCATGAACGTGCCGCCGGAATACAACGGAGCCGGGGCGGATACGGTTAGTTACTCGGCTGCCTTGCAGGAGATTGCCTATGCCTGCGCTTCAACAGCGGTGATCATGTCCGTACACAACTCGGTGGCGTGCGGCCCCATTTACCTCTTCGGGTCGGATCTTCAAAAGGAGATGTTCCTGAAGCCTCTGGCTGCAGGAGAGAAAATCGGCTCTTTTGCCCTCACAGAGCCGGGTGCCGGTTCAGACCCTGCCAGCCAGAGGACTAGAGCGGTCAGGGAGGGTGACACTTATGTGATTAACGGCACAAAGCTGTTTATCACGTCGGGAAAGAATTCCGATCTCACGGTGGCGACGGCTTACACTGACAGGGACAAAAAGCACCGCGGCATCAGCGCGTTCATCGTGGAAAAAGGCATGGCCGGTTTCCATGTGGGGAAAGAAGAAGACAAGATGGGCCTCCGGAGCTCCGATACGGCGGAGTTGATTTTCGAAGACTGCCGCGTTCCTGCCGAGAACCTGCTCGGCCAGGAGGGTGATGGGTTCATGATTGCCATGGCTTCCCTTGATGGGGGTAGAATCGGAATTGCCTCACAGTCAGTGGGATTGGCCCAGGCCTGCCTTGATGCTGCGGTGAGCTATGCAAAAGAAAGGGTACAGTTCAACAAGCCCATATCCCAGTTTCAGGGAATCCGGTGGATGATTGCCGATATGGCCACTCAGATTGAGGCTGCCAGGCTGTTGACATTCAACGCGGCAGCAATGCGAGATCGAGGCGAGGATTTCACAGGCGCTGCTTCCATGGCAAAACTCTTTGCCTCTGAAATGGCCAACAGGATTGCATATCAGGCGTTGCAGATCCATGGAGGGTACGGTTATATCAAGGAATTCCCGGTGGAGAGATATTATCGGGATGCCCGGGTTCTCACCATCTATGAGGGCACTTCGGAAATCCAGAGAAAGGTGATAGCCAATCATGTGATCGGTAAGTAGTATAAGGTTTGTGCTTTCACGGCTTGATCAGGCCCTGTTGCTTTTGTTAGACAAGGCAAAAAATTCTTTTTTCTGAGGAGTCGGTTATGAGTCAAAGGACATCCTGTTTCCTTCTTGCAATCGTATTATGCGCTGTCATGCTCCTTCTGCTTGGTCCGGAAATGGCAAGGGCGGAGCAGCCGAAACGATTAATTCCAGATAAGGCCCTTTGTGCAAAGATGCTTCGGTTTGGCAAACAGGCCTACCAGAGGGGCAGGTACCTTGATGCCAAAGAGTATTTCCGAAAGGCCGTTCAGGCCGATCCTGGCTCAGCGGTGGCGTGGAGATACTATGATCTTTCGATCATCTTCGGGCTTGCCGAAAGGGTGGAGCAGGAATCGGACTTGGTGGCGCCGGGAGTCTCAAAGCGGGAGCAGGGCACAGTCGCCCCTGCGCCCTCCACACCGCCCCCCCTTTCCGCACCAGCGCCGGCCCAGAAAGGGTCAGGCTTCAAGATAATTGAAGATGAAGGCTGTTAAAGCGACGGAAAGGGCTGACCATGAACGAGCAGAATGAAAGCGTGTTGTATGATCTATTGAGACGCGGTTACCGACAGGTTTTCTATGAAAACTGGCCCATATGGCTCGGCGGCCTGTTGATCGGCATCATGAGCGTAATCACCTTTGCCTGGGCCAGACCTTGGGGAGTGGCAGGTGGGCTGAGAAACTGGGGGGACTGGTTTTTCAATATCGTCGGCGTGTACGAAAAGGCACCACTCTCCCCCCTCATCTCTACCAATTCAATCCTGACCTTGGGCCTTCTGTGGGGCGCTTTCGGCTCGGCCCTCATGTCTAAACAGTTTTCCATCCGTATAGCCCCCCCTCTGGAGCTTATAAAAGGCATCGTGGGCGGTATCTTTATGGGGGTGGGGGCGGCTATGGCGGGAGGCTGCAATGTGGGTGGATTCTATACGGCGGTAAGCGCGCTCAGTATGGGCGGCATCGCCATGATGATCGGCCTGCTGGTGGGCGCTTATGTGGGATTGCGGTACCTTTACTGGGAGTTGGAACACCTGCCCACGGGACAGGGCGGACAGCCTCCTTCGGGCGGGAAGGAAAAAGGTTTCGACTGGCTGAGCGTGGAACCGATTGCGGGGGCCGGGGTGTTTTTAGGCGCTCTTGTGTGCGCCTGGGCATACGCGTCTCAGGCCTATACTCGGGTAGGGGGACTGCTCCTTTGCGGAATTGCTTTCGGTGTGATCATCCAAAGGACCCGGTTCTGCTTCGTGCGGGGGTTCCGCGATCCCTTCATGACCGGTGAAGGGGAGGTAGCAAGGGCAATAGCCATAAGCATTGTGATAAGCATCCTTGGTTTTGCGGCCCTCAAATGGACCGGTCTGAGAGCAGAATCGGTTTATGTCACCCAGACATTCTGGTTCGGGAGCCTGGTGGGGGGAATGGTATTCGGCTTCGGAATGGTGCTGGCCGGCGGCTGCGGCAGCGGATCGGTATGGAGGGCAGGGGAAGGGCAGGTCAAGCTTATCTTGGCGGTTGCCTGCTTTGCCCTTTCGACTTCGCTGTTCAAGGCATTGATTAATTCTTCTCAAGGGCTCAAGGCGTTGATGGGAAAAAGGGTCTTTCTACCTGATTACCTCGGTTACAAGTGGACCCTGATCCTGTTCGTTTTGATTTTTGCCGCGTATTACTTGGCCGCCACATGGAATGAGGAGACTGATAAATTTACCGTGGAGATGTAGAGCGGCGGATTTTGGTTTGAACTTCACTCCACAAGCCGTTCGAGCTGGGGTCTTTGGAGGACATCCCCGGGCCGATGAGGTGGCGCAAACACCCGGGGGCCTGGATAAAAAACAAGGAGGAGGAAAAATGGTGGATGATATTAAACCGGACGAAACTTTAGACTGCCGGGGTCTGAGTTGCCCTATGCCTGTACTCAAGACCAAAAAAGCCATTGGAAAGATGAAATCGGGACAGGTCCTGGAAGTTCTCGGAACAGATCCCGGGACCAAAAACGATATGCCTTCGTTTGCCAAGAGGGCGGGACACGAGTACTTAGGTGCCAAGGATGACGAGGGATTTACCCGGTTTTACATCAAAGTGGGGTAGGAAGGAGGATCTGTGAGATGGCCAGATCGTTGGGAGTACTCGTAAGTTCCGATAAGCATCTGGACAAGGTTATCAAGCTCTGTCAGGCGGCAAAGAAAAAGGGCGATTTGGAAGTGACCGTCTTTTTCACCCACAGAGGCACTTTGCTTACTCAGGAGGAGCGGTTCAAGGAACTGAATGGTCTTGCCAAGATGTCGCTTTGCAATGTGGGCTTTGAAAGCCACGGGCTCAAACCCCCGGTGCCGGGCATAGGGGAAAAAGATTATGCCACACAGGCGAGAAACGGCGAGATGATCGAGGAATGCGACCGTTATGTAGCTTTTTAGGAGGAGACTGTAACCCATGAAAGACGTCAGGCATGTTGCGTTTCTGATACGGAAAAAGGAAGACCTGTGGGAGGGGTCGCGCTCCACCCTCGGGCTGGCAGTGGAGAACTTTTACTCTTATATGTTTGTGCTGGATGTGGAAGTGGATATGACCGATGAGTACAGGGAAAACCTGGAATGGCTCGAGGATATGGAATGCGAGTACTTCTCCAACAATAAGGTGAACGCGGAGGAGCATGGTTTCAAATATATGAGCCTCGAGGAAATCGGGAAAAAACTAAAAGAGATGGACTTGGTGATTCCGTTTGGGAATTGACGATGAAAGTACTGCACATACTCAAAAGCGAGCCAGATGAGAATACGAAGACGCTGATGGACCTTATGTCAGAGGGAGAGGAGACAACCGTTTATCCTCTGTATGATGATGCCGGGGCAGACTACGAAAAACTTATAGACCTGATATTTGATCACGACAAGGTGGTCTCGTGGTGGTAAATGACCGATCCCCCGGCCTTCGGGTGCGGGGGATCGGTTTTGCTTGTATTCCATGACCCTAACCTGCGGCCCCCAACTACCCAGCTTTCATCATCAGCATTTCCCAAACAGGCCTGCCCGCGCCCATGCCCCACGTTTTCGAAAAGTACTCCGAGTTCATTCCGGAGTTCCCCCTGTTTCGGGAGGCTCTCCTTGGCCCGCTCCCTGTCCACTTCCGGATAAATCGCTTAAAAATATCCCCGCAAAATTTACTGCCATTGCTGGAGGATAAGGGCATTCAGTTGGGAAAAAGCATGGAGGGAGATGATACCCTGTATCATGCATGGAATCTGGACTCCCCCGGGAATCTCCTGGAATATGCGTTGGGCTATATTCATCCTCAGGCCTTTACATCCTGTCTGGCAAGCAAGGCCCTGTCTCCGGGTGAAGGGGCCTACGTGCTGGACATGTGCGCATCGCCTGGAGGGAAAACCTCGCATATGTCGCAGTTGATGAACGGCTCCGGCCTCATTGTGGCCAATGAACTTTACCCAAGCAGGCAGATTCCCCTTGGCAATACCCTTGAGAGGCTCGGTGTGATGAATGCCGTAATCACCGGATACCAAGCTCAGCAGTTTCCCATGCATCAACGTTTCGACTTTATCCTTGCCGATGTGCCATGTTCGGGAGAGGGGCGGTTCAGGAAACTGAGCGACGGGTATCGATACAGGGAGACCCCCCGCAAGGAGGCCCTGCCCCGGCTCCAGAAAAAAATTGTACTTAGAGGGTTTGACTTGCTCAAAGAAAAGGGGGAAATGCTCTATGCCACGTGCACTTACAATCCAGAGGAGAACGAAGGGGTGGTTGATTTCCTGCTGAACCACCGGGATGCGAAGTTGCTCCCCATAGATCTGGGGATTGACCATGAACCTGGAATACTACAGTGGAGAGACTCCAAATATGACAGAGAGCTCGAAAAGGCGGCCCGGTTCTACCCCCACCACACCAACTCGGTGGGATTCTTCATGGCCAGGATTGTCAGGCTTTGAGGAACGACATCGCCTCCTGAGCTTCCTTGAGCAACGTTTCGGTATTCCGGAGTCTTTATTTGACGAGTATCTGTTGCTCAGGAGGAGCAAGAGTTGGTCCATGGTCAGGAGCTTCCCCGAAGGTGTACCGGTTGCCAGGCTAAAGGTAACCAAGGTAGGGTTAAAGGCCTTCCGGCAGGTGGGTTCTTTTGTAAAGCCTACAACGCACCTCATACAGATTTTCGGGCATGCTGCCACCAAATCAAGGTTCAGGATTACCAAAGATGCATTGCTGAAGCTCCACTCCGGCAGGGATCTTCATGTCCCAGACGACATGGAAAAAGGTTATGTAATCCTCGAACTGGAACAGGGTCAGATCCTCGGCCTCGGTTTTGTAAACAAAGGCAGTCTCCGCTCGCAGATCCCCAGGAAAGAAATCAAGAAACTTATGCTGGAGACAGAATCACCCGGCACGGTCCCTTCCGATACCCATCCGGGCAGGATAACAGATTAGCTCTTTACAAGCATAGGAGGTTGGTCATGTTTACCAAGAGACAGCTGGAAAAATACGCAGATGTGCTCATATGGGCCTTGAAAAAGGCCAGGAAAGGAAAGTTCAGGAGGGGCGAGGTCCTGCTGTTAAGATTTGATCTCCCTGCCGTGGGACTGGCGGAAGCGGTCCATGAAAGAGCGCTGGACATGGGCATCAATCCTGTGATGCGTGCAGGCCTGACCCCTGTCATGGAGCATAATTTTTATAAAAAGGCTGCCGGCCATCAGCTTGAGTTCGTAGGACCATGGGAGAGTGTACTTTATAGGGGCATCCATGGCAGCGTTTTCATAAACGCACCGCAATCATTGACGCACCTGAGTGACATCGACCCGAAAAAAATCGGCAAGGCCCTGGTGGCCAGGAAGCACCTTCGCGATATTGCCCGAAATAGGGAGGAAAAGGGGGTATACGGCTGGACCCTCTGTATTTTCCCTACTGAGGAACTTGCCAACCGCTCCGGGCTTTCGCTGCAGGAATATCGAAACCAGGTGGTAAGGGCCTGCTACCTTGACAAAGCAGATCCTGTAGCGGCATGGCAGAAAATCTACGGGGATGCAATGACCATTAAGAGATGGTTGAACCGCATGAAAGTGAAATACCTTCACATTGAGTCCGATACGATCGATCTAAAAATAACGCCAGGCGCCAGACGAAAATGGATCGGGATATCGGGACACAATATACCCAGCTTCGAAATCTTTCTTTCACCCGATTGGCGGGGGACTCAAGGGACCTATTATGCAGATCAACCCTGTTTCAGGAGCGGAAATTATGTGGAGGGTGTCCGATTGACCTTCGAGAAGGGCTCTGCCGTCAAAATAGGTGCGAAAAAGGGGAGAAAGTTCGTCATAGAGCAGCTTTCCATGGACAGGGGGGCCTCCCGTGTAGGGGAGTTCTCTCTGACAGACAGGAGGTTTTCAAGGATAAACCGATTCATGGCCAATACCCTCTATGACGAAAACTTCGGAGGGCGATACGGGAACTGTCACCTTGCAGTTGGCGCCTCTTACACCGACAGCTATGACGGTGATCCGGCAAGGCTCACTGAGGCTATGAAGCGGAAGCTGGGCTTCAATGATTCAGCCCTTCACTGGGACCTGGTCAACACCGGGAAAAAGAGGGTGACCGCTTATATGGAAAATGGCGGGAAGAAGGTGATTTACGAAGATGGCGTGTTTAAATACTGATGGAGCCGGGGCGTGTATGAACCAGAAGAAGATTCAACTGGGTGGCACGGCTCGGAGCCCCGAGGATGTTATTGCACTTAAAAAGCTGGGGCTTCAGTTTGCAGAGGTCCCTATTGCGGACCGCAACAGATTCTCACTCAACAAAGAGCGGTTTCTTGCATTAAAGAAGGCCCTCGGCATCTATTACCTGTGCCATGGCCCCCGCGAAGGTGATCCCAATGACATGGAGGGGCTCGAAAGGGTTTACCTCCCAAAAGTGATGGACACCTTAAAAATCATGCCGGGATTGGATATGAAACTCCTCACCATTCATCTCTGGCTGGATCCACGATTTGTAAAACGGGAGGTCATTGACTATAAGATCGGATTTCTCAAACGGGTAACGGAACGCGCTAAACATGCGGGCATCACCGTCTGCCTGGAAAACTTGAGCGAGAATGCCGTGGATTATGCGGGTGTTTTCGAAGCCGTAGGAGGGCTGGGCCTCACGCTCGATTTAGGGCATGCCCAACTGCTCAGCGAGAAAAATACCAGCTTCGACCTCATGGAACGGTTCCCTGGAAGAATCAAGCACGTACATCTCCATGACAACAGGGGAGGAAACTCACCCGAACACGATTTACACCTGCCCGTAGGGGAGGGCGTGATTGATTTTCCAGAAATCTTCATGAAGTTAAAAAAAATCGGATACCGAAGGACCATCACCTTGGAGCTGCGCCCGGTAGAGATCCGGAAGTGCCTTGCCCATGTAAAGGAACTCCTCCGCATACTTGTGGACTGAGACGATAATGATTCGGTAGATATCAAATTTTACCCTCCTTGCTATTGACATAGGAAAAAAATTGATTAACATTCATCCGCTTCGGGGCGTGTGAGGCAGGAAGTTCCCGGAGCAAACACGGCTGAGGTGGATCACTGAGAATACCTTTTTTGAATGGTAGTTATGCCAGAATTGTACGAATGATGAAGAAGATGAAAAAAGGAACAGGCTCCCGCAAGCGAAGCAGCCGTTCGGTTTCCCGCTCCAGGCTGCTCAAAAATCTGATGGCGAGAAAAGAAGAGGTGGAAAGGGCGGTCATGCGCCTTGTAGAGAGGCAGAAGGGAGAGGGTCGCCTGATTTCACAGGAAGATGTCGCGGATGAATTCAATCATGCTGAGAGGGAGATATCCGCCCAGACTCATTACAGCCTCCTGGAGAGGAAAAGCGAGGAACTCAAAAAAATTGACCTTCTCATCCGCCGGGTCATGGAGAGTGACGATTTCGGGAGGTGCGAAGAGTGCGGGGAAAGCATCCCCGAGCAGCGACTCATGGTTATGCCCGATGCAACCCTGTGCGTCTCCTGCCAGAGGGAGATGGAAAAACTGCGATCTGGCAGGCCACTTGACGAAAGCCCCTATCCCAATCAGGCGGTAAAAGAGGAAATGAGCTGGGTGGGTGAGGAGGAGACGATCGATCACGGACAACTTGTGCTGAACGGAGACGGGGGGCAGGATCTCTTTTTGGATGTGGATGAATCAGAGTTAGAGGAGCACCGGGGCAAGCAGTAGCGGAACCTTCCGTGGCATGGCCGCGCTGCTCCACAGGCCTGAAAAAATACTTGACACAAAAGTTTTATTCGGCCCTGATGCTTATACTCTTCGGCCTGATTATCAGGGGCGTGTCTTTTGAGTTCCGGAGCAAGGCGGACGACCCTCGATGGCGGAGACTCTGGGATTCCTGCATGTTTGTGGGAAGCGTGCTCCCTGCGATCCTCCTGGGTGCCGCATTTGCCAATATCTTCAGGGGCATCCCTATAGACCAAGCAGGTGTTTTCCAGGGCACGTTTTTCACGCTTTTGAATCCTTACGGATTGCCGGGAGGAGTGCTTTCCCAAGTACAGCCTCACAGCCCACAACGCCTTTTCCAGCCCCCTGACCTTGAAAATAATGCTCGTTGTTGCACTCATTTTTGTGCCGATAGTGTTGGCCTATCAGATCTGGACGTATGACTTGTTTAAGGGCAAGGTGACCGAGGAAGACCTCGGTTATGAAGAGGCATATTGATCAATCCGTAATCAAGGGGTGAGAAGGGAACGCTCGATGAGCCAGCAGACAAGGAGGATACTACCAAACACTCCGATCAGACCCAAGTAATAGACATGAGAAAGGCCGGCCCTCCCGGTTTCCCGCAGAATCTGCCCGGGAGGGGCCGGCCTTTTGCTCTTCAGCAGAAAGCTGGTAGCGTATGCTACCGAGAAGGAAACAAGAAACCCGATGGGGTTCCACCATAGCCAGGAAACCGCGCTGCCAAAAACCTGCCAGATAACGATATTGGTCCCCACGCCGCAGGCCAGCCCCGTGATGGCGCCACCCTGAGTTACCCTCCTCGTGAGTATGCCCAGCCAAAATGTAGCCAGTATCGGCCCGTAAAAGGCCGAGCCGATTTTATTGACCAGGACCAATACGGTCTCAGGGCCTCCTATCATTCCGAGGGCGAAAGCGGTGCAGAGCACTCCCCACAGCACGGTGAGGAGTTTGGAAATCCACACCTCTTTACCCCGGGGGATTTCCCTGAAGCGCTTTGAGTATTTTTGAATAAAGTCCCGCCAGGTTACCGCACTCAACGAGTTCAGGGTGCTGTCCAGGCTGGACATGGAGGCTGCAAATATCCCTGCGATCAGCAATCCCAGGAGTCCGTGAGGCATGTATTCGAGCAGGAAGTGGGGAAGGAGGAAGTCTGGAGACCGCCCTTCCAGCCTGTCCAGAAAAGAGGGATGGGCCTGTAGGAAAGGAATCAGAAAGATCCCGAGACTGCAGTAAGTAATCACCAAAGGGAACCGCAGCAGGCCATTGTAAAAAAGGGCTTTTTGCGCCTCCTTTGTGCCCTTTGCCGTCAGAAGTCTCTGGGTCTCACTCTGATCACAGCCGTAATAAGAAAGATATAGAAAGAAGCCGCCCACCAGCATGGGCCAGAATCCAAAAGTCTCACCATCGCCCAGGCCCGATCCCTGCATCCTGAACACCTCATAGCGCTCTGTTGGGAGAGGGGTGCCTCCTGCCGGGGAGACATCGCCCACAAGGTTGACCAGCACCGAGAGACAGATCAGCGCACCTGACCAGAGGATTACCAGCTGGAGGATGTCGGAATATATGTCCGCTCGTATCCCCCCAAGGGTGGTGTAAACGATAGAAACAATACCGATCAGCAGGACCGTAGGGAAAAGAGGGAGATCAAGGCAAACGCTGGTCACAATGGATGTGGCCAACAGGGCGACGCCGGCCGCCAGGCCCCGGCTGGCCATAAAGACCAGGCTCAGGATGGTGCGGGTAGCCGGACCGAATCTCCTTTCCAGGTATTCATATATGCTGATCACACCGGTCCTGTGGTAGACGGGCACCACAATTAGCATAATCAGCATCATGGCAAGGGGGATGGCGAATTCATATTGGAGCCAGATCAGGCCACCCCCCGGTTTCAGGGCGATAAACGCCGGGGCCCCGATCAGGCTTATGGCGCTCACCTGCGTGGCCACTACGGACAGTGCCACTTGCCAGGAAGGCATTCCGCGGCCTGCGAGGTAGTAGTCCTCTTGGGAGCGCTGGGACCGCCCCACAAAAAAGCCCATATAGATGATGGTGAGGACATAAACGCCCAGGATCAGCCAGTCAAGGAGGTTCATGGTGTGATCTCAGCCTTTTGTCTTGCGGGTGAGAGCGTGTGACTGAAAGGGGAGTTAGTGCGCTCATACCCGGTTTATCGCCAGGAATTCCCTAACGGTATGGAGATCCGGGATCCCGGCCTGTGCTCCGATCCTCCGGCACTTAAGCGCTGCAACTGCAGAGGCGAATGCCATACATCTTGGCATGTCCCAGCCCTGAAGCAGCCCGTAGATATAACCCCCATGGTATACATCCCCTGCACCGGTAGTATCTACGGCACGGACCGGGAAGGCCCGCTGTCTGAAAAACCCCTGATCATTGATTCCGACGCTCCCCTTGCCACCCAGGGTGATAACTACATCCCGGGGTCCCAGTTCCCGGAGGGCAGGGAGCGCCTTTTCAGCCGTCTCATCAGGGCCTAATAAGGGAGAAGCAAATGTCTCTGACGCGATAAGCACATCCACCAGGGAAACAAGATCTTTGCTCCCCTCTCTCATAGTCCCTGCGTCCATCACCACGGTCATACCCAGTTCCCGCGCCTGGATGGCCGCTTCAACGGCCGCCTCAATCATCAACCCGTCCACATGGAGGATGGAGGCCCTCCGGAAGCTGACGAGGTCCACGTCCTCTTTTGACAGGCATGGTACGCTCCCGCGGTGCCAGAAGATGGTTCTCCTGCCGGTACCTTCAGTGATGGCGATAAAGGCGAATTGTGATGTGTAGCCGGGAGTGATCTTCAGCAGCGAGGTATCCACGGCCTCTTCCTTGAGGTTTGCGAGAATTTTTTGCCCCGCAGGATCGTCTGAGATAGAGCCCAGAAAAGAGGTACGGATACCCAGCCTGGACAGAGTGACAAGGGCCGTGGAAGCAGGTCCTCCGCACAACATCTGGAGATCTTTTAATTCCACCTTGCCGTCCTCTTTGGGGAATGAAGGGAGGGTACCCAAATAATCCACGCATGCCTGCCCCAGCCCGACAACCTCGGCATGGATAACAGCAGAGGTCGTCCTGTCCGTACTGGGCTTCACGACTCCCCCTTCCAACCTTCCTTACTCCCGCTTACCCTCATCTGGATATTTCGGTGCGGAAAAATATGCCTTTTATCGGCCGCTTTTGAGACGTTCCCTCAAGGTGAAACGCCGGGGGTTTCCCCCATACGCCCAAGGGCTTTGTCTATCTGGTTTATATGTGAATTTATCCTGTCAATTAAAGGAGATAATGGATATTTATCAACTATTGATTTAAGTATGTTCCGCGATGAAAGGAGATATTTTTTCTTTTGAGCGGGGTCCTGTGTCCTCTGGGCGGCAAGAAACAGCTTGGCCGCACGGTTTCTCTCGGAGTTGATGAATTTTTCTATGGCCTCTTTTTTGAGGTTCTCTTCCGCGGAGCTCCTAAGGCCTGATCGCTCAAGCGTTTCCAGCTCGTGTATGGCCTCTTCGTATTTCTCCTGGTCGATCAATTCCCTCACCGAACTCAGCCTCACACTACCGCCACCGGAATCCACCGAAAGTTTTTCCCTTTCATACTGCTCCTGCGCCAGATCCACCTCTTTCAGGGTCCGGTCGATCACCTCTCTTTCATGGGGTTTCTTTAGCACCGTGCGATGTCGCACGAGCAGGAGCTTGGCCTTCCCGAACGCTTTTCTCTTAACCAGAGTGTCGACTTCTTCAAGGAGTGCTTGTATGGAGGTATATCTTGGGCTTTCACTGTCGATATCTTCCACAACAATATCGGGTTTTCCCCTGGCCCTGATCTTTTCCTGAAGTTGGCGGGCCAGACCCTCTCTTTCATCCAGATCATCGGTCAGCTTTTCATATTGGTAAACGGCCTTTTCCCTTTGATCGAGGGCTAATTGCCACTCCACGATCTTGGCCTTCAGATACAACAGATCCGGTTCAGAATCCATATCCCGCGCGATTCGTTCTCCCATCTCCAGGGCCTCTTTCAGCTTGCCCTCTCTGGCAAGGGAAAGGGCAAATACCAGGCCGACCTCGCGGGCCAAGGCCTCCGGACCGAAGCTCTTTTTCAATTCGGTACCGTGACGGATCACCTCCTTGTAATCTCCTGCGATGTAATCCTCTAAGATTTCATTGCTCTTTTCCTGAAAAAGCCGCACGGAAAGGGCATGTCCCTCCATGCCCGAGCGGATCCTCTTGAAATACTCTTCATCCAGGAGCACGAGAACCTGGAACAGGGCATGAAGCGACACCTGGCGGTCCCCCTCAGTGGCCCCAGGAGAGCAGGCTCGCCTGAGGGTTCGGTAGGCATCAAGGAGATTGAGGGCCATCTCCCTGTCTTTGCCCGAAAGCCTTTGCCCCCTCAGGGCCTCTTCCAGAAACAATATCCTCGCATCTATGAGTTCAAGGGGCGGACAGGGCTTCGGGGCCATCCGGGATGGTGGAGGGGATACCGGCTCTGTTCTGGCCACATAGGTACTGCATGCCTGGGCCGCCACAAGAAGCAAGCTGGTTAACAACAATACTACTGCCTTCTTCATGTTCATGGAGCCGAATCTCCCAGTGGCTCGAAATGCCTTCGAAGCTCGATCATGTCACCTCGTATCTCTACGTCTGCAATTATGGTGGGGTGTTCCTTTTGGCCCCCCGGCATACGGCCCGGTACCCCTTCGGGAAGACCCGTAACCGGGGAGATCTGCACCGGCACCATCTCTTTCGCAACCATCGGGAACCTATTATCATCCTTATTGAATGCTATGTCCACAAGTTGCAAGTTTTTCTTGTAGGCCTCCCGATTTACTGCGGCGTTTGCGGTATCGATCCAGAGGGGTAGGGCGCCGGACGCTCCATAAATGACCGTATGGGGCCCTTTCATGGGCCGATTGTCGTCATAGCCCACATAGCTGGCAATCACGTAACCTGTGCCGATCTCAAGGCGGCCTGTCTCCGTGTTTGGGGTCGGGATGAGGCCTACAAAGCTTGAATTGGTGAATCTGTTGGCAGTCCCGGTCTTTCCAAAGGTGGGAATGGAAACCACCGCTTTTTCTTCTCCCTCGCCGATGCTTACCCTTACCGCATCCCTGGCCCGTTTGCCCGTGCCCATTTCCATGACTTTCTTCAGGATTTCGGAAATCATCAGGGAAACCCTGTCCGACAGGACCTTTTTCGGCCTGGGGGTATACTTGTAGAGGATCTCTCCCTCCCTGTCCACGATCTTTGTTATGATAGGGGCATGGGTCAGTTCGACCTCCGGTGAAAGCGGGTATATCCGGCCCGTCAGGATGGTTTGATATGCAAGCGCGGCCTCCAGGATGCTGATGGCATTTGGTCCCAATGGGAAGGAGAGGACCGGATCAAGCTTCGTGCTGATCCCTATCCGCCTGGAAAGATATACCACGTAGGAGAGGTTCACAAGGGTCCTGAAATCCCTGATTCTGTAAAGCACTTCGGGATCGTACCGACGCCGGGCCAGCATTTGCCTGTATATCTTTTTAAGGGCCCCCTGGATCCCATCGAGCACATCCACCGTAACGATGCCGTCAATCCACACGTTCCCGGTACCGAGCATTACGCCTTTTTCAAGCAGCCATTCGGGCGAAAGGGGGAGCAGCGGGCCGATCCCGGCAGAAACGGGGTCTTCCGAATAGACTATTTGGGGCTCTTCATGGTTTTTCACGCTCCGGTAGTAGTTCAGGAGCGCCCCGGAGAGCCTGTACCCGGTCCGGTTCGCCTTCAGTTCCTTGTAGAGCTCTAAGAGACGATTTATTGCCTGGGCCTGCCTTTTTTCATTGCGGCTCAATCGCCGGAGCCGCTGATAGCTGTATCTTAACAGCCCTTTTTCCACATCGGACCTTCCCCTGCTTTTCAAGGAAAAGCGCATGAGCCTGAGTGCTTCCAGCATCTCCTCCCGGCCCTGGAATATGAGGTCGGGCTCGATCTCTTTTTTTGCCTCTTCAAACGCGGCTTCAAGCATGGCCTCCCGATTGACCACCACGCCGTATCGATCCCTGATCCTTTGCTTGTATGTGAGGTAGGGTTCTCCACGCTTTCTGGCCAGTCCCACAATATCGGCAACCCGCCGAAATTCGCTTAGGTTGAGGTTGTCCGTCAGGTGATACAGCAACCATACGGTGGCCAGGTTTTCCGACTTGACGCCCGCCCAGGCCATTGAAACCTTCTCGCTGGCGGGAGGGTGGTCAGGGCTGGGGAGATAGAAGGTGTTTTCAAAACGAAACAGGTTCCTCCTGTTCAAAAGGGGGTCAAGCGTGTTCCATTTTAGCTGCAGGGCCGCGGTATAAAGGATGGGTTTGAATATGGAGCCCAATTGTCTCTTGGCGTCCACGGCCCGGTTGAAGAAGCGGTTGAAAAAACCCCCTGCCATGGCCTTTACCATGCCCTTGTGGAACACGACTATCCCGCCTTCGAGATCAGGTATCCTGGTAAGCGTAAACTTACCCTTTTCCCCGCCGTGTCCGGGGTTCATCAACTGAACTGGAACCATATCTCCCACCCTGAAACACTTGAGGAACAAGGGCAGATGTTTCTTGCTGAATTTTACCCACCTGCCCAGCTTCCATTTCAGCCAGGCCTCTGCCATGGGTTTGAGCCCATCACAGTCGATAATGCCTCCCCCCCGACCCCAAGACACCACCAAGTGGCTGTCTCCTTGTGCCGCTTTGATCTGGGTTATTTCGGCGAGAAATGGCATATCAGGCGCCCCCGGATTCGGAGCTCTGGGGAGCATATCGATATGAGGTTCCCCTTTTTGCCCCATACGGTACCCGTTTAGCTGGACATCCATGGAGGGCAGGTGGGTGCGGAGGCTCTTGAGGGCTGCTTCCTGGATCTCCTTGTTGACAGAGGTATAGATGGAAATGCCTGAAGTGGCGATGTTTTCCACCCCCTGATCACTAAGGATCCTGCTGAAGTATTCTGACTGGAGCTGTTCGCGGACATAATCCAGGACCACATTGAGCCGGTAAGTTATCCGCCCCTCTTTAAAGGGGACCTGCCGTTTCCTTGCCGCCAAGTATTGAGCCTTCGTAATAAAGTTCAGTTTGAGCATGTTCGAAAGGACATAGTCCTTCCTGAGCTTGGCCAGGAGCATGGCCTCCCGCTTTTCCGCCTCGGTTTTCTTGAGAAACGGATTGTAGCGAACAGGCCCTTTGACAGAGCCGGCAATAAACGCGGCCTCCACCAGGTCCAGATCTTTAGCCTCCTTGCCGAAATAGTACCGGGAGGCTATCTCCAGGCCCTTACCATAACCGGTTACAAAGAACTGGTTGGCGTACATCTCGAGTATCTCTTCCTTGGAATACTTCCTTTCGAAAAGAATCGCCTGGATCAGTTCCTTGAGTTTGGTCCTGTAGGATCTCTTCTCGCGCCTGAAAATATTCTTGGCCGTCTGCTGCGTGAGCGTACTGCCGCCCTGGACCACCTTTCCGGCCTTTATATTGGCTATCAATGCCCTCAGAATGGCCTTTATATCAAACCCCCTGTGGCGGAAAAAATTCCGGTCCTCCGCAGCCACCAGGGCCTTGATGAAAACCTTGGGTATTTGTTCATACCGTATGTATTTACGGTGGGTTTTTTCGAAAAAGACACCGATGGGGGTGATCCGGTCCTCATAGTAGACAGGGCTTTCGGATGCTATAATACGGTCAATGGCCCCCCGCTGAATCCTGGTTGCGGCGTCTTTTGTGACACTGTGGTATAGGTAACCGAGGTACGAGGTGAGGAGCACAAGCAGAAAGAGGGGGATCGCAACAAAGATATAGGCCCTGCGTCGTCTGTTCATTTCAGATCTTTTTGAGTATGTAGGGGGACAATTAGAAAAGCGCACCAGTGATAAGTTTTTGTCTCATGATCTCCTTCAGGTCGAGGCCCTTCATTTTGAGGGCCTTTCGCCCGTATTTCATGTTGGCTTCGATCACATACCACTTTCCACCGCTGTAGATGAGGTCCAGTCCAACGTCATTGAACCTGCATTTTTTTGCAGTTGCCTGAGCCAGCCTAATTCCTTCCGGGGAGATTGCATTGAAGCTGACCCTGCCTCCCTGGGATATGTTGGTCTTAAAGCTGCCAGGCGACCTCACCCGCCAGTAGGCCAGGGCGGGTTGATAATTGATCAGGATCACCCGAAGATCCCGGTCGTGGGGCAGGTATTCCTGGATATAGGCGGTTTTGGTAAGCCTTAGATACCTCTCGAGGTCTGCAACATCTTGGATCAGGAAAACACCCCTACCCCGGGCGGAGTCCCTTGCCAGCTTGGCAACAAAAGGAAAGGAAAAGTCTCTCAGGATCTGATGATGATGAAGCGGGTAATAGATGCGGGTGCGCGGATGGGGAATTCCAAGCATGTAAAAAAGAGTGGTCTGTTTTATTTTCTCATCTGCATAGAGGTATGTTTCGAGGCTGGGAAATATCTTTTTCCCCAAGGTGCTAAGGAACTGGGCATAGTTAAGCGTGGGAAAGAGTATGATAGGGGACCCCGTGATCAATTCTCTCTCCGTTGGGGAGTAGTCCAGGAAGTTGGGTTTCACACCGAGGGTCATTACTTCCGGGATGCCTTTCAGCCTGCTCCCCAGGGCAATAAATTTCGAACATCCGTTCATCCGGACTCAGTGCCTGCCTTTGAAGGCAAAACCCACCTCTTGACCTGCTCGGCTTTGTCTTTGGCGGCTGCGGTGATCTCTTCCAGGTCCAAGGTAAGGAGCTTTCGCTCTTCCATGACCAGTCGGCCATTGATAATGACGTGAGTCACATCATTTCCCTTAGCCGCATAGACAAGGTGGGAAAAAGGATTGTAAATGGGCGTAAGATGAGGTTTGTCAATATCCACAACGATAATGTCCGCCTTTTTCCCTACCTCCAAGGAGCCGATAAGGCGGTCCATTCCCAGGGCCCTTGCCCCCCATACAGTGGCCATCCTGAGAACTGTCAGTGCGTCGATCGCCGTTGGGTCCATGGCATGGACCTTATGGAGCTTTGCGGCCATGTCCATCTCTGCAAATAGATCCAGATTGTTGTTGGAGGCGCATCCATCGGTACCCAGGCCTACCGTCAAACCCTCGGCGAGCATCTGGGGGACCGGTGCAATGCCGGATGCCAGCTTCATATTGCTCTCGGGGTTGTGAACCACCTTTACCCCGTGATTGCTCAGCGTTTTGATGTCGGAGGGTTCGATATGCACACAGTGATCTGCAATAAGGTGAGGACCGAGCAGCCCTAAAGACTCAAGGTGGCGCACGGGAGTGTTGCCATATTTTTCCTTCACCAGGGAGACTTCCGCAGCGGTCTCCGCCACATGGATGACCAGCGGAACGCCGTAGTCCCGGGCCAGGGCGTCTGCCACGCAAAGCAGATCGGGGCTGCAGGTGAAAAGGGAGTGGGGCTCTACCGCCACTGAGACCAACGGGTCATCCCGCCATCTTTTTATTAATGACTCGGAATACTTGAGGCCGTTTTCCATTTTGCCGTAGTTGGGGGAAGGGAAGTCGTAAAGGACTTCTCCCACCAGGCATCTCATCCCGGCCTCATGGGCCGCCATGGCCGCGTGTTCCTCGAACAGATACATGTCGCAGAAAGTGGTGGTGCCCGACAGGATCATCTCCGCACAGGCCAGGAGGGTGCCGGTACGTACAAAGTGCCCATCCATTCTGCTCTCCACGGGAAAGATATAGTTCTCGAGCCATTCCATGAGCGGGATATCGTCGGCAAGCCCCCTGAACAGGGTCATGGCTGCATGGGTGTGGGCATTGACGAGGCCGGGAAGTATCAGCCCGCCATTGGCGTCGATGATGGTCTCGGCCCTCAGGGGGGACTGATCATTACTGCCCACATGGGCTATGGTGTCACCCTTCACCCCCACCACACCATCGTTATGGACCGAATCTTCACCGTCCATGGTCAAGACCGTGCCGTTTTTGATGATAATATCCATATCCCCCATATTCGGACCCAATGATCTCCATTATTATTGTTGGAGAATATTAAGGCAGTTGGGCAATAATTTTTTCCCACAGCCCAGCCAGCATGGGGCTTGCCTTTTGTGCCACGGCTATGACCTCCTGTTCTGTTGTACCTTCCATGCAGTCGGGCAGGTTCATGTTTGTGATGACCACGATCACCAGGATTTTCAACCCGCTGTGAATCCCTGCAATCACCTCATGGACAGTGGACATTCCCACGGCATCCCCTCCGATCGTCCGCAGAAAACGCGTCTCAGCCGGGGTCTCCAGGCTGGGACCCAGCACCCCCACATATACGCCCTGCCTGATGGCTATGCCAGAGGCCAGGGCCTTGTTGCGCGCAAGGGATATCAGATTGCGGTCATATCCATGGACCATGTCAGGGAAGCGCGGTCCCAAATCATCCAGATTAGGGCCCACGAGCGGATTGGCGCCCGTAAGGTTGATATGATCCGTGACAATCATCAGGTCGCCCTTTTCAAATTGCGGATTCAAGCCGCCGGTTGCACTGGATATAAAGAGATATTTGATCCCCAGCATGGCCATTACCCTCACCGGGAACGTGATTTCCTGGGGAGAGTACCCCTCATAACCGTGAAAGCGCCCCTCCATGGCAATGATGCGTCGCCCGGAAAGCTCCCCGAATACCAGTGTGCCCCGATGCCCCGCCGCAGTGGACACGGGAAAATTAGGGATTTCACTGTAGGGGAACCGACAATTGACCGTCATTTTCCCGGTAAGAGATCCCAGGCCGGTCCCGGTGATCATTCCGATTTCGGGCGTCCCATCATACCGGGAGGCAAGAAATTCCGCGGTCTCGCTGATCTTATCAAACATGGGGGATTGCTCCTCTCCAGAGTGTGCAATTGTGTATTCTATCCAATTATGCCAGTCATGTTGAAATGTCAATCTCCTGGAGATTATCCCTCATCAGCCCAAAAACCAAGTACCCGGAAATCACCGTCCCCTCCCGGCCCTGCTGGCATCTTGTGTCTGGCCGGAACTCGCCGGTCTGCAGGAGGGCTTTTCCATCTGCCAACAGGGTCAAAGTGTATGGCTCTTTTGCCCTTGACCTGGATCAGGGGGCTGGGATAAAACCACTCCAAAACCGAAATGAGGTTGTCTACGTTATGGAAACAGACAATATTCAGGGCCAAAGCGTTTTGGTCGAAAAGGTCATCAGTGGCGGTTTTTGCGTAAAATGCGGGGCCTGTGTAGGGCTGTGCCCTTATTTCAATTACTTTGACGGCAAGGTAGTCGTCATGGATAAGTGCCAGGCCGACACATTAAGATGCCTGCAACTATGCCCGAGGGCGGAGTATGAGGGAACCTCGCTACATCCTATTCCTGAAAAAGAGCCTATCGGCCCGTACCGGCACGTACTGGTTGCCCGGGCTATCGACGAAGAGATCAGGAATAGGGCCCAGTACGGCGGCACTGTATCAGCCATCCTTATGGAGGCCTTTGAAAAGGGAGATATCCGCTCTGCCGTGTTGACGGATGCCGGTGACCGTCTCTCACCCGGAGGCGTCATGGCCAGAAACAGGGAGGAAGTTCTTGATTGCGCGGGCTCCAGATACTCGGGATCGGCAAGCCTCTCGGTGCTGAACCGGGCCATCAGCCAGGGAGAGGATAAGATAGGGGTAGTGGGCCTTCCCTGCCAGATGGAGGCCCTGGCCCGCATGGAGCGAATGAAGCCGGATGGAGAAGAGCGTTCGGCCCGCGTCTCCTTGAAGGTGGGCCTTTTCTGTACATGGGCCCTTGATTACCGGAAGCTAAAGGCTTTCCTGAGAGAAGCGGGCGTGGGCGGGGCTGTTTTAAAATACGATATCCCGCCGCCGCCTGCCGATAAATTCATGGTCAGGACAGAAAAAGGCTGGGTGGACTTCCCCCTGTCTGAAGTCAGGCCCCTGATTCAGAAGGGCTGCACATTGTGCCAGGACATGACGGCAATATGGGCGGACCTTTCCGTGGGCACTGTTGAGGGCCGTGAGGGATGGAATACCGTGATAATCCGAACCGAGACAGGAGAAGAGCTCATTGAGGAGGCGGTGAAGGCGGGCAAACTGGAGACAGGCCCGCTTCCTGAAGAGAACTTTGAGCACCTCAAAGAGGCCAGCCACAACAAACGACAAAGAGCGAAACAGGTGGAGCTCGGTGCAAGCGGAAGTGGGGGAGAAAAATGATCAGCCAGAGATCAGGGAACGAGAGCATGCTGCTCCAGGGAAACCAGGCAATTGCCCGGGGAGCCCTTGAAGGGGGAGTGCTGTTTTGTGCGGGTTATCCAGGCAACCCATCCTCGGAGATTATTGAAACCCTTGCGGAAGCCGCACACGATCTACCCCTGTATGTGGAGTGGTCCAGCAACGAAAAGGTCGCATTGGAGGCGGCGGCGGCAGCCTCGTTTGCCGGGTGCAGGGCCCTTTCCAGCATGAAACAGAACGGGGTTAACGTGGTATCGGATTTTCTTACGAACCTGAGCCTGTCCGGCACCAAAGGCGGATTGGTGCTCGTTACATGCGACGATCCTTCCAGCATTTCAAGCACCAATGAAGAAGATGCCAGGGTATTCTCACAGATCTCGGACATTCCGCTCCTTGAGCCTTCAACGCCTCAGGAAGCGCTCGAGATGACACGCTGGGCATTCGAACTATCGGAGACCATCAGGAATATTGTAATGCTGAGGAGCGTCTCAAGGCTTTCTCATACACGAGCTGACGTTAGAATCGGGGACATCCCGGTGACAAAGACAAGGCCCTATTTTGATCCGGCCAAACCGTTCCACACTTTCCCCACCGTCCTTAAGCACCAGAAAAGACATGAGAAGTTGAGGCGGGCAGAGGCGTTGTTCGAAAGTTCCCCCTTCAACCGTTATGACGGCCCGGCCCAGCCTGACCTTCTGGTAATCGCAACCGGGTGCGCCTGGAACTATTCCATGGAGTCCATTGAACTGTTGGGGCTCCGGGAGAGGGTGGGGCTTTTAAAGCTTGGAACCACCTGGCCTCTTCCCAGGAAGCTTGTCACAGAGTACCTGAAAATGTGCGATCGCATCCTGTTTGCGGAGGATGTGGATCCCTTTGTGGAAAATAGTGTCAAGGCCCTGGCCGCGGACTTGGGCGGAGAGATTGGAGTAAAGGAATTTCTCGGAAAGGCGTCCGGTCACATTCCGGATACGGGCGAGCTTTCACCCGGGGTACTCCTTCACGTCCTTGGACGCACCTTCGATATCCCATGGGAGAAGAACGATTACAGGAACAGGGTATCGGAGATGATCAAAGGCACGGTCCCGCCCAGAGAATTCGGCTTCTGCCCGGGGTGTCCCCACCGCGGTTCTTACTATGCCATCAAGACGGCATTGGCCTGGGACAACAGGGACGGATTCGTCTCCGGCGACATCGGCTGCTATACCATGGCCATCTGGCCCACGGGGTTCAACCAGGTAAAATCGGTCCATGCTATGGGCTCCGGGCTGGGGCTTGCGTGCGGGTATGGAAAGCTGGAGCAGTTCGGTTTTGACCAGCCGGTTGTAACCGTGTGCGGCGATTCCACCTTTTTCCACGCAGCCCTTCCCGCACTTGTAAACGCCAAGTTCAACAAGGCGGATATCCTGCTACTGATACTGGATAACAGCGCCACCGCCATGACAGGGTTCCAGCCACATCCTGGGACCGACAGGACCGCCATGGGGGACGCTACCGAACCCGTGGATGTGGAAAAGTTATGCAAGTCCTTGGGCGTGGAGGTGCAGGTGGCCGATCCGTATGACATGAAAGGCACTGCAATGACCCTGTACGATCTCATGCAAAAGGGAGGTCCGAGGGTCTTGGTGCTCAAACGAAAGTGCGCACTTGTACAGGGCAGGGAAGGGGGCTTTCCTTACAGGATGAGAGTGGACCAAGAGGAGTGCCTCGGAGAAGCTTGCGGCTGCGGCAGATATTGTACAAGGGTCTTCAGGTGCCCCGGTCTGATCTGGGACAAGGCGGCGGGCAAGGCACGCGTGGATGAGGTGATCTGTGTGGGATGCGGCATATGTGCGGATATCTGTCCGCAGGGGGCGATCAAAAGGGAGGAGAAGGCATGATTGATTTCAAAGCTACAGAGCCTATCAACCTGATCATCAATGGTGTGGGAGGGCAGGGCAATGTGCTGGCATCCCAGATCCTTGGCAGAGCCGGGGTCAACAGGGGGCTGAAGGTGACAATCGGGGAGACATTCGGGTTGTCCCAGCGTGGCGGCCCTGTGTCCAGTCATGTCCGTTTTTCAAGGGAGAAGAACTACGGACCGATCATCCCCCCCAACATGGCCCATGTCATTGTCGGCCTTGAACCCCTGGAGACACTCAGAATCCTCGAGGAATTTGGGAATGAAGATACGGTTTTTATAGTCAACAACAGACCCATTTATCCCCTCAATGTGATAGCCGGGGATGTCGAGTACCCGGATCCTCCATGGCTCCGGGAAGTGATTTCAACATCGGGGGGGGACCTCTACTGGGTTGATGCCACCTCCAGGGCCGTTGATCTGGGGGGTCCTATCATGCTCAATATGATCATGCTGGGAGCCCTCTGTTGCCTTGAGGGTTTCCCCATCAGTGTTGAGGATATCAAGGGGGTCCTATCCGATATCTTTCCGGAGGGAAAACTAAAACCCAACTACCAGGCCCTGGAGGTGGGCAGAGGTCTCATTGCCGGTGGCCAAGATTGATCTCCACATCCACTGTAGGGAGTGCTCCGATGGGAAAATGGGCCTGTCCGAGATATTCGAAGAGGCGCACAGGCGGGGCATTACCCTCATCTCCATCACCGACCACGATTCAATCGCGTGCCAGGAGGCGGCAATCTCCCTGGCGGGGCGATACGGAATGAATTACCTGACAGGCGTGGAGTTGAACATCTCCTTCTCACATCCAGAGTACCGGGAGGGCAAGCCTGTATCTTTGGATCTTCTGGGCTATGCTTACGATATCCATAATTCAGCGCTATCCCGAAAGCTGGAAGAATTGAGGGAGTATCGAAGGTTGAGGGCCGAAAAGATACTTCAGAAACTCAACGAGGAGTTTGAAAAAAAGGGACTCCCCTTCTGGACCCAGAAAGATCTGGAAGCCATACAGTCGGCAGCCGAAGGGGCCTTAGGCAGACCTCATATCGCAAACTACATGATGGAAAAGGGAATCGTGTCGAGCAAGCAGGAAGCCTTCGACAAGTACCTGGTACGCTGCAATGTGCCCAAAATGCCCCTCTCCTTAAGGGAGGCATCGGAGCTTATCCGGGGGGCGGGGGGCAAGCTGGTCCTTGCCCACCCCAACTGCCCCAGCGGCACCTCCCTTGTGACGCTGACTCCTTCTATCAAAGAACAACAGGCCATCATCAAAGAAAAAATGCTTCCCTATCTGGACGGCATTGAGTGCTGGCATTCCACCCATGATCAACAGACTGTCGATTCGTACCTCTCCTTTGCACGGCAGGAAGGCCTGATGGTCACCGGAGGCTCCGACTGTCACCAGCAGCCCATCATCATTGGAACGGTGGCTGTGCCGGCTTATGTGGCCGGTCAGTTCCATATGGAAGCCTGAGATCAGACATGATGACCTCCATGATCGAAGCCTTGTCTGACCCTGCCGCACTTCCCGACACAACGGAAAAGGTTTCCGTCGTTCAAACTCACATATCCATTGTTTTTGTGGCAGATGCATTTGTGTATAAGATCAAGAAGCCGGTCAATTTCGGTTTTCTTGACTTTTCAACACTGGAGAAAAGGCGGTATTATTGTTATCAGGAACTCAAACTGAACAGGCGACTCTCCAAGGGCATCTATCTTGACGTGCTGCCCGTTACCTTTGATGGCGGACGCTTTTACCTCGGGGGAGGGCCGGGTGAGACCGTCGAATATGCAGTCAAGATGAAGAGGATCCCTGAAGACAAGCTGATGAAGACCATATTCGTGAAGGGAGGGTTGACCCGCTCCCATCTGAGACGGACGGCTGAAGTGCTGGCCAGGTTTCACCTCAATGCCCTGAGGACCCATGAGATAGAAAGCTATGGGAAACCCGAGCGATTCAGGGTCAATACCGATGAGAATTTCGAACAGGTGGAGCGTTACTGTGACATCAGTATTCCCAGAGACCGGTTTGTTGCTATCAGGAGGTGGACCGATCAATTTTACCGTGAAATGGGCGCGCTTTTCCGGGAACGTATCTCCCAGGGCAAGATCAGGGATTGCCATGGCGATCTGCACATGGAACATGTGTGCTTCACCGAGCAGCTGTCCATCATCGACTGTATTGAATTCAATGACCGCTTTCGTTACGGCGACACCGTGGCGGATATAGCCTTCCTTCTGATGGATCTTGAATATCATGGGGGATATGATCATGCCAAAGTCCTGTGGGAAGCATACGAGGAGATGGCCGGCGAAAAAGAATTGGATCCCCTTCTTACCTTCTACAAGGTCTACAGGGCATTCGTCAGGGGTAAGGTGAACAGCTTCCAGATGGACGATGAGGGGATCTCGGTCGCAGAAAGAGATCAGGCCCTGGAGAGGGCCAGAAAATATTTCCAGCTCGCCTATGCCTACACGGCGGAAGCATAAGGAGCGAAGGGTTTGTAGGGGAGGTTCGGTATCATGAAAGAGCGCTTTATGGATTTCATGAAGAAGGAGCTGGACCCAAAGGCGATTCTCATTGCGTGCGGGCTTCCAGCCTCCTACAAGACAGAGACCACGGAGGTGATCGCACCTCTCAAGGGATACACTATCCTGCGAACCGATATGATTCGACTGGAGGTGCTGAAAGATGAGGACATCTTCGATGAAAAGGTGGCATCGAACATGAACAAAAGGACCCTCGTATATGATGAGATGTTCAGGCTCGCCCACGAACTGGCAGGCAGGGGGAAGGGGGTCGTCCTTGATGCCACTTTCGTGACACAGGCCTTGAGGAGGCGGGCGGCGAGCGTGGCGGCTGCACACGGCATGCCCCTTGTCATCCAGCAGACTCAGTGCCCCAAGGAAGTGTCTTTGCGTAGGATTTCTGAGAGAACAAAGGAAAACTATGAATCCAATGCCCTTACAGAGCAGGCCTATATGAATAATGTGAAAAAGTTCGAACCGGTTGACCTCGACGACCTTAAGGCGAGCTATCCGGAGCTCAGAATCCTTCATCTTCTTGTTGATACCACATCGGACATTACTGAGCAGTGGTATGTAATCGACATGAATTCCAAGTGAGATCCGGAAACCAAACATGATCGCCCGTGGGAGTTTCCCGTCCCACGCACTCTATAGCGTGTCCTTTGAGGTCCGACAAGACTGAGCGTCAAAATCCTGCAATGGAAAAAGAAAGACTGAAACAGAGGATTCTCGCTGCAAGAGGGAAGATACTGCCCGATCTGGTCCTGAAAGGGGGCATGGTGGTTGATCTGTTTACAGGCAGGATCGAGCAGGATGATGTTGCGATCCATGAGGGCCATATAGTGGGCGTTGGCGCCGGATACCGGGGGAGAAGGGAGGTCGATCTCCGGGGGAAATGGATCCTGCCGGGCCTAATGGATGCCCATATCCATATGGAGAGCAGCATGCTTGCGCCTCCAATGCTTGCCGGAGCGCTCCTGGTCCATGGCACTACGACCATTGTTGCCGATCCCCACGAGATTGCCAATGTGATGGGTCTGGAGGGGGTGCGGTTCATGCTGGAACAGAGCGAGGGGATCCCCTTTGATGTATTCGTGATGGCGCCATCCTGCGTTCCAGCCACCAACCTGGAAACGGCTGGGGGGAAGATCGGTCCAAGGGAGTTGCAGGAGCTCCTGGAGCATCCCAGGGTGCTGGGCCTGGCGGAGATGATGAATTTCCCCGGGGTCCTTGAGACGGAAGATGAGGTACTCGAAAAGATACTCCTTTTCAGAGGGAAGGCTATAGACGGGCACTGCCCCTCCCTCAGGGGCCGGGAGCTCCAGGCATACGTATCGGCAGGTATTCGTTCGGACCATGAGGCCACGAGGCTGGAAGAAGCCCTTGAAAAGCTCAAGTGCGGCATGATGGTGATGATCCGTGAGGGGAGCAGCGCAAAGAACCTCGAAGACCTCCTTCCCCTTGTGATGCAAGGAGGGCGCCGCCGTACCTGCTTTGTGTCCGATGACCTCCATGCCGAGGATATCGCGAGGCATGGCCATCTGGACTTTCTCCTCCGGAAATCGGTGGCACTGGGGCTTGACCCCATCTCGGCCATACGACAGGTGAGCATCAACCCGGCAGAACATTACGGCCTCAATGACAGGGGTGCTGTTGCACCAGGTTATCGGGCGGACCTTACAGTTGTGGAAGATCTCAAAGATTTCCAGGTGGTATCGGTATACAAAGATGGGCGCCTTGTGGTGGAAGACGGGCAATTGGTCGATCTTCCCCGGCCGGCGAAGGATTTGCGCTATGCCTCTTCCAGGCCTTTGAATATGGCGCCGATGAGCCCGGAGGACTTTCGAATACCCCACGGGGGTGGCAAGGCCAGGATTATCGAACTCATTCCGGGACAGATTATTACAAAGGCCTGTGTGGAAAAGGTACCCTCTGATCATGGAAATGTGACATCCCAGGTCCAATGCGATATATTAAAGTTGGCCGTTGTGGAGAGACACCACGCCAGCGGCCGTTGCGGTCTGGGATTGGTAAGGGGATTCGGACTTAAACGAGGGGCATTGGCTTCTTCCGTGGCCCATGACTCCCACAATGTCATCGCGGTTGGGGTAAGCGATCAAGAAATCTTCAGGGCCGTGGAAGAGGTGCGGCTCATGGGAGGCGGGCTGGCAGTAGTGATCGGAGACAAGGCACTGGCAACCACCCCCCTTCAAATTGCAGGATTGATGTCCAGGGAGCCTCCGGATATCCTTGTCCGCCAGTTGGAGGCCACAAAAAAGTCCGCTGCCAATGAACTTGGCTGTGCCATTAATGAGCCTTTCATGGCACTTTCTTTTCTTGCATTGCCCGTGATTCCGGAACTGAAGCTGACGGACAGGGGTCTGGTGGATGTGAACCGGTTCACACTGGTCCCCATCTTTTCCGGGAGCTAACAGGAGGCCTGTTTTCATGTCAAACGCCACCGTTGGGATTATTTACAAACACCGCCATGTACCGGCCCGGAAGGAGGCGGAAAGGCTTGAGCTCTGGCTCAGGGAGAAAGGGATTGAAGTATTCACAGAGGAGATGGAACAAAAGGAGTCTCTCAACGGGTGCTGCGAAGAATCTCCGATCATCCCTAAGACCGTCGACTGGCTGGTTGTCCTGGGGGGGGATGGGACACTGCTGGGAGCCGCCCGCAGGATCGGCCGATATGGTGTGCCCATCTTGGGGGTAAATCTGGGCGGTCTGGGATTCCTCACAGGTATCCCTTTAGACCGTCTTTATCCGGCCATAGAGATGATGATCGAGGATGGCCTCGAGGTGGAGAGCCTCGTAATGATAGAGGCCCAGGTGCTGAGGGAAGGGGAGGAGGTCTGTCGTTTTCAGGTTCTCAATGACGTGGTGATAAACAAAGGGACCCTTGCGAGAATAATTGATTTGGATGTAAGCATTAATGACGAATTCCTGACCACCTTCAGAGCTGATGGTCTGATCATCTCCACCCCTACCGGTTCGACCGCATATAATCTCTCCGCAGGCGGACCCATACTTTATCCCACAATGGAAGCCTTTATTCTCACGCCCATCTGCCCTTTTACCTTGTCGAATCGGCCCATCATCATTCCGGACACCGCCAGGATTCAGTTGAACATGCGAAAGGAAAGCGAAGAACCCGTGATTTTGACCTTCGACGGGCAGGTTGGATTCGCTCTTCATTACGGGGATAGGGTCTTTCTCTACAAGTCTGATGAAAAAATCAGGCTTCTGAGGCCCCCGGACCACAGCTATTTCAGGGTGCTCCGGACCAAGCTGATGTGGGGCGGCGTTACCCAAAACAAGCATGGAGACAATTAAACGTCGTTTCAGGGTGGAGCGAAAAGAGATCAACTATCTCAGATATACCATCGAATCTTACGATGGGATGGCTGTAGTGCGGACCATTGATCCACAGCAAGCGTGTATAGAGATACAGATCGCCCCCGGATGCGAGGCGCTGATATCAAAGCTGCTGGATTCCCTGAGAAAGAAAGAGGGGCTTACCATAGAGGAGTTGTAGGGAAAATTTATTCTTCAGGAACTACAAAGGGTGTCTTTTATTGGCCAAGAAATTTCATATAGTCACCATGGGATGCCAGATGAATGAATACGATTCCGATCTTCTGGCCCAATCCCTTATCAACGATGGATTTTTGCCGGTGAAAGAGCCCGGGGATGCGGATCTGATCTTGATCAATACCTGTAGCGTAAGGGCAAAGCCGGAGCAGAAGGCCCTGAGCCTTCTGGGGCGGATGATTGATATCAAAAAGAGGAAGCCGGGACTCATCCTCGGCTTAGTGGGGTGTGTGGCACAACAAGGCGGTTCGGGCCTCATTGAAAGATTCCCGGAACTGGACCTGGTCATGGGGCCTCGCGAGGTGGGCAGGGTCCGTGACTGCCTGGCCGAGATTGAGGAAAGGGGTAAAAAAGTCGTTGCAATCAATCTCGATGAATCGCCACCCATTCCTGAGCCATGCAGGGGTTATTTCACTGGAAGGTTCACCGGTTATATCTCCATAATGGAAGGGTGCGACAATTTTTGCAGTTATTGCATCGTTCCTTTTGTGAGGGGCAGGGAGGTCTCCAAGCCACCCCGTTCAATCATTGCCGAAGCCGAATTGCTGGTCTCGGAGGGCGTCAGGGACATCACGCTCCTCGGACAGAATGTGAATTCCTATATGTGGAAGGGAGAGGGAGGGGAAGTATGGGATTTCCCTATGCTCCTGCGTGAGGTAGGACGCATCAAGGAGCTCTGGAGATTGCGTTTTACCACTTCCCATCCCAAAGACCTCTCAAAAGACCTCATTTCCTGCTTCGACCAAATAGAAGCTCTCTGCCCTCACATTCATTTGCCTTTCCAGGCGGGATCCAATTCGGTCCTAAGAAGGATGAGGAGAGGATATACCAGAGAGAGATACCTGGAGTTGATTTCGAGCTTAAGGGAGGTAAGGCCGGATATTGCCATCAGTAGCGATGTAATGGTAGGATTTCCGGGCGAAACCGAATACGACTTTGAAATGACCCTTGATTTGATCAAAAAGGTCGAATTTGATGCACTTTTCTCCTTCAAATATTCCGACAGACGGGGTACATTAGCGGAAAAGATGCAGCCAAAGGTGGAGGAGAAGGAAAAGTCGAGGCGTCTCGCCACCCTCCAGTCCATCCAGAGAAGCATCACCTTGCAGAAAAACCGGAACCTGGAAGGCAAGAAGGTTATGGTCCTCGTGGAGGGCGTGAGCAGGCGGGGTTCCCAGTATACGGGGCGGACCGATACAAATAAAATAGTTAATTTTACTTGCAAATATAACCCTATAGGTGGTTTAATTAAAGTAAAAATTAAAGATGGGCTGTTGAACTCCCTCCGGGGCGAGTGTCTTATGGCGGAATAGGGACAGCATATAAGCGTTTCACAGATAAGTGTTTTGAGGCATGGCAAACCAAGATTGTCAGTATAGCAATGAAAATGTCCTTGTGGTGGACGATGAGGAAAGTGTAAGGGAGCCCGTGGTCCGGATGCTCCAGACCTTAGGCTTCAGGGCCCGGGGGGCAGGCAGCGCGGAGGAGGCCCTGGAGCTGCTCAAAAATGATAAGTATACCTTTCTTCTCACCGACATCAATATGCCGAAAATGGATGGGCTTGAATTGATCGCCCGGGTCAAGAACGAATACCCGGAGCTTTGCAGTATTGCCATGACAGGTTACACCAAAAAATACAGGTATATCGATGTCATAAACGCCGGGGCCACTGACTTTGTGAACAAGCCTTTCAATATTGAAGAACTTGAGGCCAAACTGAAAAGGGCCATCATTGAAAGAAACGTCAAGGAGGAGCTGAGTAGACTCTCCATCACTGACGCCCTTACCGGCCTCTATAACCAGCGACAGTTCTATGCGCGCCTCAAGGAGGAGATGAGGCGCGCTGAGCGACAGAATCATCCGCTCGCCCTCATTTTACTGGACCTCGACAATTTCAAGGAATTCAATGATACCCACGGGCACGTTGCTGGGGATGAGCTCTTGAGGAAGATCGGAAAGATAATCCTTTCCAGCATACGTGACGGTGTGGATTCCGGATACAGGTACGGGGGAGATGAGTTCGCCATTATACTTATTGATGCGGATATGGAGATAGGCCGAGGGATAGGGAAACGCATCGAGAGGGCCATTGAAAACGAGTGCGGCATAACCGCCAGCGCCGGGTTTGCCAGCTTCGTAAACGGGATGACGGAGCCCGAGGAACTTGTGGCAAAGGCGGATGAGAGGCTCTATAGATTCAAAGGGAAGCGGAAAGAGGCGGAGGCAGGCGGAAGCCATTAGGTCTGATAATATATATTATGTCAACTTAATTATCAAAAAATTACTTGTTGACATTTAAGGTCGGAAAGTAGTAGTAAATTGGCGCATTTCCAAGGAGGTTTAATTGAATGAGCAGTGTTGTGAAGAAACGCCGGAAAAAGATCAGGAAACATAAATACCGGAAGCTGAGGAAGAGAATGAGACACAAGAACAAGTAGCAACCTCCATAAGCTCTGAAGAGCCAAAAAAGAAGCCAGCCCCCAACTGAGGGCTGACTTCTTTTTTGGTCACCTTATTACTACTTGCTGTAATCGTACCACCCTGCCCCGGTCTTTCTCCCCAGCTTTCCGGCGCGAATCATGGTTTTCAGGAGGTTGGGAGAGACCCACTTGGATTCCTTGTTAAGCTCTTTATAAAAATACTCCGCCACGTAATAGCAGATATCGATCCCGGTGAGATCCATTAACTCAAAGGGACCCATGGGATAATTGAGGCCGTTTTTGACGGCCGTGTCCACATCTTCAATGCTCGCGATCCCTTCCTCAACGATCTTTATGGCCTCTATCATGTGGGGAATCATGATCCGGTTCACAATAAACCCGGGAGAGTCTTTTTTGACCTCAACCGTGATTTTGCCCATTTTTTTTGCCAGCTCCGTGGTAACGGCGACCGTATCATCGCTGGTGGAGAAGCCGCGAATCACTTCAACCAATCTCATCAGGGGGACCGGATTGAAAAAATGCATGCCCACTACTTTGTCAGGGCGATTTGTTGCAGCGGCTATTTCAGTCAGTGACATGGAAGAGGTGTTTGAGGCAAGGATCACTTCCGGACGACACAATTCATCCAGCTCCTTGAACACGCTTTTCTTGAGCTCCAGATCCTCAATAACGGCCTCGATTACGAAATCCACATCTTTCAACCGGGACATGTCCGTAGTACCGGTAATTCTACCGACGATTGCCTCCTTTTCATCCGCCTGGAGCTTGCCTTTCTCCACACTCCTTGAAAGGAATTTGTCGATGCTTTTCATGCCTCGCTCGACAAAGGCATCTTCAATGTCCCGCATCACCACTTGACAGCCTATCTGTGCCGCGACCTGGGCGATTCCGTTTCCCATTGTCCCGGCGCCCACCACACCAATAGTTTTGATCTCCATCGTTACCTTAACCCTCCTTTGATTATTTTAATCATTGAATTATGCGAAAACGGCAGTAACAGTTTGCTCCTTCCCGAGAATACCGCCGCATTTCAACGGAATCCTAAGAACTTATACCGATTCCACACTGCTCACTTCCGGGATATTTTGCTTCAATATTTTTTCTATCCCCATTTTAAGAGTCATTTGCGACATGGCGCAACCGGCGCAGGCCCCCTTCAGCATGACCTTGACAACGCCGTTCTCATCCACATCCACAAGCTGGACATCTCCCCCGTCCGCCATGAGAGAGGGCCTGATCTTGTTGAGGGTGTCCTCCACTCTTTCCTTCAAATCCATGATTACCTCCTCGCTTGGTTGATAGGGTCCACTTTCGGGCGAAATTCACATATAGACCCTGAGTTTAATATACGCCCGGGAAAAGTATCCGGGTTTATACGATCAGGGATTCTTTGACTACCACATATACCTAAGGAATGCCACCAAAAACTTTTATTACCCGCTGATCCAGGTACCGGCCCAGGCCTGCGTTGTCCCCCGGGGACCAGCCCATGCCTTTCCGCCACACTTCATCCGATTCCATGCAGAGATAGAGCCCCAGGTCCTGAGACCACTTTTCGAGGATTTCATTCATATACCCGTAGAGCTCTATGCGGATCGGCTTGAAATATCGGAGCTTTCCGTCAAGCCCTGGCACAAATTCCCCATCCAATACCCTGCTTGCAGGGTGACGTTTCCTGATGATGGGCTTGAGTTCCGGCATGAACCTGAACGCCCCCAGGCTGATCCATATGATTCCAGCCGGGTCGATATATCTGTCCAACATCTCAACGCTCCTCAGGTAGTCCTCTCTCCACCCCGGATAATGGAAAAGTGGGTCAAAATGAAACCCCAGGACAAAGCCTTCCGACTGACAGCGCGCCGCCGCCTCAAGCCTTTTCCTGAGACCCGCCGCCTTTCGCTCCTCTCCGGATGCAATGGAGGGACTGTTCAGCGACCATGAGATGATGATACGCTCCCTGTATCTGGACCTTAATGGACCATCGATCTGCGTGGTCTTGGTCTTTAGTTCCAGTACGCTGTTTTTTCTCGTGGAAAACTTTGGGATAATCAGGTCGCTCCACCGGGTAACCGGATCCAGGGCCAGACTATCGGTGAACTCTCCCGTGCCTACTCGGAAGATCCGCCGGGGGGCTGAATCAATGACATTCATAACCCCTTCGATCCCCTCTTTCAGATTCACGAATACCCTCAGGCCCGGCTGATCCTTGAAATAGGCCTGCAGAATACAATAACTGCAATCAAGGGGGCACCCAGTGCCTATGTTCAATATCTGATATCCACAGCAGATATATCTACGGGTCCCTGGGCATGGCTTCAAAAACGCCCCGCGATACGGAAGCAGGTGCAGGAAATCTTTCCCCATTGCGGTTCGGGAGACATTCCCTTCTCGGCTGCCGGGTGCTGCGGCCCTCTTGGCCGTTTCCTCCAAAGCGGTGCCGCCGAGTCTATCGAGAATTTCTTGAGTCTCGGGTGAGCCCCTGGCGCGCTTGTCAATAAGGAATTTTCTGACCCCGTATTCCGCCATCAATCTGTTTCCTCCCATGGATCCCCAAGTTGATCCATTTCCGTCATCTCTGAGAGGGCACGTAATTTCTCCCTCAGCTCCCTCCCCTTTTTGAACCGGACCTGTAGTAGATAATCAGGGGCCTCAAAATAGGCGGGGGCCTGGAGCGCCACTCCGTCAGGAAGATTCAACCTTGAAAGGGTTCCTTTGAATGATCTTTCAGCGGCGGCCAGCCTCGGAAAGCAGAGCTTTCTGATCTCCCTCATGAGGGCTTTTGCCCGTTGAGGCAGGTTCAAGGGTCTGTCAGAAATGAAGCTTTTAAAGGGATCATCTTCAAGGACTGCCGGGATTGGACATTTATTATTATAGGATAAATCCAATATCATATCAATAAATTGCAACTGTTGATTAAAGTTAAGATTCAAATTTATTATCCATTCGATCAGGGCTTTTCTCGATTTTTCGTCAGTGTCCAGCAGCATTCCGGCCGCCTTCAGAGAGAGCCGTCCTCCAGCGAGAGAAAGCTTTGCTCGGGTGTCAAGTCCCCTCTCAAGAGCGGTGTAGATCTGGAAGGTGGGCCTGTGGCGCGGGAGACCGAGGAGCGGCATGTAAAGCTCGATAATTTCATCTTCGGGCATCCAGGTACTCAAACGCGAGAGAACCATTGCCTTTTCCACGGTATTGAACGGCCTGGTGGAGAGATTTTCGTGGAGACCGACCAGGAAGAGATCGAGTTGACTCGCTGCGGCACCTGAGATGTCTTTGCAAGGGACCTTTTTCCACCCGAGTCGTTTCAAGGCCATGATCCTCCGGTATCCGGAGACGATCTCCACCCTGCCCCTGCTGTCTCTCTCTACCAATGGGGCATTGATCAAGCCAACCGCCTCTATGGAGCGGGCAATGGGTTGCGGATCAAATCCAAAACTCATCCCGTAGATCCCAGGTTCATCCTGGAAATCCGCCAATGCCACCCATCTAACCGGGATTTCAAAAATCTTTCTGGTTTTCATCCCTTCCCCTTCTGTCAGGCCATGCACTATAACCTAATGGGCTCCAGATAGCCTTCCCTTTATGATCCCTCTGTGCGCCCTTCCCTACACAGTTTCTCCCACAACGCCCCCCCGACCCCGGCTTTCCGCGGGCCCCGGGACCAATTTCAGAACGGCTCCCCTGGATATTCCGTGATCTTCGAAGTTTAATTACCACCGAACAGCCACGGTGTAAATAGGCCCCGCATCACGAGTGTCAAAGGGATATTGATGAAAGGCATTGCCTTTTGGACAAGGAGCGGGTATTAGGCTAAGGTGTGTTTCCGCTTTTTCATGAAAGGCATGTCCTTGTGAAAACCACCAGTAAATTCGCAAAGACCCTTCTTTTCTTTCTCTTGGGAGCAATAATCTCATTCTCTTCCCCTGGCTTTGCCGGGGAAGTGAAAATCGGCCTCCTCCTGCCGATTACAGGAAAGCTGGCCCGAGCCGGAGAACTCGAACTGGAAGGATTTTTGATGGCCGGAGAGGAAATCAATGAGGGAGGTGGTGTTGGCGGCAACAGGATAGAGTTCAGTATCAGGGATACCCAGGGTAAGGCGGAAGCAAGCCGAAAGGCCGTACAGGAACTGGCCGAGCAGGAAGGAGTTCTCCTCATTGCAGGAGGGTGCTCCAGCGATGCGGCTCTTGCTGCCGCAGCAGAGGCGGAGAATCTTAAGGTGCCTTTCGTAATAACCACTGCATCTGCAGATGAAATCACGGAGCAGAATCGGGAATATGTCTTCAGAATCTGCCCCCCTTCTTCGGAACATTATAGATCGCTTATTACATTCCTCTCCGAAGTCGTCCATGTGAGGAGTGTGGCAATCCTGTGTGAAGACACGCCCTTCGGGCGTTACAAGATGAAAAACTTTTTCAGGGTCCGCAAACGACTGAGACTCAGGCTCCTGAGAAAGGACTTTTACGCTCCTCCTGCCCTGAGCTTCAGGCCCTTGATCAGTAAAATGAAGGCGAGAAATCCCGATCTTGTATATTTCATCTCCCGCGGGGACGATGCCGCTCTTTTTGTCCGGGAGGCCAAGGAGATGGGCCTGAATCCGAAGCTCTTTGTTGGAGTGGAAGCGGGCATCGGGAGTCCCGAGTTCTTTGAAAAGGCCAAGGACGCCTCCGAGGGACTGTTTTTCACAAGCCTTTGGGTTCCTTCGATCCCGTACCCAGGTGTAAAGGATTTCAACGAAAGATTCCTCCATAGATATGGCGAGCTTCCCGGATACCACGGGGCCCAGGCTTATTCAGCAATGCAGCTCGTTCAAGACGTGCTTCAGAGAGCGGAGGGCCTTGATAGGGATCAGATCAAAGCGGCCCTCAGGGAGGCGGACATTGAATCCGTGTACGGTCCCATAAGATTCGTATCTTACGGGAAAAAGAGCGGACAGAACAGGCTTCCGGCCGTTATTGCCGAGTGGCTGAACGGTCGGCCTGAAACCGTATGGCCCAGAGAAATCGCATCGTCAAGGTATGTGCTTCCGGGCAGAAAGCCCATCTCCCGCTGAGATTCTCTTTTCAAGCCCATTCCACCTTCTCCAGAGGCCCCTGAAAAAATCTGTTGACAGGAAAGGAATTTGAAAATATTGTCGACAATAGTATTGCCGACAAAGAGACCAGCATGAGGCTTTTAGAGTACGAATCAAAGGAAATCCTGAAGGAAAAGGGAATTCCTACGCCCTTCGGGAGGGTTATCTCTGCAATCGAGAAGGCCCCCCCCTTCCCTGTCCCCTGTGTCCTAAAGGCCCAGGTGCCTGCAGGTGCGCGCCAGAAGGCCGGAGGCGTTGTTATTGCCCTCAATAATGAAGAATTCCAGTACAAGACCGCACAAATGCTTTCCGGGACCGTGCGGGGCTACCGGGTGAATAAAATCCTGGTGGAAGAAAGGATTGATGTGCTCGAGGAATTCTATATGGGGATAATATATGACACCGTGGCCAAGTCGCCGGTTGCAATCTTTTCTCCCCAGGGGGGCATAGATATTGAGAAGCTTGCGCAGGAAAGGCCGGAGAGCGTCCACAAAAGGCACTTTTCAGTGAGACATGGTCTGCTGGAATATGAGGCAAGAGAGATTATTTCCCTTGCCGGTGTCGGCGGAAAGAGACTTGTTGCACTGTCAAATATTCTTGCCCTTCTCGCATCCATCTTTTTGGAAAACGACGCTACCGTAGCAGAGATCAATCCGGTGGCACAGACCAGAAAGGGAACAGTTATGGCCCTGGACTGCCGTCTGGAGATAGATGACGACGCGCTTTACAGACATACGGACATTCAGAGAAAAAGCAGGGATCCGGATCGCACAGAGGGAGGTCGCGAAAAAAGCAGCTTTGAGGAAAAAGCTGCTGAAATTGACGGCCTGGATCAGAGAGGGGTGGCAGGCAGGCTTATTGAATTTGACGGGAACCTGGGACTTATTATTGGAGGGGGCGGAGCCTCACTGACAGCCTTTGATGCGGTCAAGAGATATGGAGGCCGACCTGCCAATTACTGTGAAATAGGCGGAAACCCTTCCGTACTGAAGACAAAGGAGCTTACCAAGCACATCCTGTCAAAACCGGGGGTGGAAAAGATTGCCGTCATTATGAACGTGGTCAGCAATACCCGCGTGGACCTGATGGCCAGAGGCGTTATCAAGGGCATCTTGGAGACAGGCAGGAGGCCCTCGGAGACGGTGGCCGTTTTCAGGGTTCCGGGCGCATGGGAAAAGGAAGGGTTCAAGATACTTTCCAGATACGGAGTGGAGTACTGCGACAGGACCGTCTCAATTGATGAGGCGGCAAGGAGGGCCGTGGAAAAGCTTGGAGGCTCCCACCCGAATCGTAAGTGAGTTGGAGCAGGACCATTTGTGAGGCCGACATGGCTATACTGGCAGATCAAAATACGAGGATCATGGTCCAAGGAATTACCGGCAGGGAGGCGGTCAGTTTTACCAAGGACATGATCGAATATGGATCCCAGGTGGTCGCAGGGGTTACCCCGGGCAAGGGGGGGCAGGATGTACACGGGGTCCCGGTATACGACACCGTTTTCCAGGCGGTAAAGAAACATGGACCTGAGGCCAGCGTGATCTCGGTCCCGCCGGCAATGGTCAAGGGGGCTGCGTTGGAGGCCCTCTTTAACGGGATCAGATTGGTGGTTATTGTGGCTGAACGGGTTCCCCGCAAGGATACCGTTGAGATTCTGGAAGTGGCCCGTTCTAAAGGAGCCGTGGTTATCGGCCCGAACACCCTCGGGATGATCAACCCCCACACAGTGAAAATCGGCATGGCGGGCGGGCCGGTGGAGAATGTGAAGGAGGCCTACATGCCCGGTCCTGTGGCCATTGCGTCCCGGAGCGGGGGCATGACCACGGAGATCGCAAACCTGTTGACGGCCCACGGCATAGGACAAAGTACCTGTATAAGCGTGGGAGGCGATCCCGTGGTTGGTTCCAACTTCCTCGACCTCGTGCCCCTTTTTGAAAGGGATCCCGAGACGAGGGCCATCGTCCTTTTCTGCGAGCCGGGCGGTGTCATCGAAGAGCAGCTTTGCGAACTGGTCCTGTCCGAGGGAATAAGGACACCAATTGTGGCATTCGTTGCGGGTCGTTTTGTCGATGAGATGCCAGGGGTGAGATTCGGGCATGCCGCAACCATTGTGGAAGGGGAAAAGGGATCTGCAGCGGGCAAGGTCGCGAAGTTCAAGGCCGCGGGAATCCATGTGGCAGAGGAACTGGGTGACATTGTCTCCATCCTGAAAGGGGTGCTCTGAAAGGCATTCACAATGCAAACGGTGTTGATAAGAACGGCCCTCTTCGTCCCTGGTAACAGGAAGGATCGCATAGAAAAGGCCTTAAATACAGAGGCCGACGCCATCATCATCGACCTGGAAGATGCGGTACCCTCTTCCCAAAAAGAGGCCTGTCGATCTGATGTACGGGAAAAGATAGAGTCACACCCGGACCGGACCATACTCGTTAGGGTTAATCCCCTTGGCTCTCCTTTTCTTGGGGGCGACCTCGAACAGGTGGTTGTCCGCGGCCTCAGCGGGATTGTGCTGCCCAAGGTGGAAAAGGCAGGCCACATCATTGAAATACATGAGCTCCTGTGCAGAGAGGAAGAGAAAAAAAAGATCGGAGAGGGTGCCGTTCTCCTGTTTCCCCTGATCGAATCGGCAATAGGGGTTCAACATGTCTATGATATTGTCTCGGTAAAGACATCGCCTCCGAGAACCTATACGGTGATGTTTGGTGCCGCCGACTATACCCTTGACATGGGGCTGGAGATGACCAGTGAGGGCAATGAGCTCTTCTATGCCCGGTCCAGGATATGCCTGGCCTGCAGGGCCGCAGGTCTTGCACCTCCCATTGACACCCCCTTTATGATCGATATCAAGGATACCGAGGCCCTGGTCGCGGATGCCAGGCGGGCAAAAGATTTAGGCTTTCAGGGCAAGATGACCATTCACCCCGCGCAGGTAGACCCCTGCAACCGCATTTTTTCCCCAAGCCCGGAAGAAACGGCAAGGGCCGAAAAGATAGTCAGGGCCTTTGAAGAGGCGGAGTCAGCAGGTCTCGGGGCAATCCAGCTGGATGGTAAGTTTATCGACTATCCGGTGGTAAAAAGGGCCAGGGAGGTCATGGCTCTGGCCTCTGCCATAAAAGAAAAGAAATGATGGAGATATCATGGGCGAATTCATCCGGGTGAACATTGATCCTGAAAGGTGTCTGGGCGCAAAAGAATGCGGAAAGTGCATCCAGGTCTGTCCAGTAAATATTTTTGCGCCCCGAGGGGCCGATTGTCCGCACGCGCTGGATGAAAACGAGGATGAATGCACCCTGTGCGATCTCTGTCTGGCAGAATGTGAAACGAATGCAATCACCATCCACAAGTTGTACGAGGAGTAAGCCCATGTCTCCTTCCTCTTCGTCCATCTCGGAGGAACTTGCCCGCTTTTTCTGCCCCCTTCGTTACGAGGATCTCCCCCAGGACCTTGTCTACCAGCTCAAGACCTTCTTTCTCGACTGGGTGGCCTCTTCCTTCGCCGGTCTTAACCAGAGGCCCACACAGATCATGCTCGCCTTTGCTCAAGAGATGAAAGGGGCTCTGGAAGCCACTATTCTCCCGGGCAAAAGCAGGCATCTGACTTTGGTGGCGGCCCTGGTCAATGGTGCCGCGTCCCATGTGATGGAGATGGACGACCTTCACAAGCCCTCCATCTTTCATCCCGCGGCCCCTATCCTTCCCGCTGTCCTTGCTGCAGGAGAAAAGGAGCATGTTTCGGGTCGCCAGCTCATCCTTGGCATCTTTGCAGGGTATGAGATCGGGATAAGGGCCGCCTTGGCTGCAGGCAAGAGCCATTACAGGTTCTGGCATACCACGGCTACCTGCGGTACCTTCGGGGCAGCGGCCGGAGCATCAAAAGTCCTGGACCTGGAACCGGCTCAGTTCGTATGGGCCCTGGGCTCTGCCGGGACCCAGAGTTCAGGGCTATGGGAATTTTTGACGGACGGCGCCATGAGCAAACAGCTTCACCCGGGAAAGTCCGCCATGAACGGGTTGCTGGCCGCGCTTTTGGCCCGGAAAGGCTTTACCGGCTCCACTCACATTTTTGAGGGGGAAAAGGGCTTCCTCAGGGCAACATCCACCGATCACGACCCCGGAGTTCTCACAAAAGGCCTGGGCAGGGTTTTTCATTCATCAGGTAACTCCTTGAAATACTATGCATCCTGTGGACATACCCATTCGGCCATCGAAGCGACTCTGAAGGCCTGGAAACCCCTACAGGCACCCGTTGCGGCCATAAAATACATAACCGTCAATTTATATCGGGAGGCGCTTGATCTTCTCGAGGATGTGGAGGCAAGCACCCCGTACCTTGCCAAATTCAACCTCCCCTTCTGTGTTGCAACGGCCATCTGTCACGGGCATGTGGATCTGGATGATTTTTCCGAGGATAAACTCCGTGACCCGGATATAAGAAGGCTAATGGGGCTCGTCTCCCTCCACTCCGACCCAGAACTCACAAGCCAGTATCCCCTCAAATGGCCCTCCAAGGTGGAGATAGAATTAGTGGATGGAACTACATCCCAGGGATATAGCGAGCATTCCAAAGGGGATCCGGAAAATCCCTTTTCCGAAAAAGAACTGATCGAGAAGTTCGGGAAACTCATTGGGAATGAACTCTCAGATCAGGAAAAAGACAGAATCTGCTCCACGATCCTGCACCTTGAAGAGGTCAATGACGTGAACCACATATTC
>JAOZOW010000002.1:0-49938 GCA_029933075.1 Deltaproteobacteria bacterium | reverse complement strand
GCCCTCACCCTGAAACACGATATATTAAGTGGTTTGTTAAAGGGTGGAGATAAGTTGCTGGAGGAACATCTAAAAAATGAATTTGGCATTAGTCGAACTCCACTGAGGGAAGCCTTTAGGATACTGGAGAAGGAAGGTCTTGTTGAGATACTCCCCCGCAGGGGCGCCTTTGTAAAAAGGGTCAGCAGGAAGGACATCGAAGAGAATTTCCCCGTACGGGCTACACTTGAGGGGCTGGCGGCCCGCCTGGCCTACCAGAAACTCACCGGTCAGGAAATCGAGGAGATGGAGGAGATCTTCGGATACATGGAAAAGGCGGCCCTTGAAAGGGACTTCACCGATTATTCCGTGCACCATTTCGCCCTCCATGAGGTCTTTATCAACGCCTCCAGGAATGAGACCCTGATTCATCTGCTTCGGAACCTCCGGGTGCACCGTCTATGGCACAGGTACACAATCCACTATTACAGAGAGGACCTGGACAACTCCCTGAAAATCCACAGGCATATCATTGATATGTTCAGGGAAAAGAGAGTTTCGCCGGAGGAAATCGAGAGGGTCGTTCGTCAGCATATTGAGGTGGCCCTCGAGCCTTTCCTTACGGCAATGGAAAAGCTTGAAGAAAGACCGCACAGAGACAGCGATAGGCAAGAGTTTTGTTAGCAGGCAAAAAATTTCAAGTACCTCTTTTCTCTTCCTCCGCCAAAATAAAGGGTTGGCCCTATGTGATCGCCTGGTGTCACAGGATATCGGGGCTCCTTTTAGTGGCCTTCGTATTGTTTCACATATATGCCATTCAATCGCTGGGATTTCCAGACCGCTACAATGCTGATATGAAGCTCTATGATTTTTTTATCCTCAGGATACTGGAATGGGCACTAAGTATCCCTGTTATTTTTCATGCGCTAAACGGAGGCAGATTGATCCTCTACGAAAGTTTCGGGGTCAGAGACGATAGATCCATGATCGAATGGCTTTTCGGACTTGCCATTCTCTATGTCGCGATCCTTGGGATCCTTATGCTTATGGGAACCCAGAGCGTCTCCCCCTTCTTTTTCTGGCTGCTTGTTATGGCAGGAGGCCTGAGCCTGGCCTCGGGGGCCCTGTCAAAGGTCTGGGACCGACGACATTCATTGCCCTGGAGGCTTCAAAGGCTCACCGCCGCCTTCCTGCTGGTAATGCTCCCTGCCCATATGCTGTTCATGCACCTAAATCCATCTATGGCAAAAGATGCCGAGGCGGTCGTGGTCAGATTGCAGAGCGGGTTCATGAAATTCGTGGATCTGCTCCTGCTCCTGGCGCTGGTTTTCCACGGCGGTTACGGGCTGGTTTCTATAGCGAAAGACTATCTTTCTTCTCGAGCCCTCACCGTTGGGCTCGCCGTTTTGATCGCCCTCACCATGCTGGTTGCCGCATGGGCGGGAATCAGGATCACCCTCACCGTTTAAACGGGGGATAATGCCGGTGATTTTTTATGAATGATCCACCTCCATGTCGAGGGAGAGGCAGTGAACAGTAAGCTTCGAATTCATGAAACCATAAAGTGCGACGTACTGATCATAGGTTGCGGGGGGGCTGGTCTGCGCTGCGCCGTGGAGATTTTCGAAAAAATGCCGGGCACCAGGGTCATTGCCGTGACCAAAGTGCCACATCCCCAGAAATCACACACCAGCACAGCCCAGGGGGGGCTTGCCGCCGTGGACCCGGATGATCCCGTTGACAGCCCCGCATATCACATGTTCGATACCTGGAAGGGTTCTGACTGTATGGCCGATCAGAACATCGTAAAAAAGATCGTGGAGTCGGCATGGACTCAGGTCATATGGCTGGAGAACCACGGAATGCACTTCAGCCGCGACGAGGCCGGAAACCTGAGCAAAAGGACATTCGGCGGCCACACATTGAATTTTGGGCAGAGTTCGGCATTTCGTGCTGTATTTGAGGCGGACCGGACTGGAAAAGGTATCGTCGACACATTATGGGGTGAGGCACTGAAGGGCGGCATATCCTTCATAAATCAGTCCATTGCCACCGAACTCCTTTTTGAAGGGAAGCGGTGTGTCGGTGCGGTTATCTTCAGAGAGAAATATGGGGATTTTGTGAAAGTGCTTGCCAGGGCCACGGTCTTAGCCACGGGAGGAAGCGGCCAAATGTTCAGGGTAACCACCAATTGCCGCCAGAATACAGCGGATGGCCTGGCACTTGCCCTCAGGGCCGGATTGCCCATAATGGACCCCGAAGCGGTCCAGTTCCATCCCACAGGGATCGTAGGCCCCGGTATTCTCGCCAGTGAAACACTACGGTCGGTTGGAGGCATCCTGCGAAACAGAGATCTGGAACCATTTATGGAGCGTTACGCCCCGAGGATGAAAGAACTGGCCCCCCGGGACCTGGTTGCCCGGGCCATAGAGAAAGAGATCAGGGAAGGCAGGGGCGTTCTCAATCCCGATCACAATGTGGAGCATGTGTGGATAGATCTCCGGCATCTCCCGGATTATGTGCATGACGTGCAAATCCCGGAGGTGACCGGCTTTTTCAGACGGTTTGTCAATATTGACCCCAGGAAAGAACTCTGCCCGGTTCGACCCAGCAATCACTACCACATGGGCGGCATCCCAACCAATGAATTCGGGGAAGTGCAAAGGGGAGCCAAGGAGACGGTGCCGGGCCTTATAGCTGTAGGAGAATGCGCTGCGGCCAGTTTTCATGGTTTCAATCGCCTTGGTACCAACTCCCTCCTGGAACTGATTACCATGGGTAAGATTGCGGGAGAAAGAATCATCGAATATCTTTCCCAGGACCCCGATACGCTCCCCGAGGTATCACCTGAGAGGACCTTTTCTCTTTTCGCAAGATTTATGGATGAAAAGGGGGAGGAGAATACGGGCAGGCTTCGCCAGGAGATGCAGGCCGTCATGACCGAAAAGGCGGGCGTGTTTCGCACGGAGCATGGGCTCTCGGATGCCGTGGACTCACTGAGGGAGCTCTATGAGCGCGCCGGACATACTTCTCTGTCCAGCAAAAGCCTCAGAATGAATCAGGAGTTAGTGCAGCGCTGGGAGTTCGATAATCTCCTTGCCATATCCATGGCATGTGCACTGGCGGCCCTCAATAGGAGGGAGTCGAGAGGCGCTCATTTCCGTGAGGATTTCCCCGAGAGGAATGATGAATTCAACCATCATACCCTCGTTTATATGAGTGAATTCGGCAAAGTGGATTTCGGAAAACGCCCGGTGGATATGAGCATATACGCTGCCGGGGGAGAGAATTATGAAAAATTCGGTTTAATCGAAAGAAAATACTGATGAGAAGCCGTTACAGCATTACATTGAGGATCAAGCGCTACGACCCTGATCGGAAAAGATCCTGGAGCCAGGACTACAAACTGGAAGCGGGCAGGATCCTTCGATTTACCGACCTTTTCCGTAAAATCAATAATGAACTGGACCCGACCTTAGCGTGGAATTCATCCTGCGAGCACGCGCAATGCGGAACCTGCGCGGTCAAGGTCAACGGGAAACCATTGCTTGCCTGCGAGCTCCTCGTAGAAAATGCGGTTGCCTTTTTTGGTACAACACTGTTTCGGGTAGAACCCATTACCATAGCCCCAGTGGTTCGGGATCTCATTGTGGATCTGGAAAAGGCCTACGAAAGGATCGAGAAGATCAAACCCTATGTGATTGATCCCGTGGAAAATCCTCATCCCGGCAATGCCTACCAGGTAAGTCCGCGTGACCTTGAACATTATGTAGAGGCGACACGGTGTATCAATTGTTTCTGTTGTGCTACCGCCTGCATCAGCAGCCACAGAGGCTTTATGGGTCCCAATGCGGTGCTGGCAAGCGTGGTGCGGATCATGGACCCCAGGGAATCGGCCAAGGCTGAGAGGTTGGACATGCTTTACAGCGATCAGGGGATCTACCGGTGTCACACGTCCATGGCATGCTCCTTTGTCTGCCCCAAGGAGATCGATGTAGCCCATTTTATCGCCCTTGCAAAGGCCGGCAGATTCGGGGCCAAAGGGAGAAAGTAATGTCTGAAAAGGGATTCTCAGGAATATTTCCTTATCTTGTCACCCCCTTTGACGATTCATTGCGCCTGAAGGAGGATGTTCTCGCTGACCTGGTGAACCACCTCATCTCAAAAGGAGTTCATGGGCTTACCCCTCTGGGGAGCACCGGGGAGGGCGTCTATCTGCCCTCGGATACAAAAAAGAGGACAGTGGAAGTAGTGGTGAGGGCCGCTGGAAGGCGCGTCCCGGTTATCGCGGGGGTCAATGAAATGACAACCGCTGGGGCCATTAAGCAGGCAGCGGAGTTTCAGAGGATTGGTGTGGATGGCATACTCGTGATCCTGCCCACATATTTTCCCCTCTCAGAACGCCAGATAGTTGGGCATTTCAGGGCCGTGGCCCGTGCTGTCTCCTGCCCGGTTGTCCTGTATGCCAATCCAAAATATGCCGGTTGGGACTTTACCCTTCCCATGCTTCAGGAACTGGCCGAAGAACCGAATATCCTCTATTTAAAGGACGCATCCGGCAATACAGGGAAACTCTTTTCCATTATGAGCGCCCTCAAGGGGCGAATAAGAGTTTTCAGTGCATCGGCCCATGTTCCACTGTTTGTGTTCATGATGGGCGGGGCAGGATGGATGGCCGGGCCCGCCTGTCTGATCCCTGAGCAGTGTATCGAGCTTTACAGGCTGGCCCTGGAAAAGAGATGGGAAAAAGCATTGGAACTGCAGAAAAAACTGTGGCCCCTTAATGTGGCGTTCCAACGCTATTCTCTTACCCCATGCGTGAAAGCGGGTCTGGAGATCCAGGGGTTTCCCGTGGGTCCCCCCGCACCCCCCCAAAAGCCCCTGAGTGAAGAAGAGAAAAAGGCCGTTTCCCGGGTACTGGAAAAAATCGGGGCCTTGGAATCAGGGTAACTGCCGCCTCGTACTCTCCTGTAAAACTCCTTTCATAAAGTAAGCGGCATTTTCAAGCCGGTTTCCATCAGGAGCTTCTACACCGGCCTGAAAGGTAAGTTACTATGCCGGCTTCCGCCCAGTGATTTGCCTTGACAGATCAAACTGGGTTGAGCTACAGAGGCAATAGGCGTTTCCAATAAAAAACAAAAACCAAGGGAGGTCTTGCGATGAAGGAATACTGTCTGAAATCGGCTATCATTTTCATGGCGGTGTTTGGACTCTTGCTAACCACTAATGCCCTTGCAGTAGACAAAGTGGTCCTCGGTCACCCGGCCTGTCTTTCCGGCAAATTCGCAAAAGCAGGATCTCAGGCCTCCTGGGGCATCAAGGCCTGTGTCAAGTGGATCAACGAGGTGAATGGGGGAGTCAAGATTGGAGGGAAGAAAGTCCCTCTGGTGTACAAACCGTATGACTGCGAATCCAAGAAGGAGATGGTGACCAGCCTCATAGGGCGCCTGGCAACCATCGAGAAAGTTCATGGAATTATTGCCGCCTACAGCTCCGGCCTGACCCTAACGGGGGCGCCTGTAGCCGAGAAATACGGCATACCCTACCTGTCGCAGGGCGGCGCAAGCAACCGTATATTCCAGCAGGGATTTCAATATGCCGTCCAGGTCCTCAGCCCTGCAACCCTTTACCAGGCCGGTGCGGTGGATATGCTCCGAAAGGCGGATCCTTCTGCAAAACGGATGGCACTTGCTTTTGAGGACAGCGAGTTTGCAAGGATGGTCCTCAGGGGAGCCGAGAAACATGCAAAAGAACTCGGTTTCAAGATCGTTTTCAACCGTACCTACCCCAAACATGTGAACGACCTCACCCCGCTCCTCTCCGATCTGAAAGCTGCCAAGCCGGAGATCATCCTCGGAGGCGGCCATTTCCCGGATGGCCAGCTTTTTGCCCGCCAGATGTCGGACCTTGATATCAACGTCAAGGCCCTGTCCATGATTGTCGCGGTAACACTCCCGGCGTTTAGAGAGGCCCTGGGGGCCAAGACAGAAGGAATTGTTGGTCCCGCTCAATGGGAATTCGGAGTCAAATACAGCCCCGCTGCAGCCAAGAAGGTGGGGGTTCCCTGGTTTGGGCCGACCAACGAGGAATTTGTCAAATTGGCCAAGGAATTCAGCGGCGGCAAAACGCCCGACTATCATGCCGCTGAAGCAGGAGCAGCGCCCCTGGTGTTTGTCAAAGCCGTGGAACTGGCCAATAGCGTTGAACCTGACAAGATCAGGGCGGCATTCAACAAGATGGACCTCATGACTTTTTTCGGCGAGTTCAAGATCAATCCTGACACAGGATTGCAGACCCGCCACAGCATGGTCGTAGTCCAGTGGCAAGGGGGCAAGAAGGTCATTGTCTGGCCAGAGGAAGCAGCTACAGGCAAGCTCTATTACCCCATGCCGACCTTTGCGGAAAAGGCGAAAGGAAAGGTGGCCGTACCGAGATAACCGGTCTGTGGAGGTCTCCATCTCCCTTAAGGGCACAATAAGGTCCTTAAGGGAGATTTCGTATTCGCCGCCAGACAGGCCGTAAAGGTTTTTGCACGACAGATAAAGGCAAAATAGATGATAGGAATACAATTAGCCGGAAATCTTACCCAGGGGCTGATCCTGGGTGGCGTGTACGGTATGGCCACCATGGGCCTGAGCCTGATATTCGGGGTCCTGGGGGTTGTCAATGTAGGCCACGGTGCCTTTATCATGATCGGGGCCTTTACCACCCTGCTACTGTTCACACAGCTTGGTCTCAGCCCTATTATTGCAATTCCCGTTGCCCTTGTTATCGGAATGGCCCTGGGGTTCTTCTTTTATTACACGGTGATCATTAGACTCACAGAGGCCCCGGAGCTTGCATCACTTCTGGCCACCTTCGCAATAGGCACGCTCCTCGAAGAAAGCGTAAAATTCACTATTGGGACCGAGTTCAGGGGCTATAACTGGGATGTGGGGAAGATTTCTCTCCATATAACCACCCTGCCCATGAGCAAAATCTATGCCTTTGTCGGCAGCATATTGATAGCTCTGCTCCTCTACCTCTGGTTCAGCAAGACCAGGGCCGGCACCGCGGTACGTGCCGTGATGCAGGATCGAAAAGGCGCCGGGGTGTGCGGGGTCAATGTAAACTGGATCTATGCCCTCAGCTTTGCCATTGGAATAGGACTGACAGTGACAAGCGGCGTCCTGCTGACGATGTTCATCCCGGTAGGCATCAATCCATACATGGGTGGGGCATACACCCTGAAGGCCTTTGTTATCGCCGTCTTGGGTGGATTGGCCTCTCCTTACGGCGCCTTTTTCGGTGGACTGATCTTCGGGCTTATAGAGAATGGAACTTATACCCTGTTTGCACTTGTACCAAGCCTGGAGCCTTTTGCCATGACCCGATTCCTCTCCTTTCTGATCCTGCTCCTGATTCTTCTGATCAAACCAACCGGACTCCTGAGGGCCAAATGAGTTCAAAGATAGCCAGATACTATCCTTTGATTCCTGTTTACGCCGCCTATCTCATCCTCTTCCTGATCGGCAGGAACGTCACTGGCATGTGGCAGTTGATGGCCATGCTTGTCTTTTACTGCGCCATAGGACAGGCATTCAATATATTCCTTGGCATGACCGGCTATGTAGATTTTGGTTATGTGGCCTTCATGGGTATCGGCACATATGGGATGGCACTGAGCATATCCCACCTATACCAGATTGAGGGCCTGGGGATGTGGGTTATCCTTATCGGGGCCGTACTCGCCATACTCATGTCCGGCGCGCTGTCCGTGGCAGTGGGTGCGGTGGCCCTGAGGCTCAGGGGCGCCTATTTTGCCATCGCCACTATCGGGGTGAACGAAGGTTTCAGGTTCCTCATCGAGGGGGCCAAGATCTGGGGGGGATCGGAAGGTATTATATTTTCCGGGCAGTTTACCCATATCTTCGGCCGAAAAACAGCGAGCCTGATTTCCACCACATGGGCCGACATCTTTGTCATCCTGGTGGCCTGCCTCGGCGCCTTTGTTACCCTGCGCTTCATGTTGGGCAAGATCGGGTATGCGTTGATGGCGTTGCGGGAAGATGAAGACGCAGCCAAGGTAATGGGAATCAATGTAACCAAATACAAGATAATTGCATTTATTACGAGTGCATCTCTTGTCGGGCTGGTAGCGGCATTTGCCTGGGGTTTGAAACTGACGTACCTCTTTCCGGATGAGATTTTTGACATTAGTTACACGGTGGAGTGCATTATCATCGTACTCTTAGGGGGGGCGGGCACCCTGCTGGGCCCCGTAGCCGGGGCGCTCATATATGGTCTTTCAAAATACTGGCTCACCATTATCCTTCCGGGATTTCAGCTCCTGATTTTTGCACCGATCATTATCGTAATCGTGGTGGCATTTCCGGAAGGGGTCGTCGGCGTGCTCAAACGCAGGGTAAGGGGCACCGTACTGGAAAAGTTTATCGTATGAGGCAAAAAGCTGTTATGGCTCCGCTATTAAGACTTGAAAACGTGACAAAACGCTTTGGTGGTTTGGTTGCAGTAGATCGGGTAAGCCTCGAAATCGACCCCGGGGAATTCATCGGGATAGTGGGTCCCAATGGTAGCGGGAAGACCACCCTGTTCAATGTTATTAATGGCGTCTATTTTCCTGAGGAGGGCACAATCGTTTTCGATGGGAGGGATATCACCCGGCTTCAGCCTTACAAAAGGGCTCCCTTGGGCATTGGACGCACATTTCAGATCCCTCGACCATTCGCCTCAGCCACCGTAAGGGAAAATATCGCAGTGGGCGCCATGTTCGGTACCCTCAGCGGGCGGGTGGGAGTGGATGAGTCCCTTGAGATCGCCGACCAAACCATAGAACGCGTTGGGTTGCAGGAACACAAGGACAAGGCGGCCGGATCTCTCACGCCCGTGGAAAAGAAGCTCATGGAGATTGCCCGAGCCCTTGCCATGAAACCGAAGCTTCTTCTTATGGATGAGGCAATGGCAGGTATGCATCCCAATGACATTGATCAAATGGTGGCTTTCATAAAAGAAATTGCACAGGAAGAAAAGATAGCCGTGGTTTCCATGGTTGAGCATATAATGCGGGCGGTCGTGGGTATGGCAGAGAGGGTCATTGTCCTGCACCAGGGCGCCAAGATAGTGGATGCCCCCACCAAGGAGGCCCTTGAGAACCCAAAGGTTGTGGAAATATACTTGGGCCACCCCCCGGAGGGACAGGGATGCTGAGGGTAAAAGATCTCGAATCAGGCTATGGGCCGATGCAGGTGCTGTGGAAGCCGAGCCTCCAGACAAAAAAAGGCGCAATTACTTCACTTCTGGGGCCTAACGGCGTGGGCAAAAGCACCTTTCTCTCCACGGTTTTCGGCTCTGTAAAACCATGGGGGGGCAGCATCTATTACGAGGAAAAGGATGTCACTTATATGCCTACCCATAAAAAGGTGGAGATGGGACTGGCTTTGGTGCCTGAAGGGAAGCACCTGTTTCCGGAAATGAATGTTTATGAAAATCTCGTGATGGGGGCATATGTGAAAAAGGCGTCCCGGCACAGGGAAGAATCGCTTGCCCTTGTCTATTCGCTTTTCCCCGTATTGAAGGAACGAAGCGGGCAGCTGGCAGGATCTCTGAGCGGCGGGGAGCAGCAGATGGTGACTGTTGGCCGGGCCCTGATGACAAAACCTCAGCTCATCATGCTTGATGAACCCAGTCAGGGACTCGCCCCTCTGCTCGTTCAGGAAGTGTTCCGGACCATACAGAAAATGAAAGAGGAGATCGGCCTTACGGTCCTCCTCATAGAACAGAATGCCGATGCCTCCCTGAGCGCCGCAGATTTTGTCTATATCATGCACGAAGGTCGTATCAAAGCCAAAGGAAGCCCTGAAGAAATAAAAGGGTCCCCGGAGATACGAGAGGCGTATCTTGGGATATAATAGAGGCTCTACCTGCTGAATACCTGATAGAAGCATCCATCAATAAAGGATTCCAACCACTGCGCCTGTCATGCATGTGGCGATGGTGCCGGCAATGATGGACTTGATCCCCATCGCCACTATCTCATCCCTCCTTTCAGGGACCATGGCCCCTAATCCCCCGATCATGATCCCCAGTGAACCAAAATTGGCAAATCCGCACATGGCATAGGTTAAGATCAATCGTGTCCTCTCGGTAAGGGCGCTCACCGGGAGGGCAGCCAGGTCCATATAGGCGATAAACTCATTGAGTACGGTCTTCGTTCCCATGAGCGCACCCGATATCCGGGTTTCCGCCCACGGTATGCCCATGAGCCACGTAATGGGCGCCATCACAACCCCGAGGATCCTTTGGAAGGTGACCGACTTTCCGCCCAGCTCCGGGAGGAGGCCCAGGATGATGTTAAGCAAATGAACCAGGGCCACCAGCACCACCAACATTGCAATGATGCTGATAAGCAGTTTGATTCCATCCAAGGTTCCCCGGCTGATGGCATCCATGGAACTCCTTGCCTGGCTGGGCAGCTTCACCTTTCCTGTGGAAGGTTCCCCTGTCTCTGGGATCATCAGCTTGGATACCGTGACCGCGGCAGGCGCACTTATTATAGACGCGGTCAGGAGGTGGCCCATGACCCCCGGTATCACCTTGCCCAGGATCGCGGCATATAGCACCATCACGGTTCCCGCAATGGTGGCCATTCCGGAAGTCATGATCGTGAAAAGCTCGCTTCTGGATATGTCATGCAGATACGGCCTGGTTAAAAGGGGGGATTCCACCATGCCGACAAAAATATTGGCGGCTGTACCGAGACCTTCCACCCCACCGAGTCCCATGGTCCGTCGAAGCAACCAGGAAAATGAGCGCACCACAACCGGCAATACCTTCCAGTAGAAAAGGAGTGAAGAAAGTGCGCTGATGACCAGCACGAGGGGCAGGCCCCTGAAGGCGAGGATGTAGCTGGCGCCAGGCACTTCTTCCGTAAAAGGCAGCGTAGCTCCTCCAAGATAGCCGAAGACAAATCCAGTGCCCGCCCTCGTGGACTCTTCCAGGGCATGGACAGCCCTGTTAAGCCACAGGAATGCCGATTGGCTGCCCGGAAATTTCAGCAAAACGATCCCGAGACCCAATTGCAGGCCAAAGCCCGCAAAAAGGGTGCGAAAATTCACCTTCCCCCTTCTTTCCGAAAGGAGCCAGGCAAGGAGGGCAAGAACGATAAAGCCTATGATGCTTTGCAGTCTCAACAATTCCGATTTCCGCGTCGAAGAATTCAGGCTGGCAGCAGCTCCGGGACAACCATCCAGGCCACTGCCCAGCCTTGCCCCTCTACCTCCCGGAGGCAGACAACCGCGCCCTGCTGGAACGCGATCACGTCGCTCGTTTCATCTCCGGCTGTCAAAAGCGACGCAAGCTTCGCCATATGAGGAAGATGTCCCACGAGCATCCGGTCACACTTCCCCTCTTGAATCTGTGCGGCTACCGGTTTCACATCATCGAGGGGCGAAATGCCTTTCCACTCGGATATGGCTGTGCCGGACCCTATTCTGGAACTCAGTATTTCCGCCGTTTGCATCGCCCGCAGCTTTCCGCTGTGTATAATTTCCTCGACCTTTACTCCGGCTTTTTCGAGGAAGAGGGCCACCCTTTCCACATCCGCCCTGCCCTGAGCGGAAAGCGGCCTCTGGGGATCCTCTTCTTTGGAAACCTGCCTCCCATGTTGGACCAGATAGACTTTCATGGCGCACCTCCCCTCCCTTTCCTTTAATATTCCGCACGCATTTTTTTACAGGCCGGATCATAACAGAAGAGCTTTTGGACGGTCAATGCCATCGGGAATGCCAGCGGTTTAAGGGTGAATTTGTTTGACAAAGATTTTCCCCACACCTATATAACTCTGCCATAGATCGCAGTAAGGAGAAACAATTGTGGATCACCTTTTCACACCCTTTCGCATCAAGGGCTGCGAACTGAAGAACCGAATCGTGATGCCGGGGCTGGCTTCCTTTCTAATTGAGGATGACGGTTCCATTACGGAACGCACCATTGAGCACTACCGACTGAGGGCTGCAGGCGGCCCGGCCATGGTCATCATGGAGGCATGCGCTGTTTCCCCCGAAGGCATTGTCTCGCCCCATCAGGCCAGGATTTATGACGACAGGTTCATCGACGGCCTTTCCAAGATCGCGAGGACCATGAAGGAAGAAGGCGCGGTACCTGCCGTCCAGATTCATCACGGAGGAAGGCAGACTTCGGTGAAGGTGATCAAGCGCAAACCTGTAGCGCCCTCGCCATTGCCCTGCCCCGCCATCAGGGGTGAGGTTGAGCCGCTAAGCACCGAGGAAATAAAGGAGCTGATTGTCAAATTCGGAGATGCAGCTGAAAGGGCGGTTGACGCGGGCTTCGAGTTGATTGAAATCCACGGGGCCCATGGTTACCTGGTCAACCAGTTTCTATCGAGGTTTTCCAATATTAGGCGAGACGAATATGGCGGTGATATCGAAGGAAGAACCCGCTTCGCCAAAGAGATCGTCCTGGAAATCAGACGACGTATCGGAGAGCATCTCCCCATTTCGTTTAAAATCAGCGCCCAAGAATTCGTGAAACATGGCCTGACCGTAGAGGAAAGCATTGAGATCCTCAATATTTTGGTTGAGGCGGGTGTGGATGCGATTCAAGTATCTGCCGGCAATGACGCCACGCCGGAGTGGATCTGCCAGCCCATGTTTATGGAAAAGGCCTGTCTGGCAGAGTCTGCCGGAAAGATCCGGGAGGTCCTGAAGATCCCTGTGATGGCGGTGGGTAGAATCAACGACCCGCTGATCGCGGACCGGCTCATAGCGCAGGAAAAGGCTGACTTGATTTGCATTGGCCGGGGGCTTCTGGCCGACCCGAGGCTTCCCATAAAGGCCATGGAAGGACGCCTGGATGATATCCGCTCCTGCATCGCCTGCAACACCTGCATGGAATCCATCTTTCGCCGCGGCAGGGTGGAATGCCTGGTGAATCCCATGTTGGGGCGGGAAAAGGAGATGGCCTTTCATCCGGCCCGGGAAAAAAAGAAGGTCATGGTGATCGGCGGCGGCCCCGGAGGGCTCAATGTCGCATGGGTTGCGGCAAAGAGGGGCCACGAAGTCTACCTGTATGAAAAGGCGCCGGTCCTGGGAGGGCAACTGGTATTCGGCAGTGCCACGGAATTCAAGAAGGAAATCCTGAACCTGATAAGGTTCCAAAAGCGGCAAGTAGAACGATTCGGTGTCAATATCCAGATCAACCACGAGGCTACCGTTGAAACCGTAAAGGCCCTGAACCCGGATGTGGTGATCCTGGCTACAGGGTCCTTGCCCGCCTATCCTTCGGTGGAGGGCATTCAGGGCAGCAATGTAGTCACCTTCATGGAAGTTCTGAACGGCAGGGAGCCTGAAAAGGCGGAAACGGTGGTGATCGGCGGCGGCCCCACTGGCTGCGAAGTGGCGCTGCACCTGGCAGAGCACGGCTCCCCTGTCACAATCGTGGAGATGCTCCCCAAGCTCGGAATGCGGCTGGAAAGCATGACCAGGAAAATTTTTCTCCAAAAACTAAAAGAGAACGGGGTGAAGGTGATAACTGAGGCCAAGCTCTTAAGAGTGGCTGAAAATGGCGTGATTCTCGAAGGCAAAGAGGGAGGGGAAACTTTTATAGGGGCGGAAAGGGTGGTGATTGCCGCAGGAAACCGCCCTGATAACAGGCTCTACGAGCAAATAAAGGCGCTCGGTTATGAGATCCATCAGATCGGGGACTGCCTGGAGCCGAGAAGCGCCAAGGCCGCCATTTACGAAGGGGCTGTGCTGGGCCGGACCATTTAGGTCGCCGGATTCTCTCCCCGGTGGTTCCCCTGCCCTTTTTGGTCCTTCATCTCCTTTAGTTGCTTTCTTTGATGATCTGGTCCCCGAATTTCTCCAGGAAGGTATCCAGGTCTTTTTTCCAGTCCCTCATGATATTGAGACCCTGCTTTTTCAGCAATCGATTCTCGAGAAGGCAGTTTTTCGGGCGCACGGCAGGCGCTTTCACCTCCTTGATGCTCCGTGGCTGCACCGAGGCCTTGAGACCAAGCTTCTTGACAATATGCTCTGCGCACTCAAACCGGCTGCAGTATCCCTCGGCCGTCGCATGATATGTGCCCCTGCCCTCATTTTCGATTAACTTCTTGATCTGCAAGGCCAGCCGATAGGTCCAGGTGGGCGATCCAAATTGATCGTTTACCACCTTGAGGAGGGTCTTCTTTCTTCCTTTGGCCTGTCTGATGATGGACTTTACAAAATTATCGCCATTGATCCCAAAAAGCCACCCTGTTCGCACGATTATGTAATAAGGTGAATTCTCGCGAACAGCCTTCTCGCTCTCCATCTTGCTTTTGCCGTATGCCGAAAGCGGATTCGGGGTATCATCTTCAAAGTAGGGCTGAGGCATTGTTTTCTGTCCGTCAAAAATGTAGTCGCTTGATATGTGGACAAGCCTGCACTCAAATCTTGCAGAGCACTGGGCCAGATTCCGGGGGCCTTCCACGTTAATCTTCCTGACTTTGAAATCCTCCGTTTCACAGGCATCCACATCGGTGAATCCAGCGCAGTTGATAATGACCTGGGGGGATGTATCCTGCAAGGTCTCTATCACCTGATCCCAACTGACAATATCCATTTCTTTCCTGTCAGGGGTAATGAGTTCATGATCCCTGCCAAGGACTTCTTTGCATTCGCTTCCTAACATTCCGCTGCTACCCACGATGAGTATTCTCATCCTTCAATGTCCTCCGAAGATGATTTCAACAAACAGGATATTGGCTTTTCCACCAGTGGAAAGAAGATGCAATTTTCAACGGAAGCAGCAAATTTGCTACTTATTTACCATAGATTAAAAAAAAGTCAACTAAATCTTTGGGTTAGCCAAAAGAGGAGAACATTGCCCCCCTTTGTCACTCTGCTTCATGCTTGCCTAAGGAGGTGGTTTCGTGTAACCTCCCTTCAGCGCACCGGAAAATCAATAAGTTGAAAAATGCATCGGTAACGAGCCCCGGGTTGTTAAAAAACCATGGGATCCAATGGCGGCCCTTCATCAAAAGAGGCGGCCCCCGGAAAGAGCGAAAGCGAAAGGATGGCCAGGTGAAAAATAATTTTTTGCTCCTGCTCCTGTTGCTTTTGGCAAGCGTTTTTCCCCTGCAGGTCCTGGCTGCGGAAACCGGCATATCCTCCCGGACCGGATCATCCTCCATTAACAGGGACATCCTGAGAGGCATCCATCTGCTTTACGATGACAGGTTTGACGAAGCGGAACAGCTTTTCTTGAAAATCGCCGCCCAGTCGCCGGACAAGCCGGAGGGCTATTTTTATCTTGCCATGGTGAGCTGGTCGCGTCTTTCGGAAGGATTTTGGACCCGCGACATTGTAGAAGAGTTCAGGATCCGAATTGACCGTACCATAGAAGTGGCAAGAAAGAGGTGCCAAAGCGAGACTGCCAGCAGCTATGATTATTTCTTCCTCGGCGGCGCCTTGGGGTTCAAGGGGCGATTCGAGCTGATGAAAGGGAGGTGGCTTTCATCTTTTTTCCTTGCAAGGGATGCTGTGGATGCCCTAAAAACCTGCCTCCGCATGGATCCGGAGAACAGGGATGTGCTGTTAGGGCTGGGTACCTTTGACTATTACACGGACCACCTGTCCGGGATGCTCAAATTCCTCACATTCCTGCTCGTTCACAAGGGCAGCAAGCAGGAGGGGTTGCGAAAACTCCATCTTGCGGCCAGCGAAGGGATATATGCTGCTACTGAGGCAAAAAGCATGCTGATCCATATCTATTTGTTCCTCGAAAAGGATCCACTCAAGGCCCTCCCCCTCCTTGAAGATCTTGGGGCTGAATATGAGCATAATATCCGGTTTAAGTTTTTAAAAGGCGTCTGTTATATCAGGCTTCAAATGGAGTCCCGGTACAAAGAAACCCTGCTTTATTTTAGACAGAGGGCCCTTAGCGCCCCCACGGTGGACAGGGCGCGGGCGTGGACCAGACGGGCCCTTTATCTACAGGTTGTCCACGATCTGGTCCAAGGGTTCTACGGGGATGCAAGGTCGAAGCTTAATGTGATCCTCAGCAGTAATGACCCTGAAAGGGATCCCGCAATGATTGCATGGCCCCTCATAAAGATCGGCATGAGCTATGATTTGGAAGGTGACAGGGAAAAGGCCATGGAATATTATGAAAGGGTGCTTCATATGGAAAATGGCGCCGGGGCTCAGTTCCTGGCTAAGAAATTACTGAAGGGCCCACCCTCAAAGGATGACCCTTTCATAGGATTTTAGACCGTAGCGAGCAAGGCGGATGAGATGAGACAGAGGGGGGGAAAGCCTGCAAGTTCCGTGTGGGAAAGAGGAGGTAAGGTGAAAGGCCGTCTGTACAGCACAATAGCGGCGTTTTATGTGATCGCCCTGTTTCTTGTGTCTCCAGGATGTACCAGGATGGCCCTTAAGTTCTCAGGGCCTATGGTGAGCAAAATGGCAGGGGCGTTTTTCGAGGAATGCGACCCCGAGCTTGCCCGGCAGGCCCTGCCCGCCCAACTCAAGCTCATGGAGGGCCTGCTTAAAAATGACAAGCAAAATCGGTCACTTCTCGCTTCTCTTTGCATGGGCTTTGCAGGATATGCCATGCTGTTTGTTGAAGACGAAGAGCCTGAAAGGGCCTCGCGGCTCTATCTCAGGGCAAGGAGTTACGGGTTTCGTGCCCTGGGGCTTGATCCACTTATCCTGAAAAACCCTCCTGTGATGAGGAAAGAGCTCGGGAGGGCGCTGGAGAGTATGGACGCAGAAGACATGGAATCATTCATGTGGACAATAATATCCTGGCAGGCCTGGATAAACCTCAACCTGGATAGGCCCACGGCCCTGGCCCAGCTGAGCAATGTGGAGTTTTGTCTCAAAAAGATTGTACGGCTTGCACCGGATTTTTTCTATGGCACCCCCTGTATTCTCATGGGCTCTTTGCTGGCAGCAAAGCCCGGCCTGCTGGGAGGCAAGCCCTCGGAGGCCAGAAAGTACTTTGAAAAGGCTTTTCTCCTGGGCCAGGGAAAATTCCTGCTGGCCCACTATTATTTTGCCAAATATTATTCGGTGAGGGTGCAGGACAAGGCCCTTTTCATGAAAATGATCGAACAGATCCACGATAGCCCGCCCGGTGCTCTGAAACAGGCATGCCTTATCAATGCGGTGGTCAAAGAGAAAGCCGTGCGTCTCGAGGCCATGGCTGATGAGCTTTTTTTGTAGGAGGGTCGAGAAGGTGAGAAGAAGGGCGTCATTCATATGGAGCTTTCTGTTGGCGGTTCTCTACTGTTTGGCGTTTACGGTGGGATCCCGGGCTGCTGAAAGACCCTTGCACCTTATTAAGTTTGCCACGGTGGCGCCTGAAGGGACCATATGGATAAAATCCATCAGGACACTTGACCGACAGCTCCGGGAGAAAACCCAGGGTCGCCTGGGCCTTAAAATCTACGCCGGGGGGATTGCCGGGGATGAGCTCGATGTGCTCAAAAAGATCAGGATCGGGCAGATCCACTGCGCGGCATTTTCCGGCGTAGGATTCGGACAGATCCTTCCCATGGTGAGGGTGCTTGACCTCCCTTTCCTCTTCCGTAATTACAGTGAGGTGGATCTGGTCCATGAAAGGCTCAGGTCTTTTTTCGCCGAGGCATTCAGAAAGAGGGGATTCGAACTCCTGGCCTGGGCGGAAGTGGGTAATGTCCACCTGTTTTCCAAGAAGCCCATCAGGAAAATCAAGGACCTGTCCGGCCTCAAGGTTTGGGCCTGGGCAGGGGACCCCATTGCCAAGGAAACGATGGCCGCCATGGGGGTTAATCCCATACCTCTCGCCGTGACGGATGTGAATACGGCCCTTAATACCGGGATGATCGACACGGTTTACGCCCCTCCCCTCGGTGCCCTTACGCTCCAGTGGCACACGGCATTGAAATATATGACGGCGCTTCCCTTGGTGCATTCCACCGGCGCGGTTCTAATTTCCTCCAGGGCCCTCAAGAGGCTATCCCGAAAGGATGTCAAGATACTGAGTGAGTCTTTTGACGCCGCCATGCGGGATTTGACAGCCAGGCTCAGGGCACAGAATGAAGAAGCTATCCGGCTGATCCAGGACAGCGGACTTACCATTGTTCCCGTGCCCACCGGGGCGGATCTCAAGGCCTTCTATGCGGTTCACGGTCGCGTGGCGCGGAAACTGTCGGGGAAGATCTATCCCGGGGATCTGCTCGAGCGCGTCTACCAAATCCTGGGAACCTCCCGCTAACCGGATATCATGAGACAGCTTCGGGCGATCAATAGATTCCTTGCCAGGATCGAGGAATGGGCTGTGGTCTTCTTGCTCTGGCTGATGGTGGCGGGGGCCTTTATCCAGGTTGCCCTGAGATTCCTTTACACCCATTTGCACCTCCGATGGGCCAACGTGTTGATCGGACAACTGGATTGGTCCGAGCCGTTTGTGCGGCTCCTGGTCCTGTGGCTGACTTTCCTTGGCGCATCTCTTGTGACAGGAGAGAATAAGCACATCAAAATCGATCTGGCCTCGACCCTTTTTCCTCCCCGGTGGCTGCCGATTCGCGAGTTGCTTCTCACATCGGCATCCATCTTCATCAACGCTATCATGCTCAAAGTCTCCCTGGACTACCTGAAAATGGAAAGGTCATTCGGGGGGAACATGTTCTTAAATATCCCCGGATGGATCGGGGAGATTATCCTTCCTGTAGGTTTCGGCATTATTCTATTTCGGTTTTTCATAAGGGCCCTTGACCAAGGACTACAGCTTCCTGGAGGCAAATCGAGATGATTCTTGCAATGAGCATCCTGCTGATCCTGCTGATCCTGCTCGGCCTTCCTCTTTTCTGCGGAATCCTGGCGGCTGCAATGCTGGGCCTGTATGCCAGCGGAGTGGAGTTCATGGCCATCCCCATTGAAATATTCCGTTTGGCCAACGCCCCCGTGCTCCTTGCCATCCCCTTGTTTACATTTGCGGGGTACTTGATGGCCGAAGGGGGCACCTCGCAAAGGCTGGTCAGGTTTTCGAGGAGCCTTTTCGGATGGATACCGGGGGGGCTCGGTGTGGTGGCTTTGGTCTCGTGCGCCTTCTTTACTGCCATTACAGGCGCCACCGGCATTACGATTATCGCCCTTGGGGGATTGCTCTTCCCGGCGCTTATCTCCGAGAAATATGAAGAAAGTTTTTCCCTCGGCCTGATGACCACATCAGGCAGCCTTGGCCTCCATTTCCCCCCCAGCCTACCCATTATCCTCTTCGGGTTTGTCTCCGGCACAAATATTGAGAAGCTGTTCATGGCGGGGCTCCTTCCCGGTCTCCTGATGGTTGGGGCGCCATGCCTGTTTTCCGTATATATGGGCAAGAAGTGGAAGCTGGACACACCCCCCTTCTCCTTCAAAGAGTTTGCCGGGGCACTCAGGGGGGCGATCTGGGAATTGCCGATTCCCCTTTTCATCATAGCCGGCATCTATTCCGGACTCAGCACAGCCACGGAAGCGGCCGCCCTCACGGTTGTGTATGTGTTATTTGTCAAGGTTGTGGTGTATAGAGAACTCAATCTGAAAAATGATGTACCAAGGGTCATGATAGAAAGCACAAAGATGGTAGGGGGAATCATGATTATCCTCGGCGCCGCCTTAGGATTCACCAATTATCTGGTGGACGCCTTTATACCCATGAAAATCCTGAATTTCATGGAAGGCACCGTGCAGAGCAAGATCGGATTCCTGCTCATCCTCAATTTCTTTCTCATCATCGTGGGATGCATGATGGACATATTCAGTGCAATCCTGGTTGTGGTTCCCCTGATAGTTCCTCTTGCATCCAGGTTCGGCATTGATCCCGTTCACCTCGGCATTATATTTCTCGCCAATCTGGGCATCGGATACAACACCCCGCCTGTCGGCCTCAATCTCTTTATTGCCAGCTCCAGGTTTGATCGCCCCATTGTCCAGCTTTACAGGGCAACCCTGCCATTTCTCTTCCTGCTTCTCTTTACCCTGTTGCTGATCACCTACTGTCCTTCTCTGAGTCTTTTTTTGCCCTCTTTGCTGGAACACACAAATTAAAGACCCGCCGGGGAGACCAGGCCCCTGTCTCGTCTCCATAAAGCGCTTTGACTGGAGACCCAGGGCATGCTACTGCTGTTGACACCCCAGTGACTTTGCCCTATATTAGTCCCATTTTGAACCGGAGTGGTTGCGGCTTCCCCTGAAAAGATCAACCCGGGAGATCTGGAGAGCGGGCCTGCCTGCCGTTGAGATTACATGGTTGCATCGATTTTTTTGGGGGGCCAAAATAATGAGTTTAATTCAATGGAGAGCCATAATTTGGACTTGCTAAATTCGGCGTTGACGAAGGGTTCGGGTATGAAACCGGCTTACCCCAAGTTAGGCGGTATAGGAGCTGGCCTTGTAGCAGCCCTGTGGATAATCTTTTTTGTGATGACTGCCGCTGCTTTTGGACAATCAATCGGGCAGGTCACCATCAATTACATCGAGGCATCCCCCGTGCCTGCGGAGGGGGCAAACCGGGTCCGGGCATATGTGACCATTTCCGACCCCGAGCAAAATCCTATCCCAGACTTGGGCCCTGATAATTTCGAGGCACTTGAGGACGGGCGCAAAATTTCCGTGGAACATGTATCGCAGAGCGCGGATCCCATGGCCGTGGTGCTGGCAATAGACACAAGCGGCAGCATGCAGGCTATGGACCGTTCAGGCAAGAGCTCCATGCAGCTTGCAAAGAGGGCGGCAATGGAGTTTATTTCTCTGCTATCTCCTGAAGATCGGGTTGCCATTTTCAGCTTTAACAATAAACCCGTGCTTCGTCTGGATTTCTCAACAGACCATAATGCCGCCATTGATGCTGTGAGAAGCCTCCGCGCCAAGCCCAGGGCCGCTACGTGTCTTTATGACACTGCCTACCAAGCAATCAAGAAGTGTGCGGAAATCCCCAAGGGAAGGAGGGCCATCATCCTCCTTACCGACGGAAAGGATGAAAAAGGGGGAGGCGTCTGCAGCACATACAGCTCAAATGACGTGATCGATGCCGCCACTACCAAAACAATTCGAGTCCCCATATACACCGTTGGCGCCGGCCCTAAGGTGGACGCCAAGGAACTCAGGCGGATTGCCAAGCTGACCGGCGGCCGTTGTCTACTGGGCTCCTCCGCTGCGGAGTTGTCAGGATTTTACCAGACCCTCGCCAACCAGCTGAAGTCCCAGTACCTGCTCACCTATCTGACCAGGGCCACCAGCGGAGAACACAGCCTGGTGGTCAAGGCCAGGTATGGCCCCACCAGCGGGCAGGATGAGAAAAGATTCTGGTCCCCTCCCCTCCCGATGATGCCAAGGCCCGTGGTAAAGATCCTCAGCCCCGCCTCAGGAGAGGAAGTCCAAGGCAGGGTGACTGTCAGGGTCAGCATATCCCCTGAGGAAGCAGTGAAAAAGGTCAGATTCTATGTGGGCGCCGCACTCAAAGAGGAACGCACTTCGCCTCCATTTGACAGCTTTGTGTGGGAAACCGAAGGGGCGCCGGCCGGCTTGCAGGTGGTGCGGGTGGAGGCAATCGACCTCAACGGCCAGTCCGGGTCGGATGAGATCACCCTGAAGATCAAGGTTCCGGCTCCGCTCCCAAAGCCTCCCACAACGGTGGCCGAGAAAAAGAAAGGTGTGCAGCCTGTTATCTGGATCGGGGGGCTTGTCGCCCTCCTGATAATAATCGGCATGGTGGCATGGCTGGCATTACGCCGCAAAAGCGAGAAACCAGAGGAAGCCTGGAGCCCCGAGGAAGTGGTTCGACCATCGGAACCGAAGAAAGCCCCGGCCGGATTCGATGCGGATGAAACGCAGTATATCGGTGATGTGGGGCCTGCCATGGAAGCCATGCTTTCCGGAGGCGAAGAGGAGCCCCCTATTGCCACACTCACGGTGGTAAAAAGCATGAATCTGGATCCCGGAAAAACCTTCGAGATCACGGGAAACACAACTACTGTGGGACGTACGAGCAGCAATGATATCTTCATTCCGGACAAACCCGTTTCACGAAAGCATGCGGAAATCGACCATGAGGGGGGCGTTTTCTATATTCGAGACCTGGGCAGTAAAAACGGCACAAAACTGGATGGTCAGATGGTTTCAGATGAAGGGGCAAAGCTCTACGATGGAGCCAAGATAGAGCTGAGCAGCAAAACGATTCTTGAATTCCACATCCTCGCACCCAGGGAGGAAGTGTTTGATGATGAGGCAACCAAGATCGTGGGAGAAGAAGAGTTGCCAGAAAGCGATGTAACCAGGGTGGTTGAAGAGGAAGAAATCACCAAGGTGGGCGCTGAAGGAGCGGTGGAAGAAGATGAAGTTACCAAGGTCTCCGAAGGGGAAGAGATTGGTGAGGAGGATGAGACCAAGGTCTATGATTAGCAATGCCCCTTAAGGGATGGCTGTTTCCTATTCCTCTCCGGCCTGTTTTTTTAATTCGGCGATCTGGTCCCTGTACCCCATGGCAATAAGCGTGTCGAGGTGTTCTATTCGCTCATTAGGGGAAGGATTGTAAGTATAGGATCGCACCCCCTTTTTTTTCATGGCGATGATATAGAGCCCGCATTTCCGCGGCAGGTCAGCCTCCCTGATGGTGAGTCCGCAAAGCCGGGAGCTGGAAGATACGACCGCTTCGGCTATCTGAAGTTGCGTCCCTCTTTCATGGAGAAGCTGATCGAGAAAATCGGTGGCATGGGGCCTCGCAATCTCGGAGACCAGACGCAATCCACCGATGAAGTTGGGGGAAATCACCGCATTGGCCCCGCCCTTGAACAACTTTTTCCCTATATTGAATATGTCCGCCGTCCGGGCCACAATCCTGATTCGGGGGTTGAGCTGACGCGCTGCCATGGTGATGTAAAGATTATCCTTTTCGCTGGATAGCACCGGGAAGATTCCATATGCCTTCCGGATACCGGCCTGTTCCAGCACGTCGTCATCCGTGGCGTCTCCTACAAGCGCCTGCATATGAGGCCACTTTACCTTCGTTCTGTTAATGGCCTCTTCCGAGCTGTCAATCACCAGGTATTCGAAAAATCCCATACTCTCAGCGTTGCGCTCATCACCCTTGGCCGCCCTTTCCCGGTAGGATTCCAGCTCTTCGATGATATGGGTGGCAGTGGCGCCAAGACCGCAAATTATGACATGATCCCTGAGCCAGTTTTTTTCCGTTTTCCCCATAGACGGATTACCCCTCTGCCAGCTTCCGCAGCGCGCGAATCTGCTCCATGGCTCCCATAGCAATGAGCACATCACCCTGTTCTATTTCCTGTCCAGAGGGGGGATTGGGAATGAACCCCCCTGTCCCACCCTTCCTTACCGCAGCGATAAGCAGTCCCGTTTTATCTGGTATCCGCGCATCCTTCAGGGTGGTGCCCGCAAAAGGCGAGCCAGGCGCCACCGTGACTTCCTCAATACGCATAACAGCGCGATCATCTTTCAACATCCGGTCCAGAAAGGTGGTCACGGAGGGCCTGAACATCTCCGAGACCATTCGCCGGCTTGCAATTCGCTCCGGGGAGATAACGCAATCCGCGCCCGCGCTTCGCATCTTGGGCGCCATTTTATTAAAGTGCTCCACCTTAGCGGCGATCCTGAAATTTGCGCCCAGGTCCTTCCTTTTCTGCCCCATAGACATGACCACGAACAGATTATCTTTTTCATCCGGGAGGGCGGCAATCACACCGGCCGCATGTCTTAGCCCTGCCTCCTCTATAACCTCGTCATGGGTTGCATCTCCCTGTATGTAAAGGAGGTCCTCGAACTCCTCAGCAATATTTCTTATCCGCTCCTCAGATTTTTCAATAAGCACAAAAGGCCGCATCGTATGTTTCAGTTCCTGCATCATGTAGAAACCGGCTTGCCCTGCACCGCAGATGATGTAATGTCGCCTGAGGGCGGAGATGAGCTTCTGCATTCTCTTCCTGCGCCTCTTCTGGGCCACCTCTCCCATGAGGAGGTATTCCGTGACCACACTGAGGACATAAAGGACCGACCCCATACCCACCAGGATGATAAAAATGGTGAAGAGATTGATCACATAAGGATTCCCGTCAGGGGGCATATTGTTATGGGGGGTGATGTCTCCATACCCTACGGTGGTGAGCGTAATGATGGTGAGGTACAGGGCGTCAATAAATGATAGGCCATCCAGCAGCAGGTAAAAACCAGTAGTTCCTATGGCAAACACCGAAAGAACCAGGAGCAGGGCCTGGCCGATTCTTCTCTTTATCTGGATATCCATGGATTAAGCAGCCACAATCTTTTTTTTCAACCCGGCAAATCCGTCTGCCCTTCTGGGCCTCATTCTTCCGAAATCACGGGAACTCCCGTTTTTCCGCCCTCTCCCACAGGAGGAAGGGATGATATGATATGAAAAACAAAACATCAACCGCTTTTTCCATACGTTTTTCCTTTGAAAATTCCCTCTCGATGTTTATTGTTTTATAATATATAACGTGCTATGAAAAAAATGAAACCTTTCGATGTTTTCTGCTTCTTTATTAAAAACAATGCCTTTTGGCAATACAAAGAGTTTTGATATCGATTAACCAGACCGGGTGAAGGAGGCGCACAATGCCCATTTACGAATATAAATGCAACAAATGCGGCACCTGTTTCGAACAGATCGTCTTTGCTTCTGATGCGGATACGGCCTTCCGGTGTCCATCGTGCGACAGTACCGATACCACAAGGCTCATGTCTTCATTCGCATGCGGGTCAGGGAGCTCCAGCGGGGGGCTTGGAAACGCCCTGTCCTCTTCCTGTTCTTCCTCTGGAGGATTTTCCTGAGCCTCTTAGGAAAACACGGCCGTGGGCTGTGTCGGTAAACGGAACTCCCTATCCCAGCAGCAGGACGAGACGGGCCTGGAAGTGTAGACAGGAGATCCGGATGGATGAGGAGGAAAAAAAGGGAATGGACTTTTTGTGGTTAGTTGTAATTATTGCGATATGGTTCCTGCTTCAAGCAATCATACTGCCCAGGTTAGGAATTTCCACCTGAATGAAAACCAGTTGTCAGGTGGACAACCCTAAGACGGAGCAGACGGCATTTTCAGATAAAAACATCGAAATGAATAAGGGCCGTTAAGAAACCAGGGGGCCTCATTCTTTAGGATTGTGCTTTCCTCTCTTCTTCGCTTCGAACCTCCCGCCTCAAAAGCTTGCCCACCTTGGACTTGGGTAACATGTCTCTAAACTCGATGTACTGGGGGACCTTATAAGGAACCAACCTCTCCCGGCACCACTTAATCAGATCATATCCGGTGATGCCTTTAACATCCTCCTTAAGCACCACAAATGCCTTTATCCTTTCCCCCACCTTGGGGTCAGGCACTCCGACCACGCAAGCGCCGATGACGGCCTGGTGTTCCTGAAGCACGGCTTCTATCTCGGAGGCCGAAACCCGGTACCCTTTATGCTTGATGGTATCGACAGTGCGGTCGATGAAGTAGAGGTTTCCCTCTTCATCCATTGATATGATATCAGAAGTACGGTACCACAGTCGTCCATCCAACTCCACAAAGGCCTCGGCGGTCTCTTCGGGCTTGTTCCAGTAAGCCTTTACCATCCTATCCGAATGGACCAGCAGTTCTCCCGGTTGGTTGATGGCTACCGGATCAAGCGTTTCCGGATCAACAATCTTGATTTTCTTGCTGGGGACCACCCTGCCGATACTTTTCAAGGGGTTCTCCCGGTCCGGGGGACACATGGAGACCCCCCCGCAGGTCTCGGTGGCGCCATAGCCCTGATAGATGGGCCTATTGAATTTCTGACGCCATCTCTGGTTCACCTCCACCGGAAGCACGTCACCGCCATTGAAGCAGTATTTCAGAGAGCTGAGGTCGTAGTAATCGACCCTGTCATGTTCCAAAATCATCCGATAGAGAGCCGGCACGCCGATAAGGGTCCTGGCTTTAAACCTGGATACCGCATCGAATATGGCATCCAGGTTTACCTTGGGCATAAGTATGATGCTTCCACCCACAAGCAAAACGCTCAGGCCGCATGTCTGGCCTAAGATATGGAACAGGGGAGCGGAACCGATGATAATATTTTCGGATGCCGGAAAAAGGGGGTCGCTTGTTGTTATCTGCTCCAGTGCCGACTGGAGGAACAGGCCGTGCGTTATGGGGACACCTTTGGGAAACTTGGTGGTGCCGCCGGTGTAGAGGATCTCGGCAATATCATGTTCTCCTTTTGCAAGCGGGGGGAGCCTGCGGCTGCCGGAGCGCGATTTGGTCATGTGGGTGAAAGAAAGGGTGTTTGCATCCCTGGCTACTTTTCCTTTCGGCACCCTGTCAAAGGCCCAGCCAAAGATTCTCTTCCACCAGGGGAGCAGGTCGGTGAGTCTGGTCACCACGGCCTTCCTGAGCCCCGTTTCGGCGATGGCCTGCTGGACATATCCGTAGTTGGTATCGGAACAGACAATGTACCGCGCTCCACTGTCATTGGCGATGTAACGTAGATCATGGGCTGTATATATGGGGGTTATCGGGACAGCAACCGCTCCTGCCCTCTGGATACCCAGCCAGGCGACAATCCACTGGATGCTGTTTGGAATATAGAGGATCACCCGCTCTCCGGGGCCGACCCCCATTTCAAGGAGGGAGCCGGCAAAATTCTCAGCCAGCCGCAGGACACGGCTGTAGCTGAAACGAGTGCCCAGATAGATCACCGCCGTCTTTGAGCCGTATTTGGTTACCGATTCCTGAAATACGCCGAATATATTTTGTCCCATCTGGCCTACTTTTCCTCTTGGGCAGGGCCTTTCTCCGGACAGGGAGTGTCAGACTCCGAAATAAGCGGCTTTCACCTCGGGGTTTTCCATCAATTCTTCCCCCGTGCCGGTTAGGGTCAGCATGCCATTTTCAAGGATGTACCCGAAGTCGATTATGGGCAGCACGGGCCTTGCGAATTGTTCGCTCAGGAGGACCGTGATCCCCGCCTTCGCCCTGAGGCTTTTCACCGCATCCACAAGGAGATTCTGCATCATCGGGCTGAGCCCCAAAAGCGGCTCGTCAAGAAGCAGGAGCGTGGGACGGGCCACCAATGCCATGCCGATGGCCAGCATCTGCTGCTCCCCCCCGCTCATAAATCCCGCCTTCCTGGATTTCAGCTGGGCAAGCGCGGGGAAGAGTTCAAAGACGTATTGGATCATCTCCAGCACCATGCTCCTTTTCTGCAGATATCCTGCGATCTTCAAGTTCTCAAAGACATCGCTTTCCGGGAAGATCGGATGTCTCTCACGGCATAGAACTATGCCTTTCCTGACCCTCTCACTCGGGCCTGTTGCGGTGATATCTTCGTCCCTGAACAGGATCTTCCCGTAGAGCGTGATCCGCTCCCCTCCCCTCCGGATCTCTTTGATCCGCATATCGACAATCAGCCCCGAGAGGGTATTCATGAGGGTGGTCTTTCCCGCGCTGTTCGAGCCGATAACGCCTACTATCTGACCCTCCTTGACCTCCATGCTGAAGTCGTTCAGGGCCAGGGCGTTCTCAAAAAAGACCATGAGATTGTTAACTTTGAGCATATTTCGGATCCCTGTCAGGTCTCACTGCCCAGATAGGCCTTCTTGACAGCGTCGCTCTCCATGACCGTTTCTGGGGAACCCTCTGCTATTTTCTCGCCATAATTCAGGACCATTACACGGTCAGCGATCCTGAAAAGCTCTTTAAGGCGGTGTTCGATCATCACGATCGTCATGCCCTGGAATCTCAGTTTTTCTATGATGGGCACAATGCCGGCTACCTCCGCAAGACTCAGACCGGAGAAAAGCTCGTCGAGAACAAGGAGATCGGGCCGAAGGGCCATGCATTTGGCCAGCTCCAGCCTTTTCAGGTAGCCCTGAGGCAAAGCGCTCGCAACTTTGTAAGAGACATAGGCATCACGCTCAAACCCCACCTCTTCCAAAAGGTCCAGCGCCACAGCATCCCTGTCTCCATATTTCCCGCCGGCAAGCCTTCTTACCCTCGGCGAGTAAAGAGGAACCACAAGATTCTTGTAAGCCGGAAGCTGGTAGAAGGGTCTTACCATCTGGAAGGTTCTGGCAATACCCAGGGTGACGATCCTGTAAGGCGGCCAGCCGGTAATATCTTTCCCCCGGAACCGGATCCCGCCGGCATCCGGTTTTATAAATCCGGTGATAAGGTTGACAAGGGTGGTCTTGCCAGAGCCATTGGGGCCTATTATTCCCAGGAGTTCCCCATCGCTGAGATCAAAGCTCACCGAGGAGACGGCCCTCACACCCCCAAAGGATTTGCACAGGTCGGTCACTCTGAGTATAACGGCAGGGCTGTTCATTCCACTTCCACCCATCTTTCAAACTGGTGGTACTTTCTCTGGAGATAATGAAAGATGCCCTCCGGCAATGCAACCACGAAAATAACGAGGAAAAGCCCGTAGAACACGATCCTGAGCGCACCCAAAGCCCTGAGGATTTCAGACAAGGGCACCAGAATAAAGGCCCCTAACATGGGCCCGGCAAAAGTGCCCGTTCCGCCCACGACCGCAGCGGCCAACGGCATAATGGAATAATCCAGGGCAAACCCGGGCATACCCGCGAACATGTCCAGGTGGGTACCGAATGCGCCCGTGAATGCCCCCACGGAAGCGCCGAGGAAAAGGACCTGGGCCTTGTACCAGTGAATATTGAGTCCCGCACTCATGACCGCACGGTCATTGTCGTTGATTCCTCTCACGATAAGGCCATAGTCGGAATTGATGATTCTCCGGAACCCGAATAGCGCGCACAGAAGCCCCAGTTGAATCACATAAAGGGCGGTCAGTTGACCGGGAAAGGGTGTAAGGCCGGTGAGTCCTTCGGTGCCGCCAAGTATTCGCGTGGCCTCTACGAGCCTGAGAAACATGAGCGGCAGGACCAGCGTGACCATTGCGAAATAGATTCCTCTCAATCTCAGCACGGGGAGCAGCAGTATGGTGCACAGGAGTCCGCCCCCTACGGTAGCCACCGGTATGGTAAACAGAGGCGACCAGTGCCAGTAATAGTTCAACGCGCCCGCAATATATGACCCTATGCCGTAAAAAAGGGACTGGCCCAAGGAGACAAGTCCCGCGCAGATCAGCATATCCCAGCTTATGGCAAGCAGCGCATACACGGCCGTGGAGATAAGAACCTCCTGCCAGTAGGGGCTCAGAAGAGGGGTAAGCCCGAGGAGAATAACCACCGGCACCGCCCTTGGAAACAGGAGGTACAGCATCTCCCTGTAAGAAGTCAGGGCAAAGATGTCTTCGGAGCGCGCCTTTATGCCCCGATCAATTCTTTCTTTTCGTCTTTTCATGAGGCCATGGCGTGTCTTTGAAATTTTTAAATTCTCTCTTCCAGCTCCTTTTGATGACTGAAAAGCCCCGAGGGTTTTACCACCAGAACGACCGCAATCGCGATTAAGCTCACAAGCATCATCCAGTGAGGCTCCAGGTAATTGGCCGTGAAAGTCTGGGCGAAACCGATCATAACGCTGGCCACAAGTATCCCCATGGTGCTGCCCAGCCCGCCCACAATGCACACGGCAAGGGCGTTTATCAGGACATCGTATCCTCCCTCGACGGCAATGGTGCCCAAAGGGAGAATCACAATGGCCGCCACAGCGGCCAGCGCCGAGCCGAAAGCCATGCTGAGAGCGCCGATTCTGTCCGAATTGATCCCGAAGGTGAGGGCCGTGCGCTCATCCTGGGCAATGGCCCGAAAGGCAAGCCCTATTCTGGTATGATGTGTGAAGAGGTAGATGAAAAGCGTCAGGGCCATGGCAATGAGGGCGATGGCCAGCCTCTGATAGTCGATATACACATCCCCGATGGAAATACTGCCGTCAAAGAACACGGGCAGCGTGTAACGAAAACCCACAAAGTCAAAATAGCGAAAAAGTTCCATTATGGCCAACCCGAGGCCGAATGTGGCCATGACTTCCGAAAGTGCCAGGCCTTTCACTCGTAATATGACCACATAATAAATCAGAAACCCCAGCAATGCCGCGCATATGACGGCGATAACGACCGAGAAGAAGTAAGGAACCCCCAGGGAATTGAGCAGGATCCAGACCAGGAATCCCGAAAAGATATAAGTGGCGCCGTAAGCAAAGTTGGCCACCCCGCTGATGCCAAAAGTGAGATTGAATCCCATGGCAACGAGGGCCAGGATCGTACTGTTTACAAATCCGTATATGAGGGTGCCAAGTAGCATGGATTGTTTTGAAATACCCCCAAAGGCCGACCCCACGGCGCCCCGAAGGAGCCCGGCTGGAAACAGTTTAGTCCCTTTGTGTCAAAGAGGTCGTGCCCGATCCTCCGTTGCCGATCGGGCACGACGCTGGAGAAAAGATGTTTCTATTTTACGGGCTTGAGCCCCGGCGGAAGCTGAATCTTCCCCTCTGCGATCGACTCGGGATAGACGATCACCCTCTTGCCCGGTTTCTGCCATTGTGCCATGCAGCCGAGGGCCGTTTCATTGGGATCCTGTCCATAAATGACCTGATGCCCTTTGTTGAACCTGATGCGCCCCATTGCACCCATACGATCCGTCTTCTCAATCTCCGCTACAACCTTGTCGCTGTCAAGGCTCCCCGCTCTCTCTATGGCATCTTTGAGGATATAGATCATCTCATAAGCGGGGGCGGGAGAGTGTCCCGCTTCTATGGACTTGCCATATCTTTTGCGGTATTTGTTAAAAAACTCCACGGACTTGGGCACCTTGGGAGCAGGTATGTTTCCGATTTCAAAGATGGAATTCATGGCCCCGTCTATCTTCCTGTCGAAAGTCTTCCAGGCGGCGGGACCTGCAAGTGGTGAGATAAACCCGGCCACAAGGGCTGGCACTCTCATGGATTTCCATTGCTTGACCAGGATTCCGCTCTGGGGCATGTCAAAGATCGGCAGGATCACCTGGGCTTTTTTGGCCTTTGCCTTCATCAACGCCGCGGAAAAATCAGAGGAACCCGTGGGGAATGCCTGTCTTCCCACAACCTCCCAGCCCATCTTTTCAAAGACAAGCTTGATCATGAGATCCCCTGTTTTCCTGGCCCAGGCCACATCCTGGTTCATGATGAACACCCTGTTGAAGCCGAACTGCTTGTTCAGATATGCCATGGTGCCACCCAGGTACTTGATCAGATAGACCGCATTCAGGCATACCCGGAAAGTGTATTTGTACTTATCGTAATTGGTCTTTACCTTCTTCTCCATGGCAGGCGACATGGCTGTGCCCAGGAGCATAGGCACCTTGTACTTACCCACCACGTCCATACAGGCAATGGCGCATTCGGAGCGAAATGACCCGAACACGATAAAGTTGGCCTTGTCTTCCAGAATCAATTTCTTATGGGCCCTTATCACGTCCGCAACCGGGACTCCCGGTTCGGCTCCGCGGGCGTCAATGGCCACTACTTTGAAGGGCCGCATCTCTCCCCCCACATTCACGCCTCCCTTGGCATTCACTTCATCTACGGCCATGTTGACGCAGAACAGGCCCTCCTTGCCTTCAAGAAACCCGAGGGAGGTAGGCACACCGAGTATTATGGGCTCAGCGGCCGCTGCTTGCTGGATAGGTAAACTCCATAAGACCAACACCCCTACCAAAAGACTAACGGACAAGACTTTTTTCAGCATAACTGACCTCCTTTTCCGGGACACACCTCCAGAGGCAGCCGGAGGAGTGGCCCTGTTGTCATTAGGACACCCTGCCCAGCACCCGACGTGCTATTATCATTTTCTCCACCTCTTTTGTGCCTTCGTAGATTTCCAGCACCTTGGCGGCCCGGTAGAATCGCTCAATGTCATGATCGTTCATGTATCCGTAACCGCCGTGCAGCTGCAGCGCCTCATCCACAACTTCCACAGCCGTTCTGGCCGCAAACCACTTTGCCATGGCCACGGTTTTGCTATCAACCTTGCCTTGATCCACCAACCAGCATGCCTTGTGGGTTAAGGTCCGGGCAAGCTCGACCCGCGTGGACATATCGGCGATCTTGAACTGCGTGACCTGAAAAGCTGCCAGGGGGCGACCGAATTGCCTGCGGTTCTTCACGTGCTTGATTGCAAGTTCGAGGGCACCCTGTGACAGACCCACGCCATGGGAAGCCACATAGGCCCGTGACCTGTCAAAAAACGCCATTAATTGATAGAATCCTTTACCCCTTTCCCCTACTAAATTCTCCTCCGGGACCCTTACATCGGAAAAGAAGATATTGGCGGTATCGGAAGCCCGGAGGCCCATCTTTCCATCTATTCTCTGCGCGCTATATCCCGGCCTGTCGGTTTCCACCAGTAAGATGCTGTGCCTCCGGGACCTTGCCTCCACATCGGGCTCGGTGAGGCAAAATACCAGGAGAAAGTCTCCCAGCGTGCCATTCCCGATCATCACCTTGTTGCCGTTGATTACATATTGTCCGCCTTCCATTACGGCGGTGGTGGTTGCCGATGCGGTATCGCTCCCCGCATCGGGCTCGGTAATGGCAAAGCCCATTATGGCCTTCCCGCTGCTCAGCAAAGGGAGATATCTCCTCTTCTGGGCCTCGGTCCCGAAAAGAAGAAATTCTTCCGCGCCGAAAGTGACGGAGCATAGCTCCTGGGCCAGTCCGGGATCGACCCTCCAGAATTCCTCCAGTATCAGGGCATGTTCCAGAAAGCCGAGACCCGCGCCCCCATATTCCTCATCAATGAATACCCCGAGAAACCCCAGATCTCCAGCCTTTTCCAGAAGGGTGCGGGGAAATTCCTCTCTAAGATCGCACTCCCTTGCAATATCCCGAAACTCCCCCTCGGCAAATTCCCGGGCCGCCTGCCTGATATCAAGCTGTGTCTTGGACAGTTCGAAATCCATCCTCCACCTCGCCCGCAGGATTATGGGCGCTGTCTGGCTTCTTCAATGGCCTTCCCGATTTTCGTGAGAAGATCATATCCACCTTTCCATCTCACCCTCATGCTCCTGCGGTCTCCGATTCTAATAGTGTAGACCCTTTTCATCTTTCTCAGTCCTGTCAGTGAGGTCTCAATCTCCCATCGGGAGTCTATTGGCACGACCGTGTCCCTGAAGGAAAGCAGACCATATTTCAATTGAATGCCATCTGGCGAGACGGTTACCTGGCTGAAACCGAAAAAGGGACTGTTGAAAAACCAAAGGATAATGAGAATCCATATGACAAATACAATGCCGTGCTTAATATTCTTTTTTGCCAGTGCCCGCAATAAAAAAAAGACCACGATCCCGAGAGACAGGACCATGATCGTATCCTGGACAACAAGAGACTTGATCGCAAAGGTTTTTACAAGCATTTTCCTGCAGATTGTTTAGCATAGAATATTCAACGCTGTCAATCAGTTGGGCGGCTTGGCCCAGAACCTTTTCCTTGACACCCAAAACCGGGTCCTGCTATAGATTCCCCAACAATCAGGAGGCGGATGGAACAGGAGGAAACACCCCTATGAGATGTCTACAGAATTCTATTGTCTTTTCCATAGTCCTTGCAGTCTGCTTCATGCTCCCGGGTGTTGCAAACGCAGGTCACGGAGCCAAAAGCGGTCCGCCCGCGGCGGCTATTGCTGGTGGAGACACCATCAGCGTCTCAGGGCTCATACTGGATAACCACAAGGAGCCCATAGATGAGGCGGAAGTGGAGATATTGGTCAACGGGAAGAAAGTGGATCATGTGGTTACCGCTCATAACGGAAAGTACGTGTCCCGTTTTCAGCTCCCGAAAGACGAGATCCTCAGCTCCACAGTGGAAATAAAGGCGAGGAAGACCAGTTTTGAGCACCGTGTGTTCAAGGTGGAAGGAAGCGAGCTTGCCCGAAAAGGCGATCATTACTACCTCAGTGAAGACATCACCCTGCCGAGGGTCCTTGGACCGGCATTCTGGATCTCCACCGTCGTGTTCGTGCTGGCCTATGCCCTCATCGCCTTTGAGCTCCTCCACAGGACCATAGCTGCAATGGTGGGCGCCTCCCTGATGATGATCATCTCCTACACCATCGGCACCATCAACCCCGAATATCACATATTTTCTTATGAAAAAGCTATCAGCTCCATTGATATGAATGTGATATTTCTCCTCATGGGCATGATGATCATTGTGGGGATTTTGAAACACACCGGCGTGTTCCAGTGGTGTGCCTACATTGCCTACAAGCTCGCCAGAGGCCATGTCTTTCTCTTATCGGTCTATCTCATGGTTTTCACGGCAATTTCTTCTGCGTTTCTGGACAATGTGACAACCATGCTCCTTCTGACAGGAGTAGCCATTGAGATCTGCGTATCCCTTTCCATCAACCCGCTGGTCCTGCTGATTCCACTGGTCCTTGCCTCCAACGTGGGAGGGACCGCCACCCTCATAGGCGACCCTCCCAATATCATGATAGGCTCCTACGCGGGACTCACTTTTATGGATTTCGTAGTGGCCCTTTCCCTTATATGCGGGGTCTCCATGCTGGCCCTGATCATTTTTTCCAAACTGGTGTGGGGAAAGGCATACGCCGCGGCCAAAGTGGAAAACATCCCGGAATATATCAGGGAGTTGAAAGAAAAATATCAGATCACGGACAGCACCCTGTTAGCCTATGGCCTGGCCGTGCTTGCATTTGCAGTGTTCCTGTTCCTCAGCCACGGTTACTGGCATATGGAAGTGAGCATCGCCGCTTTGATGGGCGCCTCTATTCTTCTGACCATTGCGATCCTCACCGATAAAATAAACCTGTTGGAGCTTATTGAGAAGGACATTGAATGGCCCACGTTGATGTTCTTCATCTTCCTGTTTATCATCGTGGGGGCCGTGGAGTCGAGCGGCCTCCTGGCAGTCATAGCGGACTGGATCCTTCATCTTTCAAAAGGAAATTTCGTGGCGGCCTGCAGCCTTATCATATGGGTGGCGGCCATTATGTCCGCCTTTGTGGACAACATCCCATTTACAGCCACCATGCTGCCCATTGTCGCCTATCTGAGCATGGTAATCCCGGGATCTGAAAACACGCTCTGGTGGGCTCTTGCCCTGGGTGCCTGCTTCGGTGGAAACGGGACCTTGATCGGTGCCTCTGCCAACGTGGTGACCATGGGAATTGCCGAGGCGAGGGGTTACCACATCAGTTTTATAGGGTTTATGAAGACCGCTTTTCCCTACATGATCATCAGCGTTCTGATCGCCCACGCCTGGCTTCTGATATTCAGGCCCGGCTAAGAGGAAGATGGATCGCCTTTCGTAATCTTCACCGTAACAGCATTCTGTCTGTCAGGACATTCGAGGGTGAGCTGATCTGCGGGAGACCAGGGATACTTTCCGCCGAACTGCATGACGCTGAGGCTCGGGAAGATATCATGATAGAAGAAGCCGCACAGGCCCCCGCTGTCGTAGCAGCCTATACGGAAGGTGTCTCCCTTCCTGTGGCCCGCACTGCACTCCCCTTTCACCTCAATGACCTCGGCCCTGAGCGGTGGTATGGATTCCGGATGGATCGCCATTCGCTTTTCTCCTTTCTCTCATTTGATCCCGACTGACAAAGCTATCGCGGGTCTCTCCTTTCAGGACATTTTTCGTCTCTTCAGCTCCTCTTCACGCAGGATCCGCCTGAGGACTTTGCCAACCACTGAGAGTGGCAGGCTCTCACGGAACTCCACCTCGCGGGGTCGTTTGTAGCCTGCCAGCCGTTTCTTACAAAACTCGATGATTTCTTCCTCCGTGGCCTCGGCGCCGGGCTTAAGCTGCACAAACGCCTTTATGGCCTCTCCTGTATGGGGATCGGGCACTCCTACTGCCGCGGCAAGGGCCACCTTGGGATGTGCGTACAGGACCTCTTCGATCTCCTTCGGATACGCATTAAATCCGCCTACGATGATCAAGTCCTTTTTTCTGTCCGTAATAACGAGAAACCCGTCCTCATCAAGGTGCCCGATATCGCCGGTGAGAAAGAACCTTTTACCATCGATCTCCCTGAAAGCCGCCTTGTCGGCTTCAGGCTTGTTCCAGTAGCCGAGCATTACCTGGGGGCCGGAGGCGGCAATCTCTCCGTCCTGCCCCGGGGGCAATGTCCGGAGTCCCGTTTCCAAATCCACAATCCTGATCTCAGTGTTTGGATATGGGAGGCCGACTGTGCCTATTTTTCGCAGGGCGCGGTCAGTGGGGTTGCTTGTCAGTACCGGTGATGTTTCAGTCATGCCGTAGCCCTCGTAGATAACGGCGCCGGTGCGCTCCTCGAATTGTCTCACGAGTTCCCGGGGAAGAGGCGCGGCGCCCGATCCGCATCCCATAATCGAGCTCAGGTCGAACCTGTCGATGAGTGGATGATTCACCATGGCCGAAAAAATGGTAGGCACCGCAGGAACCATGGTCACTCTGTATTTTTCAATTGCTTTCAGCACTTCGGTGAAAGGCGGATTCCCGGCCCTGGGGTCGGGGATACAGACCACACGGGAGGCGGTCATGCATACGGCCAGCATACAGGTGGTGAGACCGAAACTGTGATACCAGGGTAATACGCCGAGTGATGTGTGGGCCCCGCCTTTTTCAGGCTTTACGGGTTTGTCCCCGGGCTTTTCAACGATGCGGACCCACTCCTCCACCGCCATGACATTGGAGACCAGGTTGGAATGGCTGAGGCACGCCCCCTTGGGCACTCCCGTGGTACCCCCCGTATAGAGAATAAGGGCAGGGTCTCTCGTGGGGTCGATCGATACGGGGGGAGGCTGGGGGGCCGAATTTCCGACTATGTCATCGTACATGAAATGACCGGGTTCATGGCGATCTGCCCTGGGGATTTTGCGCATCAAGGCCCCCAGCAAGGCCCTGAGCGGGGGCAGGTAGGACTTGACATTGCAGACTACAACAACCTCCACCTCCGTACCCACCAGGGCCTCAAGCACAGTGGAGTAAAACGTGGGATGATCCATAACGAAGACCGCCCTGGCGCCCGAATCTTTGAGCTGGAAATTCAGCTCCGAGCTCTTGTAAAGCGGATTGCAGGTGACGCACACCCCGCCTGCTTTCAGGATCCCGAAAAAGATCTCGGGGTAATGCGGGAGGTTGGGAAGGAAAATGGCCACCCGGTCGCCTTTCCTGATGCCGCGGGTGGCAAGAAACCCGGCCACGCGGTCTGCCGTTTCCCTGACCCGGCCATATGTACGGGTGGCACCGGAAAATATTGTGTAAACGGCCTCAGGGTAAGTGCCTGCCGCATCGTCCAGGATGGAGAACAGTGGCCTCTCATACCCGCTGATTTCATGGGGAACCCCTTCCGGCCATCTCTTTTCCTCCCGGGGTTTCTTTTCCATTAATGTCTCCTGTCAACCACGTCCGAACGTCACGCTCACGGAATATCCGGGTTGCTGATTTTTCTATAGTAGGACCCCGAAAGATATATTGCCGCCAGGGGATTGTGGCCCGTTATCCTGTCCTTTGCGGCCAAAACCGTGGTTGGCGCTTTGGCATGCATGAAAAAAAGAGAGTCATGACCCACGCACAGCCCCAGTACAATGTTGAAGTCACAGTTCGCTTGGTTAAGCAGGGACGCCTGGTAGACCGGGTTGCACATGGCCTCATCCCTGTCGTGAAAGATGGTTTCCTCAACCGTGAGGCCGAGGAGGCTTTTCGGGGTCCTGCCCGCTTTGCATACCGCGGAGAAGACTTCGAATCCATGATCCCTCAATACCCCTTCAACTATTCGGGCCTCTTCGGCCAATCCCACGCAAAAGGCCAGCCCCAGCCGTTCGTACCCCATTTTCTTGGCAAACTCGCAAATTTCGACTATGCGCGTCTTAGTGGGCTGCATCACGTAGGGCCTCTGGTGGCGGTTTGCATAACACTCCGCCTCCTGAATGGATGCCTGCCGGGCAAACTCCTTTATTTCAGGGCGATCATATGCCTTATTGGCATCTTTCAGGAGATCCTGGGATGCCACCGTAGGACAGCCTTTCGATGCCGAGCCCTGCTCGGTCATACAGATCCTGTTTGCGGGCTCCTCCCTGCACGATGCACAGGAAGGTCCCCGGGTCTCGGTTTTCTGTCTCATCGGACCCCCTTTCGTTTTATATCGACACCATGAAAACCATCTCGTTCCATGGGAAATCGGTTCATGTCCCCTTATCTGGTAATGCCGATCATTCGAAGCTCATTCCTTACAAGGTCCGGTATCACGACCATTAGCCCTGTCTTCTTGGGTACAAGGCAAAAATCAGCGGGGCCCTGGAATCCCCTCGCCAAGATCTCTTGGCCCTCCTCTCGGCTCCACCTGAAAAGGGAGCGTGACTTCCAGTCCGTGATGAGAAGCGTCCCATCCCGAAGTTGGGCGATACCGTCCAGCATGCCGATGTCTTTGGTGATCGCCTTCACCCCTCCCCCGGCGTCCACCGAGTAGATCCCGCGGTCCTTGCCCCCCATGTCATATCCTACAACATACAGAAAACCGCGCTTTGCCCGGCACAGGCCGTTGGGGCCGAATGCAAGCCCTGAGGAGAAAACCCCGACCTTCGGGTCAATTCCGGGTTCCAGAAAATCAGCAGGCTCCACCCGGTAGATTAGCCCTGCCATGGTATCGCTTACAAAAAGCATGTTGCGAACCACTACGGGATCATTGGCGAATTTTGCACCAGGGAGCCGTACCTTTCTACCCCGCCGGGTTTTTAAATCAAACACCCAGACCACATCGATGTCCGTGACCCAGAGCCTGCTCCCTTTCACATGGATCCCCTTCGGCTTGTTCAGGACATCGCCTCGATCAGGAAGGAACCGATCCACCATGACCCTGCCGGTGAGGGAAACCTTGCTTATCTTGCCCTTTCCATCCTTGAAGGTCGGCCTGAGAAGGGGGCCGAATTGCCCCACATAGAGCACTTTTTCATGGGGCTCGAAGGCCACGGATTCAGGATGAGCAAACCCTTTTATGGTCTTGTCATACAGGACGGCAATGTCCCCTATGGCCTGTGGTATTTTTTCCGTGCACGCGCCCCCGCGGGGCATGAGCAGACATCCTGCCAACATCAGGAACAGTATTTTTTTCATAACTACTTCCCTCCTTCCCGCTTTGCGGCTTCGTACCTTTCTTTCACCTTCAACTTGGCCTCAATGAGCTGTTTGTGGGAAAGCCGGAGCAAGCCGGCCATTTTGTGGGCCATATAGTCTTCATGCTTGTCCAGTCTCCCGTCCGCATAGGCTATTTCCCAAGCGGTCTCAATAATCCGCATTTTCTCTTCAATGGAATAATGCTTGTTGATAACGCTTGCAAACCGCCACAGGTCCACACTCCCTTCCAGCTCCTTCTTGGAGGTCTCGAGCAGCACCCGGGCGTGTTCCCGGTCCAGGCCATAACCGTGGCTGAGAACGGAAAGCAGTCTCTGCCTTTCCGCCTCGTCAAATTCCCCGTCGATATATGACATTTCAAGCAGCAGAGCGCAGGTGGCCACAGAAATGTCATATCTTTCGGGAACATCCCTGTGCCCGGCCTCATGTTCTCCAATTCCAAAGAGACTCTTAAGCCTGTCCATCATGGAATCATCTCCCCCGGCATGAAAGCCCATCGGATCTACCGAAAGAAATCCCTGGGGTGTTTGATAAGCGAGGTTCCTGTGTATGGGGAAACGTGCGTTTCAAAGATGAATGCCGGCTGAGATCCACACGATTTGTGGGAGCTGCGGTCATTTTAGAAGGCAAGAAAGGGGTTGAGGGAAGGATTTTCCAATGTCCGCACGGCATAGACCTCAGATTTTGCAGAGAATTACGCTGGTATTGTCTTTTCCTCCGGCCTCGAGGGCGGCGTCCACCAGTCCATTGGCAATGTCCTCCACATCCATTTCCGACCTCAATATTTCAGCTATCTGGTCGTCTGAAAGCATATCATTCAGGCCGTCACTGCAAAGCAGGTAGATATCGCCTTTCTGGCGCCTGCCCCATGATGTGTCGGGCTGCACAAAGGGATTGGGTCCTATGGCCCTAGTGATGATATTCTTTTCCGGTTCTTTTCCGATCCTTCCGTCGTTGAGCCATTCCTCGTAGACGGAATGGTCGGTTGTCAGGAGCTCGAGGGCGGCATTGCGCCAGCGGTACAGCCGGCTGTCTCCCACATGGAACCACAGTACGTAATCGTCATTCACCAGGAGGAGGCCAACGAGGGTGGTCCCCATGAATCTCTCAAGCTTTAGCTGCAAATTTCGGTCATAAATTTCCGACGAGGCCCGTTCCACGGCATCATCTATCACGGGAAAAAGACGGGCGATCTGGGCCGGCACTCCGGCCAGGGCGGTGATATCGGCAAGCTGTTCTTTCAGGGACTCGGGTTTCAGGCGTTCGCGAATGATCTTTATGGCCGTTTGACTGGCCTCAGCACCACGCTCATGCCCTCCCATGCCGTCGGCGAGGAGCAAGAATGTCCCCGATTGGTCAACCCAGATACTATCCTCATTTTGGGGCCGCACCAGGCCCGGATCGGAGACCCCTATTGCCGTCACTTCATCGGTTCTGATGGATAAATGTATGCGCTTTTCCTTCTCCGCCATATCAGCTTCTCTCCCGGAAAAAAGTGGCGGTACTTTATCACAGCATATGGGTTTGATCAAGGAGAAGATCGCCGGAAAACTCCCCTTCAAACACCTTCACGTCCCATGGCATGAATATGCCCGGCCCGGCTACCGATCAACCGGGGCTTCCTTTCAGACCGATCTGTTCCGCCACTTCCCGCATACCCATGATGGTATCCGTGATGAGCTCCGAGAGGTCCACCCCTAACATCTCCGCGCCCTTTTCGATCACGGACCTGTTTACCCCTGCTGCAAATCTTTTGTCCTTCCATTTCTTTTTCACTGACTTGGCCTTGAGGTCCAGCACGCTCTTGGAAGGACGAACGAGGGCCGTTGTGACCACCAGCCCGGTGAGCTCATCCACGGCATAAAGCACTTTTTCCATCTCGGTTTTCGGCTCTACATCGGTACAGAGTCCCCATCCATGACTGATCACCGCCCTGATATATTCCTCCGGCCAGCCATTCTCCCTGAGGATCTCTTCGCTCTTTAGGCAATGTTCCTGGGGAAATTGCTCATAGTCAAGGTCATGGACCAGGCCCACAACCCCCCATTTGTCCTGGTCCTCCCCCCGCTTTCGGGCGAAGTATCGCATCACCGCTTCCACCGCCAGGGCATGTTTGATCAGGCTTTCGCTCTTATTGTACCTGGTGAGTAGCTGATATGCCTCTTCCCTTGTTGGAGTTTTTTCGTTCATGCCTTCCCCCTTTCACTGATTTTGCATTTTATCCCCTGTGCCACATCCCATGCCCGTCCTAAGAAGCCCTCTCCCTGCCCTCTTGCCCTAACAGTCAACCCAGTAACTGCATTTCCCTGTTTGGTTCCCTACATCCTCAGGGTCCAGGAAACGATGCCGTACTTGATTCCAAGAAAAAATTTCAGGGCCATTGCGTAAAAAAGGCCTCTGGTGACAAACAGATATCCAAGGATGAGATGAGCCAAGAATGCAAGGAGGATCTGTGTCATAAAAAGATAGTTCAATCCCCATTCGATCCCCATGAATTGAAAATACTTGATCGTGAAAAGAGAAGCAACGGTCGAGGCCAGCACCATACCGGCGCCTTTGCGCTTCAATATCCCCACACAGAGTGTGACGAGGCAGAGCCTCAGGATGATTTCTTCGGTAAAGGCCCCTTTGAAGGGCATGGATATGAGGTAAAGCGCCCCTTCGGGGTAAGAAAGGGGGGAAACCTCGAAAAAGTATCGATCAAACAGATAATAAGAAGCAAAAGTCATCACGGCACCCAGGCACAGAAGCACCGGCATGTCCTCTCTCAGGTCCTTCATGCTCCCAAGCCCTGGCAGGCCTAACTTGGTGGAAAATGAAAGACCCACAAGGGCCGAAAGCAGAGAAAGCACAAGCACGAAGAATAGCTGCGTGACGAGCAGTTCCCATGAGTTCACCCCATCGGGCAGGCGCCCTCCCCCCTCCTTGGTGGCGACGAATATCAGATAATGAAAATATGGCAGGGCGGCAATCGTGGAGCAGATGGCCAGCGCTAAGGATTTGAGCGTGACAGTGCGGAGATCCGCTCCTCTGGTGAAGGTACCAAGCACCTTTTGCCACACACCCCTATCCCAAATCCCCTTCATGCCCCTGCCCAAGAGATCGCAAGTTGTCGGAATCCAGCCATATAGCTTATTTTCTCATGGATATTTCATTTGTTCAAGGATCAGGAGAAGGCACATGCATTCTTTTACTTGATGCCATCAGGGCATACCCGTATTATCATTAGAAAAAAGGCAGACTACATCAACGAGGCTGACAGACCATGCTTACGAGCGAAGATTTAAGGAGGCTCCTTTCCCGGATCGACGGAAAAGGCTACAAGGCATACAAGGACATTCAGGGGGCTTATGATTTTGGTCCCTTTTCCCTCTACGTGGACCATGTGCAGGGCGATCCCTTTGCCTCGCCGTCAAGGTTGCGTTTGCGGGTATCCATGAAACGAGCCCAGTTTCCACCGGATCTTTACAAAAACAGAGTGCGTCGTATTGCCCTCGAGGACTTCATCACCCGTCAGGTGCATCAGGCCATTGGGAGGATGGGGCGCAGCGGACAGGGGAGCGGAAAGAGTGGTTTGCTCTCCATCGATGCAGGGGGGCAGGAAGTCCTGGAGAGGACGGCGAGCAAGGTGACCTCTGACTGGGTGGAAGCACGGATCTATGGTGGCCTGCCGGCTGCTGGCAGGAGAATTCTCGGGCGCCAGGCAGAGGCGATGCTGTGCGAGCGTCTGCCGGCAGTGGTTGAAAAGGGGCTTTTGTGGCGAAACTATCCACAGAAAAGGGCAAGGGAATTCGTGGAGTGCGTGGAGAATCAGGAATACATACGGGGCCGGTTGGAGGAACTTAATCTCGTGGCTTTCGTGGCAGACGGCGCCCTGCTCCCAAGAGAGAGGGGCAACAGCCAGCGGCCCCTGTCAAGGGACAGGGCGATCCTGTTCAAGGGGCCGTCCTCTCTGAGGGTGACAATCGAGCTCCCCAACCCTCTGCCTGGCGCTGAGTCTCCAGGAACGGAACTCAGCGGTATGGGCATCCCTATGGGCGTCACACTCATCGTGGGAGGAGGTTATCACGGTAAGTCCACACTTCTCCAGGCATTGGAGAGGGGGGTCTACCCCCACATCCCCGGGGATGGACGCGAGTATGTGGTCACCTGCCCCAGGGCGGTGAAGATCCGCGCGGAGGATGGCAGGCGTATCGAACAGGTGGACATCAGTCCATTTATCAGCAACCTGCCCCGGGGGCTGGACACCACAGCCTTTTGTACGGACAATGCAAGTGGCAGCACCAGTCAGGCGGCGAATATCATCGAGGCATTGGAGATGGGAACGGATCTCCTCCTGCTTGATGAGGACACCTCCGCCACCAATTTCATGGTGAGAGACGCCCGGATGCAGGAGCTTGTACACAAGCAATTCGAGCCCATTACACCCTTTATTGACCGGGTGCATGAAATCTATGAGAATTTCGGCGTCTCTACCGTCTTGGTGATGGGGGGATGCGGGGATTACTTTGATGTGGCCGACACGGTTATTATGTTGCGCGAATATTTACCCGAGGATGTTACTGACCAGGCCAGGAGAGTAGCAAAAGCCCATACCACGAAGAGGCGCCGGGAGACGAGCCTCCACGACCGATGGAGGCTGGCCAGGGCCCCTATTGCTGCCAGCTTTGATCCATCCCGGGGCAAAAAGGCAGTGAAGATCGATGCAAAGGCCCTCGACCAAATCCTGTATGGAACCGATATGATCGACCTCAGGGGGGTGGAGCAGTTGGTGGACTTCAGCCAGACCCGGGCCACGGGCCTTGCCATCCACCTGGCGGCCACCCGTTTCATGGATGGCGATGCTCCTTTAAAACAGGTGCTGGAGAAAGTGGAATCTTTCCTGGACGAAAACGGCCTCGACCTCCTGGATCCGTTCCACAGACCCGAAAGACACCCCGGAAGCTTTGCCCGGCCTCGTACCCTGGAGATAGCCGCGGCCATAAACCGTCTCCGCGCGGTGAGTTTCAAGCCTCCCCGGTCCAATTAGGTTCCACGTCATTCGAAATAATCGAAGGCATCCCGCGTTCATCCCCGGTGTCAAGCGATGGTTGCAGGGAGGGATGTGTGTGGCCGTAGAGTATGAATCGTACCCCTGGGTTTTCCCTCCGGATACATCCCATGTATGCGGTCCGCAACACCCCCTTTGCGGGGGGACCGGGCACTTAATATACGGATGAGCCGTTTTTTGGAAAGGTGAGGCGGAAAACACTTCCGCCCGATGAGAAACACCCTGCCCGGTCTTTGATGAATGTACAGGCGGAAATTCTGCCGGGACAGGGGTCGGAATCCTCTGGAAGGAATTGGCATCGGGAACTCTCAAAGGAAATGGTGAACCCGAACCGTTCGGAAAAACACTTTGCTCTCAACAAATCGGCACCGGATCCCCCCGCATTGAATCCGTAAGGCCTCCCGGATGAATAGGCCTCCGTATTCTGGGTGTGGAAAAATCCGCCGAAAATCATCTCCTGGTTTTCGGGCGTGATCCCGACTCCGAAATCCTGAAAAGTGATGCAGATGTCCTCCGTATCCGATTTGGCGGTCACGGAAATTCTACCTTCGTCCGGTGTGTTTTCCACGGCATTCCTGAGCAGTCCACCGCAGACCTTTGTAAGGACCCGTCTGTCCATGCGCAGATGGGTCCCCTCGTCGAAATCCCGGACGATCTCCATCTCGCGGGCGCCCATGGCGGACTGGATCTCATCGCAGAGATCGTGGAGAAACCTGTCGAGCAGGATCTCTTCCATGCGGATGTCACCGGTGTTGAACAGGGAGTAGATGCGGCGAACAATGCGTCCTATACTTTCCCTGTCCATTCCCTCCTCTCCCGCTTCTTCCGCGAAATCGGCGGCATCTTGGATGATGCGGATGATTTTTTCCCCTTCTTCCACCGGCTTGCGGTTCAGGATGTCGTCGATCTTTTCCTGCAGATCCATTAGGCGGTGGAGATTGCGATCGCATCTCTCTACAGCCCTTTCGAGCTTGCTCACATTTTCCTTCCGGACTTCCCTGGAGACCCTGCCCAGCGCGGCGGAAATGATGGCAATAGGGGTCTTAAGTTCGTGTGACAGGTGGTTAATTACTCGTTCCCGGGCTCTGTCCAGGGCCTTAAGTTCTTCATAGAGCTTCGCGTTTTCAAGGGCAATGGCCACATAGCAGGAAATGGAGGTGAGCAGATCCCGATCCCGTTCCGTGAACCGGCCCGTAACCTTGTTAAGGGCCTGGAGCGCACCGATACATTCTCCCTGCCGGTTCAGGAGAGGGACGCAGAAGATATTCCGGGTCCGGAAGCCCGATTTTTTATCGATCTCGGAATAGAATCGGGGATCATTGTAAGCATCGTTGATCATTAAGGGTTTAATGTGTGTAAACACCCAGCCGGCCACGCCATAACTGTCCGGGATGCGGATTTCGTTTCTCTTCATGCCGGTAGCTACCAGGGACCAAAGTTCTCCGGTCCTCTTGTCATGCAGGAAGACCGTGCTCCGTCTTGTCCCCAAAATCTGGTTGGTCTCAGTCATGATCACCTCGAACAGGGTGTCCAAGTTTACCTCCGAAGTGATTATCTGGCCAACCTTGAAAATCTGGTCGTACTTGCGGATGCGATCACGAACCAGACGGTCCTCATTCCGGCGGCCGATGCTCCTTTCCTCGATGTATTCACGGGTGAGTGCGGCCATAATGTCGCCTTTCGGGAAAAGATTCAGGGGCGTCGAAAAACATCTCCCTCCCCCTTCCTGAGGAAGGACGAATTGTGTGGCATATTTGAGGCCCCCTCTGGCCGGACGGCCGGGGGGTTGTTTTTTGAAGTGAATCCGAAAGGTTCTATGACATAATTCTATCGATTTGTCAAGCAAACGGCTGATCGACTATTTCCCCTCATTTTATGTCTTCTTCAAGCCCCTCTCCTTATGGCCTGATGCCCTCCTCTCAATAATATAGTGAGTGCAGGCGAACAACCGCTTCATTTGTCAAAATCAAAAATTTCGCCCCGAACTCCCATATTACCCGGCACTCACTGGGAGAGCACTATGAGCTACCCGCTCCTTTCCTGAGATCGTATCTCCCATTAGATGGTCAGTCTTCCAAGCAGAGGTGAAATGATCCGCCGATCATTTTCGTAAACCCTCACCTGCGCGCTGCCTGATTGCACGAAAGAAGTTGCTCCAGGGTTGACGTAAAGACGATAGGCCCCTTTTCTCGTCGGGGTGAAGTGAAACGATCTCCCCCCTTTATGCTTGCGTAACTCTGCCTGACTGTAAATCTCTTTGCCCTCCGGGTCCGTCAATCGGACACTCAGGTTGCTCTTCCTTCTGGTGTAAAAATCCACCAGGTGTTTTACCCCGGGCCGTCTCACCCTGATGACGAGGTGGTCGTTTCTGTCGTTGATTCCCACGTATCCCTGTGCGATGAGCTTTCCCCTGAGAAAAAACTGCTCTGAGAGGAACAGCACCGCGAGAGACAGGATCAGACAGCCGACAATGATACCGCCGGTAGGGCCGAATATTTTTTGAAGTGCCTTCAGGTAATCTTTAGAGAACTTTTGAATCATGCTCCACCCCCCCCGTTCCTTGTTCATCTTCCGGTAAGATGCTTTGCCAGACGCTTTCCCATGGCCACCACCGTAAGAGTGGGAGGCAATCCCCATGGCTGTGGAATAACGGAGGTGCCCAGGCAATAGCAGTTGTCTATGGGACTCTTGGCGTTTTTATCCAGCAATCCACCTATGCGCGAACAGTTCCCCCGGGATGTGATGCAATCACAGCGGTCTTTATAGTACGCCGCACCTGTCTGCGTGCAACGCACAGGCAGGCAAGTGATCCCGCAGATTGACGCCGAGATTGTGAAAAAGAGCCATTTATGGATGGAAACTGCTTACATCCCGCCTCACGTCTCATAGTGTTTCTTTTTGGTGCCTGTCCAGATATCGAAACTTAGAGTTCCCTCTTTTTTCCCTTTTGTATCCTCGTCCTTCCTGAAGATCATCGTATAGGTCATTTGTTTCAACTCAACAAAGTCATGTGCCTTGTCCATACCCACCGTCCTGTAAATGCGATCCCTCCAGGTACCGGTGTTGATGTAGAAGACCTCGCGTTCGTCCCCGCCGTCAAGCGGTCGTTGCAGGGGAGCATGTGTGTGCCCGTAGAGTATGAATCGTATCCCTGGGTTTTCCCTCCAGATACGTTCCTTATATGCCGCCTGTGTGTATACGTCTTTATCAGGATCGGCGGGATCTCCGGTTCTCCCCATCACCAGGGGAAGAAGGTCCTCTGCGTCGAGCAGATCCACAATCCCTTTGGGAAGCCAGCTGAGCCACCGATTGGCAGCGAGCCTCAAGGCATCGTCAACATAGGTGTCCGGGCACCTCCACTGCTGTATCAATGGAATGTCCAGCAGACCTTTTACGACCCTGTCAAACGCATCATTGAAGGCATCCCTGACCTTGCCCTGATTCTCTTTCCTGAGTCGGTAATAGAGCCATTCCATAACGCTGCCGAGCGGTCGTACGTTGTCAATATCCTTGGCACTCTCCGCCATTCTCTTTATCTCTTTGGAAATCTCGGGGTATTCCCCTTTTAATGTATCAAGCATCCAGGGTATTTTCACCGCGAATTCGGTCGTGAAAACATCGCCCACAGGCGTCTGCAGGTGGCCTTGTCTTGTATGGTCGTTGCCGCCCCCAAAATTCCACAGGTCGTACTGATGACCATGCCGGGCATATACTCCGTGCGTCTCATCCAAATAATCGGATCTATACCACCACTGACCCCCCGGATCTCCATCAACGGTATCCTCTATTACCGAGATCCCGAGGACCTGTCTGATGGCATCCCGCACCGAAGGATAAAGGTTGCAAAGCCTGTCGTGATTCCCTGGAATGTAAACTATTTCCACCGGGATCTCCCTCCCGCACCTCTCCGACAGATGGCTTTGCAGTTCCCTGAACAATTTGAATGTCTTCCAGTTCTTGTGAAGAACGGTGTTCTTAGGCAGAGAGCCCGGCGGCTCCTCTCTTCCCAGGCTATTTTGGGAAGCTCGTCCCAGGATCTTGAGGCATAGCTTTTCCGTAACACTCCCCTTTCGCGGCACCGGGATATCGCTCAGGCCCCTTTCACCCCACGGACGGTCCTCGAGGTTTACCTCGAACCACTTGGTGCTGCGTATCAGATCTACAATATCTCCCAGAAGGAGAACTTTGACCTCCTTGGCATCCTTTGCTGAGGCCAACGCGGAAATATCCGACAGAAATACGCTGTTGAAGGCGCCGAACGGAAGGTTGTGCTCCCCTGCGGTGCCGTCTACAAAATGGATATCACTAATCGCCACCAACATCTTAAAACTCCCTTGGTAAAGATCCGAGCCCTCCGGGCCCGGATTTTTACTTTTCGGCATAGTCAGTCGGATCAGGCACTCCTGCTTCCTTGAACCCCTTCTTTCTCAGAATGCGGCTATCACACCGCCCACATTTCCCTCTAAGCGAACAGCTCCTTCATTTGTCAAGATCAGAGATTTGACCCCGGTACCCCATCCTTATGGGTCGCAAACAAAACTTCCTCCATCAGGCCATCACATGCCCTGCACCGTATCCCAGGACACCACCCGCACCCCTTTGGTCTCGATGGGTTCCGTTATGTCTGCGATAATAAGCCCCCTGGCTGCAATCTCTCCTGCCAGTTTCATCCACTTGCTCAAATTTTCCGTATGCCCGGGCATGATGGTCGATGTCGCTTTTATTTCTATGGGATAAAGCCTGCTATTTCGGTCAATAATGAGGTCGATCTCAAGTCCTGCCTTTGAACGCCAGTAATACAACTCCGGCCGTTCTCCCCTGTTGCAAAAAGCCTTGACCCATTCCGCAACCACCATGGTCTCAAAAATCGGCCCCCGCATGGGACCCTGCATCAGGGGGTCACGGCCATGCAGTCCGAGGAGAAACGTCGCAATCCCGGTATCAAGAAAATACAGTTTCGGACTCTTAATGATTCGTTTGCCGAAATTATTGAAATGTGGGGGCAGGAGGTATATCTGGTAACTGGCTTCAAGAATGCTCAACCATTTTTTCACCGTGGGCACGCTCACGCCCGCATCCCTTCCCAAATCCGACATATTCAGGATTTGACCGGTTCTGGCGGCACACAGCCGCAAGAACCGATTAAATGAATTGAGATCGCCTACATTCATAACCTGCCGCACATCCCTTTCCAGGTAGGTCTGAACATAACTCGCTATCCAGAGTTGCCTGTCCACTTCACGGTTCACCCTTATCTCGGGGTATGCTCCTCGCAGGAGCCAGTCATCCAGTGAAAGAGGTTTATTTTTCTTTTTTTCCCTCTTTCCATAGAATGCATTTTGCAAAACCTCATCTATTTCTGTGCGTTTGTTCCCCCTCTTCTGACTTTCGGCAATCGAGAAGGGCAGCAAAGTAAGCACGGCAATCCTTCCTGAAAGGGACTGGCTGACCCCCTGCATCAAGGCAAAGCTCTGGGAACCTGACAGAAGCCACTGCCCGGGCTTTCGGTTACTGTCAATGGCCGATTTCATGTAGTGAAGCAACTCGGGGGTATATTGGATCTCATCCAGTATTAAAGGGGGAGGGTTGGCTTTCAGAAAGCCTACAGGGTCTTCAAGAACCCTTGCCCTGACATCGGGGTTTTCAAGAGAGACAAAATGATGGGATTTTGAAAATCTCTCGAATAGAAGCGTGGTTTTCCCCGACTGCCTTGGCCCCGTGACCAGGACAGCAGGAAAAGTCTTCATGGCCTTTTTGATAGCGCCTTCTAAAACTCTGGGGAACATGAAAGATCTTTATCATAGCCATATTTAATTTTCAAGTTTAAATTTGGCCAAAATGATCTCCCCTGCCA
>JAOZOW010000136.1 GCA_029933075.1 Deltaproteobacteria bacterium | reverse complement strand
AAATCGATGGTACAATGGAATTTTCACTCCCGGCCATAAGCAGGTGGTGCACCAAAGACAATATTTCCGGTTTTTACAATGCCGGCTTTGAATTCAGAAAGGTCCCTCTCAAGACGGTCCGGCTGATCGAGAAGGTGATCGGGGAGTTCTGCATCGAGGAATAGTTGCACTACCTCGACTCTATATGATATAGCCCTGCCGCTGGAGCTCCAGGAGCACCTCCTGGGCTGCCTCATCAGGTGTTATTTCGGTTGTATCCACCCTCACTTCCGGGTTTTCAGGCGGCTCATAGGGATCATCCACGCCAGTGAACCCCTTGATCAGGCCCGCCCTGGCCTTGGCGTAAACACCTTTTCGATCACGCTGCTCACATACCTCCAGGGGCGTGGCCACATACACCTCTATGAATCCCCCGTAGTGTTCTATCATCTCCCTGATCTGACGGCGCGACAACCGGTAAGGCGCAATGGGCGCACAGATGGCTATGCCCCTGTTTTTTGTGATCTCGCTTGCCACAAAGCCGATTCGCCTCACGTTGATATCCCTGTGCTCTTTGGAAAATCCCAGTTCGCTCGAAAGGTGGCGCCTCACCACGTCGCCATCCAGGAGGGTCACGGGCCGGTCTCCCATTTCCAGGAATCTTGAGAGCAAGACCTTGGCGATTGTAGACTTGCCCGCCCCGGAAAGTCCCGTAAGGAATACGGTAAAACCCTGCCTGTGTCTCGGAGGATAGGCCTTCCTGAGTTCCTGGACAACCTCAGGGAAGGTAAACCATTCCGGTATCTCAAGCCCGGACCGGAGTAGCTCCCTCAGCTCGGTGCCCGACAGGGTCCTGACAGCCTCATGTCCGGCTATTTCACTCACCGGCACATACTTGTCTCTCCCGGGCACATACACCATCTCTTCGAAAGGAACAATTTGGATGCCGATCTCGTCCTGGTACTCCTTTACCAGCTCTTGAGATGCATAGGGTTCATAGAAGGGCTTCCCCTCACTGTCAGGCCCTGGGCCCGCATGATCCCGCCCCACAATGAAATGCGTGCACCCGTAGTTCTTGCGGATCAGGGCGTGCCAGAGGGCCTCGCGGGGACCCGCCATTCTCATGGCCAGAGGAAGCAGACTCAGTAACATCATGTTGGGAGAATAATGCCTGCTCGCCGCCTGATAACAGCGCACCCTGGTGTAATAATCGATGTCACCCGGCTTGGTGTAGCCCACCACCGGCTGCAGCAGCAAGTTGGCCCTGGTCTCCCTCATGGCCCGCAACGTCATCTCGAACTGGGCCCTGTGAAGCGGGTTCCGCGTCTGGAACCCCACCATCCGCCTCCACCCGAGTTTGGCACATACGGCCCTGACTTCTACGGGCGTGAGCCGCAGTTGCTTGAAATCGAAATGAAGGGGCATGCTAACCCCTTCTATTTTCCCTCCAATATAATGGCTGCCGCATCTGTGAAAAAGATCGTCCACGCCAGGATGGGCAATATCTGTGGTGCCGAACAGGGCCAGGGCCTCTCTCTCTTTTTCAATAGGCCAGATGTCTTCCACATGCATTACCGCCAACATGAAGCCTTCGGGGTCCCGCAATGCAACCGATTGCCCAACCTCCAGCCGCGAGGCCTCCGTGCCGGGAACATCAAGGCATACGGGAATCGGCCAGAGGGTGCCCTCCTGGAGCCGCATTCTATCAACCACTGATTCGTAATCGGGATTGGTCATGAACCCGTCAAGGGGGGAAAATGCCCCGCACATGAGCAACTCAAGGTCGCACATCTGACGCTCAGAAAGAATGAGCGAAGGGATATGAAGGGCTAAATCCCTGAGCATCCCCCTCCGCTCATCATCCACCATCAGGTTTACCAGCTTTCCGCCGTGCGGTTCGATCAAGCGGCTCAAGCCACAACTCCTATCCTTCTTCTTCCGCTCCCGGTTTCTCTGTCACCTCATCAAATATGGTGATTATTTCACCGGTGGGCAACCGCGCCACAAAGTAGATACGCCAGGTGCCAAGCCCCCCTGGCTGCTCGATTGACAAAGTCCGGCGCTCATGCTTTCCGCTTTCCCATACGCTCTTTACGATCTCCATAAGCTCCGAGCCTTTGATTCCTGGAAGGACCTCGGATGCATTCTTTCCCAGTATCTCGATCTTCTTGACTTTCTCAATATTCTCGGCGGCGCGGTTTATGTCCAAGACCACGAAATCCTCGCCTTCGTTCACCGGCCCGAGAAAAACAACCCCGCTCGCCATGTTGTCAAACACTGCCTTAAACCGGGCCTCACAGTCCCTGTACTGCTTCTCGCTGTCCCGGAGCAGTTCGCTCTTTTCCTCTGCCACCTTCTCCAGGCTGGAATAGAGCAAAGCGTTCTCTATGGCCACGGCTGCAGGGGTGCTCAGGGCGCTCAGGAGTTCAATATCTTCATCCCGGAACCCATGCGTGCCAAGCGAATCCACATAGATTACGCCCCGAACTCTGGACTTGCTGATCAGCGGCACGCACAATACCGACTGGATCAGCTCCCCGCTGTCAGAAAGATCGATCTTTTTTTCCTTGGCAACGTCCTGGACCTTGACAGCCTTGCCCTCTTTGACCACCTTCTCCACCACGGCCTTGCTAAAGGCAATGGAGGTGGCTGCCTTATCGTGTCTGGATCTGCCCACGACCTGATCTATTGCGCCCGAGTCGCTGTCCACAAGGACAATCGCCCCGTGGTCGATCCTCTTGAGCAACTCGAACAGATTGTCCAGCGTCTTTTCAAAGATCTCCTCGATATCCAGGGACCGCATCAGCACGCTGGAGACCTTGTAGATCAGCTCCAGGTTTTTTCTGGTGGTCCTGGGCCTGTCCGCATATACGGTAAAGGCCCCGGTTTCGATCAATTCCGGGGGCAGTCTCGACTCATCCCCGGCGTCCATCACATCCCTTGAGCAGGGCTTTCCAAAAGATATCAAAATCTTTCCGATGGAAATGGGAAGCCCCTCCTTGATTTCCACCTCGGTGCCGGGATGCACAAGCTCGCCGTTAAAAAATGTTCCATTCGTACTCTTCAAATCCTCGATGAAGTATTTCTCGCCCTTCTTCAAGATCCTCGAATGCTTGCGGGAAACGGAGCTGTCCATTATCTGGACATCATTGTCCGGGGCCCTGCCGATATAAACGATATCACCGTCGAGCTCGAAGCTCTGGTCCTTCTGTGAACCCGTCATTATGAAAATTTTGATCATGGTAGGCCCTCGCTCCTAAACAATTCCCTCAGGATCTCCACAAAATCATGTTCTCAGATAAGAATTTAATATTCTTCATGAAAACTGCCCTTTTCAGAACTTTTCTTTTAAAAAAAGGATACTTTTCTTTGCTGTATTTGTCAAGAATCCCTTTGAGTGTGTCAGGTTGTGAAACTCCTCGCCTCTCCGGACCGGCCACCTCAACTGGTTGACCGTACGCCCCCAGTGCGGGAGAGTCTGGAAACACTTAAAAAGAGAGGACAAGGGAGGCAGTGAAAGAAAACCCTGAAAAGTCGATGCTGCCCCGGGTCGTGGTCCATCCGGGGGCCGATGGGAGGTCATAGTCGAATGCAATGTCGCGGTATGATATATCTATGCCCAGCTTCAATCTTGGCTGGGCCGCCAGGGTGGTTTCAACACCGCCCCCCACCTCCCAGCCAAAGGCATCGTCAAACCTGCCGGGCAGGTCATCCCAGCTCATATCTCCCCAGGCAAGGGCCGCCCTGATGTAAGGAGTGTGGATAAAGGGCGTGCGGAGCCTGAAGGGGGGAAGCTTCAACTTTGGGCCGAGTGTCACATACCAGAAATCGAATTTGGAATTCAGGGTCTGCTCAACACTCCCCTCGAGAAATATGGAGTCATTGACACGAAGACTTGGGACAATGGCCCCGTTTAAATATTTCTCGTTGAAATGCCAGGTCCCTGAGGGCCCCCTCACCTTGAAGCGATCCAGGTCAGGACAGTAAAGGGCCCCAAGTCTCAAGGCAAGAGAAAAGCGATCTTTATGGGCCTTCCCCTTCCCTGCTTCAGCCTCGGCCTTTTGAGGCCTATTATCGGTCTCTGCCACCTGGTGGGATCCAGGTGTTCGGGCAGGGGTTGCGTTCATGGCCACCCCAACGGGCTGCCGGGGCTGGCGTGGTTCCGCCTGCGCCACAGGGGTGGCGAGCGGCGGCCCATCCGACCTGGCGCCGGATTGCCCCCCCCGCACATGTCTTATCCAGTACCCTGAGATCACCCTCCTCTTTTTCAGCTTCCGGGCCGCATCCCTGGCCTCCTTTATTGTGGCAAACCCGGGTACATAGACCCTATGCCACATGCCCTTGCCCCTCACGGCCTCATATGAAGAGACCGCATCCACTCCCCGCGCCCTCAGGTGAGCGACCTCTCTCACCGCGTCCCGGGCCTTCCTGAAGGAGCTTACCTGAATAGCAACCCTGCTGATTCCATGGAAACCCCCGGTCCCGGATGCCTTTTCACCACACGGGGTTGCTGCCGCACTTGTGCCTGCGAAAAGCAAGGGAGTTGCGAGGAGCCACGCGATCAATACCCGTATTCGAAGTGCCATAATAGTCTCTTTGCCGGAAAGCCATATAAAATTTTATATAATTATGTATAAATTATGATATTTGTCAATATATTTTTTTTAAAAACTCAACATACAAACAAAAAAGAGGAGGCCAAAAGCCTCCTCTTCCGCCACCCTTTATTGTGGAGGACATCGGGGATGGCCTATTCTCTTAAATCTACTCTCTTAGCCAATTAACCAGCTTTCCAGGATTCCCAAG
>JAOZOW010000015.1:34230-46198 GCA_029933075.1 Deltaproteobacteria bacterium | reverse complement strand
AAGCACCTTCAACTTCACACCTCCCACTGCACAGACACATCTCCCCAGAGCACCCTCTCTTGCTCTCCGCCCTGTTTCCGGATCACAAGCGCACCGTCACGATCGATCCTGAGCACCCTGCCTTTGAGCTCCTTTTCTCCCATGTCTACCTGGACCACCCTGTCCCGTATACAGCAAAGCTCATTCCATCTCTTGTAAAACGACTCCACATCTCCTCTCATGAGGATTTTGTAGTCGGTTTCCAGGTCTTTCAGGATCTGGACCAGCAGATCCTGTCTCGAGCTGTACCGGCCTGTCTCTGCCAGAATGCTTGTTGCTGGATAAAGCACTTCATCTCGGTCTTCCGGGGACCAGTTCACATTGATCCCCAGGCCCACCACCACGTAGTCAACCTTTTCTACAGATGCCTTGAATTCCGTAAGAATGCCTCCCAGTTTCCTTCTTTCCACATAAATATCATTTGGCCACTTGATCTTGGCATGTACACCGCTCAGCGTTCGGATGGCATCCGCACAGGCAATAGCCGCTATCATGGTCAGGGAAAAAACCCGGTCGGGCAGAATGTTCGGCCTCAGTAAAACAGAGAAAAGGAGGTTTACATATCCGGGCGAAATCCACCTCCTCCCCAGCCTGCCCTTCCCTTGAGTCTGCTCCTCGGCTACAATAAGGGTTCCCTCCGGCGCTCCGCTGGCAGCCAAATTCTTTGCCACATCGTTTGTTGAACCCACACATCCAAAATAGCACAGGTTTTTCGCAAACATAGACCGACCCAACGTCCTCTTGACGGTGCCGGGGTCAATGGGAAGGTCCAACAATGCCCGTATGTCGGCTTCCATAAGAAATAGTCGCTATGATCATACTTTCGCAAAAGGTAGTTTAATCTAAGACGCCAAGCAGGTAGGCCCGCCTCCCACGATTCTCAAAGCATTGATACACCATCATTCTTGCTATTAATGCTCCAGCTCCGCCTTCAACTCCCGCGTCATCAATGTTTTCACCGCCTTTTTCGGGCTTTTGCCTTCATAGAGGATCTTATAGACCTCCGCAGTGATGGGCATATCCACGCCCACTCTTCTTGCCAGCTCGTAAGCGGAACGCGTGGTCTTGATCCCCTCGGCCACCATTTTCATGCTGCCTGTGATCTCTTCCAGGCTCATTCCTTTTCCTATCTTTATCCCCACAGTCCTGTTTCTACTCAGATCCCCCGTGCAGGTCAGCACCAGGTCCCCCATACCCGCTAGCCCGGCCAAAGTGAGCGGGTTGGCCCCCATGGCTACGGCCAGGCGGGTAATCTCAGCCAATCCCCTTGTAATCAGGGCTGCCCTTGCGTTGTGGCCGAAGTTGAGCGCATCAGATGCGCCGGCTGCAATCGCAATAACGTTTTTCAGGGCCCCCCCCAACTGCGTGCCAACAAGATCGTGAGTGATATACACCCTGAAATATTCTGTATAAAAAAGTCTTTGCAAGCTCTTGGCATATGTATCATCCCTGCAGGCAATGGTGACCGCCGTAGGAAACTTCCTGGACACTTCCCTGGCGAAACTCGGCCCGGCCAGGCAGGCAACCCGCCCTGTGTTGATCCCCGGGAGCACATCTTCAGCCACTTGGGACATCATCATCAACGTATCATTCTCAATGCCCTTGGTGGCTGCCATGAGGCACATATGTGGTTGAAAGTGCTCTTTGAGACGGCCGAGCACCTCCCTGAAGACATGGGAAGGCACAACCATAAGCACAAGATCTTTACCTGAAAGGGCTTCTTCAAATGTACCCACCGGCCTCAGCCGTGCATCAAGCTCCACCCCCGGCAAGAATACATGGTTTGTACGCTCAGACCTGATCTGCTCCAGAACATCCGGCTCTCGAACCCATAGATCCACCTCTTTTGCTTTGCCGCACAGTAGGTTTGCAAGCGTCGTACCCCAGCTTCCACCGCCGATCACAGCCACCTTTGAAATTTCATTTTTCCCCGTCAAAACCCGATCCTTCCCTTGACTAATCTTCCACGACCTTTGCAACACCCACCACTCTTTCGCCCTCTGCAAGGTTAATTAGCCTTACCCCTTGAGTGTTCCGCCCGATCACCGAAATGTCCGAGACCCTGAGACGAATAATCTTTCCATGTTCTGTGATGATCATAAGTTGCTCATGGTCGCCCACCTGGCAGGAATAAACCACCGGGCCATTTCTCTCTGTCGTCTTGATGGTCAAGATCCCTTTTCCCCCGCGACCCTGGCGTCTATACTCTTCTGTCCGGGTCCTTTTCCCATAACCCCTTTCCGTGACCGTCAGCACCGTAGCCCCTTCCTGGAGCACGTCCATGCCCACCACTTCATCTTCCGCCTCCATGCGGATTCCGATATTACCTGCCGCAACCCTTCCCATAGGCCGCAAATCTGACTCGTGGAACCGAATGGACTTCCCCTGCCGGGTGGTGAGGAATATATCCTGCACTCCATCGGACAAACGGACCGCGATAAGCTCGTCTCCCTCCCTGATCTTCAAAGCCACAATTCCGCCAGTGCGTGGATTTTTATAAGAGGTCAGTTCCGTCTTCTTGACTATCCCTTCCCTTGTAGCCATGACCACAAATTTTCCCTCCTCGAATTGCTTTACAGAAAGGGTGGTGGCAACCCGCTCACCCTTTTTCAAGTCCAGAAGATTGACAATCGCCTTCCCCCGGCTCATCCTGCCCGCCTCGGGAATTTCATGCACCTTTTTCCAGTACACGCGTCCTTTGTTTGTAAAGAACAGGAAATGATCGTGGGATGATGCAACGAAGAGATGCTCCACAAAATCTTCGGCCTTTGTCTTCACACCAGTCAATCCCTTCCCCCCACGTCGCTGGGCCCTGTACAGGCTGACGGGATTTCTTTTAATGTACCCTCGATGGCTTATTGTGACCACCATATCCTCATCCGCAATAAGGTCTTCAAGGGCCAGATCAGCGGTCTCTTCAAGGATTTCTGTCCTCCGCTCGTCGCCGTACCTTTTCTGAATTTCTCTGGTCTCCTCTTTGATGATCTCAAGGACCATGGCCTCGCTCTCCAAAATGGCCTTGAAACGAGCTATATCTTTAATGAGCTCCTGGTACTCAGCATTGAGCTTTTCCCTCTCCAGGCCGGTAAGCCTGTGCAGTCTCATATCCAGTATGGCTTGGGCCTGCACATCTGAGAGTTCCAGCTCCGCCATCAGTCGCCCTTTGGCCTCTTTGGGATCGGATGAAGAGCGGATCAATTCAATCACGTCGTCCAGGAAGTCGAGGGCCTTTTTCAGCCCTTCAAGGATATGGGCTCGCTCTTCGGCCCGCTTAAGATCATGAACCGTCCTTCTGACGATGATCTTGCGGCGATGATCCACAAAGTATTCGAGGATCTTTTTGAGGGTCAAAATCTGGGGTCTGCCATTGACAATGGCAAGAAGTATAATCCCGAATGAAATCTCCATTTGGGTAAATTTGTAAAGGCGATTGAGGATTACCATGGCCTTGCCATCCCGTTTTATGTCAATGACGATCCTCATGCCGTCTCTATCGGATTCATCACGGATATCCGCAACGCCTTCTACTTTCCTTTCTTTGACAAGCTGAGCGATCTTTTCCAGCAGTTTTGCCTTGTTCACCTGGTAGGGTATCTCCGAGATGACGATCCTCTCCCGCCTCTTTCCCACCTTCTCGATAAAAGCCCTCGCCCTGATCTTAATGATGCCCCTTCCGGTGCTGTATGCGTCGTGGATCCCCTTTTTCCCAAGGATAAACCCGGCCGTGGGAAAATCGGGCCCTGGTATAATTTTGCCGAGTTCATCCGTAGAAATATCCGGGTTATCAATAAGCCTGATGATCCCCTCACAAACTTCCGTTATGCAGTGCGGAGGAATATTTGTAGCCATGCCCACCGCAATACCAGAAGACCCATTGATAATTAAATTTGGTATGGTGGTAGGCAAAATCACGGGCTCCATCAAAGATCCGTCATAGTTGGGGACAAAGTCTACTGTCTCCTTTTCGATATCCGAGAGGAAGTCCTGGGCCAGCCGGGTCATCCTCACCTCGGTATAACGCATGGCAGCAGGCGGATCTCCATCAACAGAGCCGAAATTGCCTTGGCCATCCACCAAAGGATATCTCATGGAAAAATCCTGGGCCATGCGCACAATCGTATCGTAGACAGCCGCATCACCATGAGGATGATATTTCCCTATAACGTCCCCGACCACCCTTGCAGACTTTTTAAAGGGGCGATTGTAGTAGTTTTTTAGATCGTGCATCCCGTAAAGCACACGTCTGTGCACGGGCTTGAGCCCGTCCCGGATATCCGGCAGGGCCCTGCCTACGATCACGCTCATGGAGTATTCCAGATAAGACTTTTTCATCTCATCTTCGATATTGACCGTGCTAAGCGCTAATTCCGAAACCATAAGTCTTCTCCAAAAACGAGGCCAAGTGTAAAAGGAGCTTTATCACTCTTCTCCCTTTACCCTCAGCCTTCTTTTCCACCCGGCTACTCAGATATCAAGCTCTGTCACTTCCAGAGCGTTGTTCTGAATGAATTCCCGCCGAGGCTCAACTTTGTCTCCCATAAGGATATTGAAGATATCATCCGACTCAACCCAGTCCTCGATACTAACCCTCAGCAGGGTCCGTCCTTTGGGATTCATGGTGGTATTCCACAACTGCTCTGGGTTCATCTCGCCGAGGCCCTTGTATCGCTGGATGGTAAGGCCTTTCTTGGCCCGCTCCATGAGCATGGCAAGGAGCCGCTGGGGATCTTCTATCTTACTTTGCTCTCCATCACCTGCAATCAGATAGGTATGTTGCCGCAATTCACGAAATCGACCTGAAATCCCCATTAATTGCCTCAACTCAGGGGAAGATAGAAACTCCCAATTCACCGAAAACATCTGTCCACCATCACTGGTTTCCGTTACGATGAATTCATAGTACCAGCCCTCTTCATCCTGATGCACATCACTCACCCGGAAGCCCTCTTCCTGAAGCCTCTCAAAAAGTGCGTCCATGAATTCCCTATCCTTAAACTTGGACCGATCTGTGATGCCTTCCAGTGCCAGAAATTCCAGGAAACGGCTGCTGTAACCTTTACGGGTGAGTCTGCTGACGCTCTCATTGAATTTCAATATGCTACTGAGGAGGTTTAACAGCCTTGGGCCTGACACTTCAGTTCCATCATCAAGAATCACCTTTTCCTTTTCAGAGATCCTCCTTAGTATAAAATCGTTAAATGCATTTTCGTCCTTGATGTAGTACTCCTTTTTCCCGGAAACGACCCTATACAGAGGCGGCTGGGCAATATAAAGATGCCCCCTCTCAATAAGCTCCGGCATCTGTCTAAAGAAGAAAGTTAAAAGCAGGGTCCTGATGTGGGATCCATCAACGTCGGCATCAGTCATAATAATAACTTTATGGTATCTCAAGGAATCTATATTGTATTCCTTATCACCTATCCCTGTACCCAAAGCCGCTATCATGGTACGGATCTCTTCACTCGAGATCATTTTGTCAAAGCGCGCCTTTTCAACATTAAGTATCTTGCCTTTAAGCGGCAGTATGGCCTGGTTTCGCCGGTCCCTACCCTGCTTTGCCGAGCCTCCTGCCGAATCTCCCTCCACAATAAAGATTTCACTTCGAGTCGGATCGCGTTCCTGACAGTCAGCCAGCTTTCCCGGCAACGCGTGATCTGAGAGGACACCCTTTCGCCTTGCAAGTTCCTTTGCCTTTCTTGCGGCCTCCCTTGCCCTTGCCGCGTCAATGACCTTTGAAAGTATTGATTTAACAACCGATGGGTTCTCTTCGAAAAAGCTCCCGAGGCCCTCATTCACCAGATTTTCAACCAGGCCTCTTACCTCGCTGTTACCGAGCTTAGTTTTGGTCTGACCCTCGAACTGGGGGGCCGGCAGTTTCACACTCACTACGGCAGTCAACCCCTCCCGCACATCATCTCCGGTAAGCTTTTCTTTAAAATTCTTGGAAAGTGGCGAGTTCTGCAGGTACTGGTTAATACTCCTTGTAAGTGCCGCTTTAAAGCCACTCAGGTGACTTCCGCCCTCTTTGGTGTTGATATTGTTTGCAAATGTGAAAAGATTCTCCTTGTAAGAGGTGTTGTACTGAAGGGCTATCTCCATCAACACGCCGTTTTTGCTCCCTGAAATAAATATCGGTTTTTTATGAATTACCTCTCTGTTTTTATTGAGATATTCTACAAAGGAAGCAATTCCACCACTGTAATGAAAATCCTTTTTCTTCCCGGTCACCTCATCGGCAATTTTAATCCTTACCCCACTTGTGAGAAATGAGAGTTCTCTCATCCTCTTCGCAAGTAGATCAAAATCAAAGTCCACATTTTCGAAAATCTCCCTGTCGGGAAGGAAGTGAATTTTTGTTCCTCTCTTTGTGGTGCTTCCTTTATTTTCGAGATCGGTTTTCGTCTCTCCTCTTTCATACCTCTGGAAGTAGATATTCCCATCCCGGTAGACCTCCACCTCCAGATACTCCGATAGGGCGTTTACAACCGACACCCCCACACCATGAAGTCCTCCCGAGACCTTATAGGTCTTGTTATCAAATTTTCCGCCCGCATGAAGCTTGGTCATTACAACTTCAAGGGCTGGCATGTTCTCTGTTTCATGCATATCCACCGGGATCCCCCTGCCATTGTCCACAACCACCACACTGCCATCGACAAGCAGCCTTATGTCTATCTGATCGCAATACCCGGCCAACGCTTCATCAATACTGTTATCCACCACCTCATACACCAAGTGATGCAAACCTTCGGAGGCAGTGTTGCCGATGTACATGGCAGGCCTCTTCCTTACTGCCACCAGCCCCTCAAGTACTTTTATGTCTGACGCCTTATAGGAATCTTTTTGTTCTTCCATGCTAAACCCTCATTGGCATAATAAGCCCAAGAAAACCGTCATCAGCTTCACCTCTCAGGATACAGGGTTTTGAATTATCAATAAACCCAAGGGAAACCACCTCACTTTCCATTGCCTGTAAGGCATCTACGAAGTACCTCGGATTAAATCCTGTCTCCAAACGCTCTCCCTGATAAACAACCTCGATATTCTCCCGGGCTTCTCCCAGATCAGGGTTTGTGGAGACCAACTCCATCGTGTCATCTTCCAAAGCGATCTTTACAGCCCGGTACCTCTCGTTACTCAAGATAAGCATCTTTCTCATGGCTTCGAGCAGCGATATTCTCTTAACCTCTATCGAGACTCTCTCTTCTTTGGGTATCACCGCCTGATAGTCAGGAAACTTAGCTTCAAGGAGACGCATAACAAGAAGCGCACCTCCTTTTTTGACAACGCAATTCTTCTCTTTGAAACCAATCTGAATTTGCCCTCCCTCAGATGCCAGCTTATTAAGCTCCGACATACCTTTCTTTGGAATCATAACCCCTTTAGCCAGATCAAGTGAGTCCAATGACGGAACTGACTTATCTATCATCGAGAGCCTGTGTCCATCAGTGGAAACCATTCTCAAAAAATTCTTCCCCCCATATGACACCTTTTCAGTATATACGCCTGAAAGCTTGAATCCAGCCTCCTCCATAGTCACAGAATAAATGGTTTTATTGATCATTTCGCTGATGATGTTGCCATCGAACTCAACCATGGCTACACCCTCTGGCTCAACAAAAGATGGATATTCATCAGCGGGAAGGCATGCGAGGTTGAATCGAGCGATATTATCGGATATAAATACCCAATTATTCTCTTTCTCCTTGATATGAAATACGCCTTGATTACTTTCCTTTAATATTTCAAAAAGCTTCCTGCCTGAAATGGTAACACTACCTTCACTGATTACATCGGCACCGATAGTCTGACGGAACCCCAATTCCAAGTCCGTGGCAGAGAGCGTCACTTCCTCCCCGGCTGCGGTCAAGAGAACGGTGGAAAGAATAGGCATGTTGCTTTTTTTCTCAATAATACTTTGAACTCTCGATACGTTCCCGAGGAGTTCATCCCTGTCTATTTTTATTTCCATCTTGGCCTCCCGCTCAGTACGTTTAATTTTTGGTCATTATTATTTTATTAGAATATTCTAATAACAATACATAAGGTGATGTGAAAATGTTAAATAATATATTAACAGTTTGGAATATCTGAATAAACTGTAGTTTTGTGTGCTTACTATTTACATTAATTTTATTCCCTATCCTTTGTGTTTAATTTCAGAATATGTTTTCTCTACAACTTTTTTTGAAAATATTAACCTCTATCTATGAGAGAAGGGACTCAACTTTCTCTATATCAAGGAGAACAGCGTTTTTAAGCTCTTTTTGCTTTTTAATGCGTTTTACCGCGTAGATAACCGTAGAATGATCCTTGTTCCCGAAGGCCTTTCCTATCTCTTCATATGATAATCCTGTAAGTTTTCTAGTTACATACATGGCAATCTGTCTGGGGTAAGTAACGCTCCTTTTCTTCTTGTTGGAAATGAGATCGGTTAATGTGATATTAAAATATGCGGCGGTGGCTTTCTGGATATCGGGTATAGCGATATTAGGGATATATCTACTTTTGATTATTGACTTGGCAGTGGATATATCTATCTTACGATTATATAAAGAGGTGTACGTTTCAATGCTCACGATGAACTGGTAGATACGCTTAAGGTCATTTGTGGTATTTGCAAGGAAAAAAGTTACGTCTTCAGGTATGTAGAGGTCTTTTTCCGCGGCCTTTTCCTTGATGATAAGCATTTTTGCTTCCTGGTCTGGTTGTTTTATTTCCGAGATAAGCCCCCACTCCAGGCGTGATCTAAGTTCCGGCAGTATATTTTTTATCCTTACGGGAGGTTCCTTGGCCGCGAATACCACTTGTTTCCTCGAATCACAGAAATAGTTAAGGAGGGATACCAGTTCCTGCTGGAGTCCTATTTTTGCCGAAAAGAGGTGAAGATCATCAATAATTAGGCAGTCAAGTTGAGTATACTCTTCCCTGAAGGCCTGGAGAGTTCGGTTTCTTTTTGCGGTCGAAAAGTCTGTAGTTAAGTGTTTTTTTGTGTGATATCTAACCCTTACATTAGGGTTGATCTCTATCATATGGTTGCCGATAGCATTGAGCAGATGGGTCTTGCCGGCGCTCTGGTCGCTGAATATGTAGAGAGGATTGTAGTTCTCAGCGGGGCTTGTAGCAACATCAATAGCTGATGAGTATGCCAATTCATTCCATGGGCCTGTCACGAAATTATCGAAGCTAAAAGCGGGATCCAGCCTATGGGAGAAAGGCCAACGTTCCTGTGCCGCATAGCCGTTGGTTTCAGGATATGAATTGGGCGGTTCGGGTTTCTTAAATGAAAAGTGGATCTTCGGTTCGAAATTAAAATTTTTTTGAAATGCCACGCGGATATTTTTCTCATGATGTTCCTGTAGCCAGCTGGCTACGAATTTGTTTGGGACCTCGACCACCGCAAGGCTTGGATCGACACTTTTGAGATGGCTCTGGGAGAACCAGGTATGAAACTCCGACGGGTGAAGATCGGCTTCAAGAGAAGTTATTATTCGTTTCCAAATATCTTTTTTTTTTAACATATTTTAGATAAGAGGATATCGCTGTAACTATTATTTAAGCACTTTAAATTTTAGAAAAATTCCAACAGAATATCAACTAAAAAGTGTCTTTATAAAGGAGTGTTTTTATGGGTTATTCGATTGCGCTTGCGGGAAAAGGAGGTACCGGCAAAACGACCTTGGCGGGGTTGCTGGTAAGGTACTTGGTTGAGAAGGGTAAGACGCCTGTATTGGCCGTTGATGCTGATGCGAACGCCAATCTAAATGAGGTTCTCGGATTAGAGGTGGGGGAGACTCTTGGAGATGCAAGGGAGCAAATGAAAAAAGGTGCGCCCTCCGGTATGACCAAGGACCTTTTTATGGAGATGAAGGTCCAGGAAGCGGTGGTGGAAGCAGACGGCTTCGACCTTATTGTCATGGGAAGGCCTGAAGGTCCGGGATGCTATTGTGCGGCAAACACCCTGCTTACCCAGTTTCTGGATAAATTATTAGATAACTATCGTTTTACAGTGATTGATAATGAGGCCGGTATGGAGCATATCAGCCGATTGACAACTGACAATGTGGAGGTTCTGTTGGTCGTATCAGACCCTACCCACAGGGGGGTCCAGGCTGCCTCGAGAATTGTAGACCTGACGGAACAGTTGGGCCTCAGTATCCAAAGAAGAATGCTGATAGTGAACCAGGCCAAAGATGGACAAGAGGCGATGATCCGGGAGGTGGTTGGCAGATTCGGCCTTGAACTTGCTGGCATAGTGCCTGAAGACCCTCTGGTGCGAGAGTTTGATCTTGAGGGCAAACCAACGGTGGATTTGGCGGATAATAGCCCCGCTCTAAATGCGGCATACCGGATATTTGATCGGATCGCAGGGGAATAACCCTATATATTGTATAAAATTTATTCTTTTAACACAATATATAGAAAAGCCCTGGCACAAAAAAACCTTTAGAATTATTGAAAAAATTCACTTGACAACCGATCGGCTATTCATCTAATTTTCAGCTAATTTCCGATTCTCTTCGGATGAGGAAATTTTTTTACCTGTTTTTGTTACATTTTTCACAATAACCCTCAAATAGACCTGTTTCAGGTAACTTTTTGGGAATGGGTGGCGGCTGGGTTTATTTTGCCGTGATTCCGTCTATAAGTGAAACGTTAAGGAGGTAGAGAAATTGGCTTTTCAAATTCCTGAACAACCCTACACGGGGCAGATTGGACAGACCACCATCGGCACCGGCGACAGTGCTGTCACGCTTGGCGGGGAGAGTTCCTATCCCTTTCATCTATTTGAAGGAGATATGCCAAATACCCCTAAAATCGCTATGGAAATATGGGATTATGATCCATCCGAAGAGTGGCCCGCCGCTGCCGTTGAGCCATTTAAGGATGTAATCTCCTCCCCCGAGGCATGGGCCAAGAAATGCGTGGAAGAATATGGCGCAGACATCATTGTGGTCCAACTAAAGAGCACGGACCCTAACGGGATGGATAGGGGCGCAGAGGAAGCTGCAGAGGTGGCGAAAAAGGTGGCCGACGCGGTGGATGTCCCTGTGATATTCTGGGGCACGGCTAACAACCAGAAAGATGAAGAGGTGCTGAAAAAGATCTCAGAGCTCTGTGACGGGAAAAATGTGGGCCTTGCTCCCGTTGAAGAAGGCAACCACAAGGGTGTTGGTGCAAGCGCCTTGGGTTACAAACATACGATTGTGGCCTCTTCACCCATTGACGTCAATCTGGCGAAGCAGCTCAATATTCTGCTGGGAAATCTGGGAGTGAAGACCGAAAATATAATTGTAGATCCCACGACCGGAGGCCTCGGGTATGGCTTGGAGTACAGTTACTCTGTTATGGAGCGCATCCGAATGGCTGCCCTCACGCAGGAAGACGACAAACTGCAAGTCCCTATGATCAACAATATCGGCAACGAGGTCTGGAAGTGCAAAGAGGCGGGCCAGCCCATTGACGATGTCCCGACGCTGGGGGATCCGGAGAGACGGGCCATAATCATGGAAGTGGTAGCCGCAGTCTGCTACCTTTTAGCAGGCTCGGACGTGGTAATCCTCCGTCATCCTGAGACGGTAAGGCTTGTAAAGGCCTATATTGACTTGATGACAAAAGGGGGTTCGGCTAAGGGTATTGAGGGTATTTCCAAGAAGTTAGAGCTTCAGGAAGCGGACCTCGTTTCCCTTTCACCCGAGCCCAACCTGGATTTTGGAGAGCTGGAGGAAGAGGCAAAGCCTAAGGCCGAGAAGCCCAAGCCCCCCAAGAAAGAGGCAAAGCCCCCTGCGAAGCCTGAGAAGAAGGCCGAGGAAGTGAAGCCTAAAGAGGAGAAGCCGGAGGAAAAGGCGGAAGTAAAAGCAGAAGCCAAGGTAGAAGCTGAGGAAGAGGCCGAGAAGCGAGCGGAAGCCGAGGCCAAAGCCAAGGCGGA
>JAOZOW010000015.1:8399-34130 GCA_029933075.1 Deltaproteobacteria bacterium | reverse complement strand
AGGCAGAAGCCAAGGCCAAAGCGGAGGCTGAGGCCAAAGCCAAGGCGGAAGAGGAAGCAAGGGCAAAAGCAGAGGCTGAGGCTAAAGCCAAGGCCAAGGCAAAGGCCAAGGAGAAAGAGGAGCTTCAGGCCCTGAGGTTCAAGAGGGCCCAGGAGAGAGAGAAGCTGGCGGCCGAGAGAGAGGCCGGGGAAAAAGAGCGGACCAAGACACCAGCAAAGGTTCAGATGGACTTGGTGGATAAGCTGATCCACAATATTGATCGGATCCACCGGCGGGTGTAAGGGACACATTAACCAATCTTCAGAAAAAGAAGTTAGAGGAGGAACCTCATAATGACAACAGAAGAAGTCAAGAAAAAAGCGCTTGTAAAGAAGAAGGAAAAGGTGGCGCCAAAGCCGGAGGAGTTAGCCATTGATGCCGCAAGTCAGAAGATGATCGCGCGCTCCAGGGAGCTTGAGGTGGAGACGATCTTCGACCGAGCCCAGAGCATGAAGCCATGTAATATCGGGGCACAGGGCACCTGCTGTAAAAATTGCGCTCAGGGGCCCTGTCGGCTTCCCCTGCCAAAAGGCGGGATTGAGGGAGAGGACACCCGAAAGGGGCTGTGTGGGGCAACACCGGAGACAATAGCTGCAAGAAACTTTGCAAGAATGGTTGCGGGCGGAGCTGCGGCCCATTCCGACCACGGCCGGGGGGTTGCCGAGACGTTTCTGGCGGCAGCCCGCAAAGAGACAGAAGACTACCGGATAAAGGACACCAAAAAACTCCTGGAGATCGCCCCCGACTTCGGGGTGGATATTACGGTGGAGGGTGAAAACGGCGAGATCCTGGACCGCGATATCGATGAAATTGCAGTTGAGGTGGCCGAGAAGGCCTTGGCGCAATGGGGTCAGCAGCAGGGTGAAGTATGCACCGTAAAAAGGGCCCCGGCGGCTCGGTATGAGCTGTGGAAGAAATTGGGCGTTGTGCCCAGGGGCATTGACCGCGAGATTGTGGAGATAATGCACAGGACCCATATCGGTGTCGATCAGGACTATGAAAACATTGTCGAGCAATGCTCTCGGGCGGCCATCGCAGATGGGTGGGGCGGCTCCATGATTGCCACGGACCTCCAGGACGTGCTTTTCGGCTGTCCTTATCCCCTGAGGAGCTCGGCCAACCTGGGAGTGCTCCGGGAAGATCATGTCAATATCGTCATACATGGACATGAACCCCTGCTGAGTGAAATGATCGTTGAGGCGGCCGAGTTGCCGGAGATGCTCGAGCTGGCCAAGGAAAAAGGGGCCGAGGGGATTCAACTGAGCGGTATCTGTTGCACTGCCAATGAGATTCTTATGAGGCACGGGGTGCCGCTTTGCGGCAATTTTCTCCAGCAGGAATTGGCCATTGTTACCGGTGCGGTGGATGCCATGGTGGTGGATGTGCAGTGCATCATGGAGAACATTGCCAATGTAGCACAATGTTTCCACACAAAGATCATCACGACCAACCCCCGGGCAAGGATCGCGTCGGGCGACACCGTTCATATTGAATTTGACGAGCATACCGCCCTTGAGGACGCCAAGAGGATTGTTCGCACGGCCATTGAGAACTTCCCTAATAGGGAAAAGGAGGTCATCATCCCGGATGCCAAGTCCGATTTGATCGCGGGGTTTAGTTACGAGGCGATCAATTACCATCTGGGCGGCACCTTCAGGGGTTCCTACGTACCCCTGAATGACAATATCATCAACGGCCGAATACGAGGTATCGGCGGAGTGGTTGGGTGAAACAACGCCCGGACCACTCTGGATGAGGGGCATATCACGATTTGCAAGGAGTTGATCAAGCATGATGTGATCGTACTGACTACGGGCTGTACAGCCATTGCCTGCGCTAAGGCCGGGTTGCTCACGCCTGAGTCTGCCAAAGTGTTTTGCGGACCGGGTCTGGCGGAAGTATGTGAAACAGTGGGGATCCCTCCGGTGCTTCACATGGGCTCTTGCGTAGACAACAGCCGCATTCTCATGGCGGCTACCGAGGTGGTAAAGGCGGGAGGCCTGGGTAACGACATCAGCGACGTGCCGGTGGCCGGATCCGCACCCGAGTGGATGAGCGAGAAGGCCATCAGCATTGGACATTATTTTGTCACAGCCGGTGTGTATACCATTTTTGGAGGCCGGCTCCCGGTTGACGGGGCGCCCGTTTTCAAGAATTACCTCTTTAAGGAACTCGAGGAGTTATATGGCGGGATGTGGGATATGGTCGTAGATCCGGTTGAACATGCCCAGAAGATGATCGCCCATATTGACAAGAAGCGGAAGGAACTGGGTATCGATAAGGCCCGAGAGAGGGTCTTGATGGATATGGCCGACCGGCAGAAGCTGGAAGCAGCTTAACCGCAACTGTAATACGCAGAAGAAAGAGACCTCTTAAGAAGGGAGGAGAAGCATATGTCGAAGTTAGTTGCATTTGCAGCCATTCAAGGAGCTTACAACATTGTCTCCAAGGCTGAAGGAACCTATAAAAGGGCTTTGGAAACTTACGGGGGGAGTCAGAAGCTTGAATTTCCGAACACCGCATACTACCTGCCGATAATTTATTCTTTAACAGGAATAAAAGTGACGGATCTGGATTCGGCCAGGAAGCCCCTCGAGTTTGCAAGAAAACTTTTACCCCCTCACATCAAAAAGGACTGCCACCTCCCCTACCTGGGTCCTTTACTGGATGCGGGCATGGCAGCGCTTTTTGCCGAGGAGATCGTGGAAGCCATCCGGTATGTGGAGGACCCCGATTTTTATCAGCCGGAAGTGGAAGACCCGGACGTGGAAAATGGCAAGATCTGGCTCGGAGCCGCCGATGATGCCATCATGCGGAAGCGGGGGGTGGAATTCGTGGACGGCACCGCGCCGGGATTTGCAGCCATTGTGGGGGCGGCTCCGGATTCCGCAACGGCAAAGAAGATCGCCGAGGAATATCAATTGAAAACCATCTATGTTTTCATGGCGGCCAACCAGAACGGCACCACCTTCGCCGAGCAGCTCATAGAAGAGAATGTTCAGATCGGGTGGAATACACGGCTGGTCCCCTTTGGGCCGGATATTTCGGCGGCGGTATTCGCCCTTGGGTTTGCCAACCGGGCGGGCATGGCCTTCGGCGGGATCGAGCCCGGGGATTACAAGCGACAGCTGAAATACCAGAAGGACAGGATTTTTGCGTTCGTGAACGCCTTGGGCGATGTAAATGCCGAATGGGCGGCCAATGCCGCCGGGGCCATCAACTGGGGATTCCCGACCATTGCGGATACCGATATTCCCGAGGTCCTTCCTACCGGGGTGTGCACCTATGAGCATGTGGTAGCCAATGTGTCGCACGACGAGATGCCATCGAGGTCCATTGAGGTGCGCGGCCTCAAGGTGACCATCACGGAAATCGACATCCCCTTGGCCTACGGTCCGGCCTTCGAGGGTGAGCGGGTGCGGAAGGACGATCTCTATTTGGAGATGGGCGGAGGAAAGACCCAGTGCACCGAGCTCTGCAAGAAGGCGGAGATGAATGAGATCGAGGATGGCAAGGTGGAAGTCATCGGTCCTGACCTCAAAGACGTCCAAAAGGGCGGCCGCCTTCCCCTCGGGATCTATGTCCAGGTGGCCGGCCGTGAGATGCAGGAAGACTTCGAGCCGATTTTAGAGCGCCAGATTCACCACCTTATCAATTATGCCCAGGGAATCATGCATATTGGGCAGCGGGATATTGCCTGGATCAGGGTGGGCGATCAGGCCGTTGAAAAGGGTTTTACCCTCAAGGATATAGGGACGATCCTCCATGCCAAACTGCACCAGGATTTCGGCAATGTCCTGGACAAGGTTCAGGTGACCCTTTACACCAATAAGGAGGACGTGGACAAGCTGACCGAGAGGGCTAGGGCCGAATACAAAGCCAGGGATGAGCGTGTGGAGACCATGACTGACGAGAGCGTCGATATCTTTTACTCCTGCACCCTGTGTCAGTCTTTTGCCCCCAACCATGTATGCGTGGTGAGCCCCGAGCGAACCGGGCTTTGCGGGGCTTACAACTGGATGGATTGCAAGGCCTCCTATCAAATTAATCCCACCGGGCCCAACCAGCCCGTTGAAATCGGCGAGTGCCTGGACCCGAAGCTGGGACAGTGGAAGGGGGTCAATGAATTTGTTTACAAGGCATCCCGTCAGGCCATCGACCATTACAATTTTTACAGCGTAGTAAACGATCCCATGACCACCTGCGGGTGCTGTGAATGCATCGCCGCGGTGCTGCCGGGCCTCAACGGCGTGATGACGGTCAACAGGGAATATACCGGAGAAACTCCTTCGGGGATGAAATTCACGACCTTGGCCGGTGTGATGGGAGGAGGACAGTCTACCCCGGGGTTTGTGGGGCATTCGAAGTTCAACATCACCCAAAGGAAATTCATTGTGGGAGACGGCGGTCTCCTGAGGATGGTCTGGATGCCCAAGATGTTAAAGGAGGAGATCAGGGATCGGTTGATCAAACGGGGCGAAGAGCTTGGCGTGCCCGATCTGATCGACAGGATTGCCGATGAGACAGTAGGGACCACAGAAGAGGAAATTCGTCCTTTCTTGGAGGAAAAGGATCATCCTGCTTTGAAAATGGATCCCATTGTAGGCTAAAGCGCGTATGATCAGGTCCGGGGATTGTGAAGGAAGGGAATGGTCCTCGGACCCCGACCAACATATCCAATGCTCAGGAGTGTATTATGGGACTGACTGGAATTCAGATTTTCAAGTTGTTGCCAAAAACGAACTGCGGGGAGTGCGGTGTGCCCACATGCCTGGCCTTTGCCATGAATCTGGCTGCAGGTAAGGCGGAACTGGACTCCTGCCCCTATGTGTCGGACGAGGCCCGGGAACAGTTAGCTGAGGCCTCCGCCCCGCCCATCAGGCCGGTGGCCATTGGCGCGGGCACGAGGGCGCTGAAGGTGGGGGGCGAGACTGTTATGTTCAGGCATGAAAAAACCTTTTACAACCCCACGGGCCTTGCTGCTGTGATTGCCTCGGACATGGATGCCGGGGCCCTGGACAGGAAGCTCAAAGAGTGGAATGCGCTCCAGTTCGAAAGGGTGGGTCTTAACCTGAGGCCGGAGCTGGTGGCCCTGAAAGATGTAAACGGTGATGCGTCAGCCTTTACTGCTGCAGCCAAAAAGATCGCTGAAGAGAGTGAATTTGGCCTGATCCTTATGAGTGACAGCCTGGATGCACTCAGGCAGGCAATAGAGGCGAGTGCGTTTAAAAAGCCGTTGATATATGCGGCCACCTCGGACAATGCCGAGGAAATGGGGAACTTAGCCAAGGAAAACGGGCTTCCTCTTGTCCTGAAGGCAGATGGCATAGAGGATCTTATTGCCTTAAGCGACAAGCTGACGGCCATGGGTCTGAAAGACCTGGTTCTCGATTCAGGGGCCAGGGAGCCCAAGCAGCTCTTTGAGGACCAGGTGGCAATCCGGCGGGCCGCCCTTAAAGCAGGGAATCGCTCACTGGGATTTCCCACTATCGCATTCCCTTGCGAGATGGCGGACAATCTGGATGTGGAGACCATGATCGCCTCCATGCTTATAGCGAAGTATGCGGGGATTGTGGTTTTATCCGATTTTAAAGGCGAGAACCTGTTTCCTCTGCTCGTGGAGAGACTCAATATCTTCACCGATCCTCAGCGCCCAATGACCGTGACGGAAGGGATCTACGAAATCGGCGGGCCGGATGAGAATTCGCCCGTGCTGGTAACCACCAATTTCTCTCTGACTTATTTTATCGTAAGCGGGGAGATAGAAGGGAGCAGGGTTCCCAGCTGGCTCCTGATTATGGATACGGAAGGACTTTCTGTTATGACGGCCTGGGCGGCAGGCAAGTTTTCAGGAGATCTGGTGGGGGCTTTCGTGAAAAAGAGCGGCATTGCCGACAAGGTTGCCCACAGGAAGGTGATTATTCCCGGCTATGCTGCGGCCATCAGCGGTGAGATGGAAGAAGAGCTCCCGGATTGGGAGATTCTTATCGGTCCGAGGGATGCTTCGCTGATCCCGAAATATCTGAAGGATCTTGCCAAGTAGGGCCGTTGGGCGAGGCGTAAACCAAAAACTGAAAAGGGAGTTTGCCCATGCTGTTGATTGGAGAGAATTTGAATGTAATCAATCGTACTATCGGTAAGGCATTTAAGGACAAAGACCCGGGTCCCATTGCTGAAGAGGCCGTGAGGCAGAAGGAAAAAGGAGTAGACTGGATTGATATTAATTTGGGGCCTGCAAGAAAGGGCGGGCCTGAATTGATGGAATTTGTGGTTAAGACGGTCCAGGAAGCCATTGGAGACACACCACCCCTTTGCCTGGATACCTCCAACATTGAGGCCATGGAGGCTGGTTTAGCAGCGCATAAGGGCAAAGCGATTATCAATTCCATCATGTGCAGGGCGGAGCGGTATGAAAAGATGATTCCCCTTGCCGTCAAGTACAAGGCGAACATGATCGCGCTCATGTGGGGCCCGGAAGGGTTGCCCCGGGATGAGAACGAGCGAGGCGCGCTGGCAGCGGAGCTTATCTATGCGGCCAATGAAGCGGGTGTGCCCAATGAAGATATCTTTGTAGATGGCATTGTGACCCCAGTCAATATTCAGCAGCAGCAGCTCATGAGCCTGCTGGCCTTTCAGGGGATGTTGCAGGATATGTTTCCGGGCGTCAAGTCTACCTGCGGCCTGTCGAATGCATCAAATGGTGTCCCGGAGGACCTTAGGCCGATTATTAATCAGACGTATATGGTCATGTTGGAGCGTAACGGGATGTATTCCTGCATCGCCGACGCGTACGATGATGCCCTGATCGCCATTGCCAGGGGGGAGCGGCCTGATATAGTTGAGCTGATTCACAAGATCATGGATGGAGAGCAGGTTGATGAAAAGGGCCTTCCCGATAACCCCAATGGCAGGTGGAAACTGATAGATTATGTGAAGACAGCCAGGGTGATTTTAGGGCATTCCCTTTTTTCCGACTCCTGGCTTGAGCTTTAGGGCGACACAGAAAGCCTTACAAAACAGCGTTCATTCATTGAAAATTAGGGGCCTCCCCGTGAAATTCGACAAAATGCGAGGGGAGGTCTCTCTCTTTGGGGCCGAGGCGTAAATTAAATTCAAGGAATAGCATGAGCAATGGATGCCAATGCCTCAACATCTCCCACCCCCGGTGACCTCGAACGGGCGGAGCAGGACAAGATGATCTCAGCCAGGCTTTCCCGGATTGGTAGAAAAGTCTTGATCATGAGCGGCAAGGGAGGGGTTGGCAAGAGCACCGTGGCGAGTTATCTGGCCTTCCACCTTATAAAGAGGGGAAAGCGGGTTGGGTTGCTTGACGTGGATCTCCATGGTCCCAGCATACCCAGGCTCCTGAATATAGCGGGGGGGCTGGATATGTCGGAGCGGGGGGTGGTAAGGCCGTGTCGATTGTCGGACAGGCTGAGTGTTGTCTCCATAGAGATGGTGATGGGAGACAGGGACACCGCTGTGATTTGGCGGGGGCCTATGAAGATCAGCGCCATCCGCCAGTTTATCTCGGATATTGAGTGGGGGGATCTTGATTATCTGTTAGTGGACTCCCCTCCGGGGACCGGCGATGAGCCGCTTACTGTGGCCCAGACTATCCCCGATGCAGAGGCCCTTATAGTGACCACGGCCCAGGAGATTAGCCTGGCGGATGTAAGGAAGTCCATCGATTTCTGCCGTCAGGTAGGCATGCCGATCCTGGGCGTGGTGGAAAACATGAGCGGTTTTGCCTGCCCCCACTGCGGAGAGAAGATATCCATTTTTGGGGAGGGGGGCGGGGAAAAGATGGCTCTTGAGATGGATGTGCCAATAGTGGGGCGTATCCCTTTGAGTGTGGAGATGGTGGAGTTTGCAGACAAGGGAGCACTTGAGAAGCTCCTTGACAAGACCGATCTTCATATAAACCGCATGTATGAGCAAGTGGTGGATCGGATAATGAGGGCGCCGTGAGTTTGTTTCAGGAGGTGTTTTGATGGAAAAGGAACAACCCGAGAAAGAAATCTACAGGATGCTCTCCGAATCGGGATATTCCGATAAGGCCATTCGGTATTATCAGACCAAAGAGAACCTGGGGATAATAGTGGATGCAGATCAGGTTACCGACGTGACTGGTCCCTGTGGGGACAGAATGAAGATCTCCCTTAAGATAGAAGATGACAAAATCAATGATGCAAAAATGCAGGTGCTTGGCTGCCCCGGTGCTGTAGCCTCAGCCTGTGCGCTGATCTCCCTTGCCAAGGGAAAGACCCTGAAAGAGGCTGGCCAGATTGATCTTGATGGCCTTTACAGGGAGCTGGAAAAGTTACCCGATCAAAAGGTCCATTGTGCGCGTTTGGCCATCAAGACCCTGCAAAAAGCCTTGGAGCAGTACACCGAAAAAGCAGGAAAAAGTCAGCTTGGATAGGAGTGCTGCGGGCGGGGCTGAAAACCCTTTGTTTGTCACTGTTCTTTATTCACACTTCTTTTTTTTGCGTAGTATTGTCGAATCTGGCTCAGATTACCCAAATAATCCTGTTGATAGATAAAGTCGGGATAATGGGCAATCTCATCTGTTATTGACAGCAGCACAGGATAGATATCTATACCATAGGTGTTTTTTCCCTGTTTGTCAGCTTGCTGGATTATCAATAGCGCGTAGTAGCTGATCAGGAGCCTTAGGGGAGCACTTCGCCGGAAGACATAAGCCCTGCCCCCGGTGGAGTTTAGAAAGAACCCTGCGTATTTGTAGAGAACTTCCAAGGGGGGTCTGGGGATGTAATACTCGGGGCACCGCTCGGTAAGCGTCAGGTAGCGGTAAAACATGTCCAGGTTGACCTCAAGGGAATCCTGTTCTTGTTGGGTAAGCGTCTTGATGAGGCGCAGCTCTTTTCGGTCCAGGAGACGGAAAAAGTGGTAGAGATTGGCTATGATCACCTGGGGGTTGGTCCTCTCCCCTGCGGGCACGGGTGGGCGGGCAATCAATTTTTTGGCTATTCGTGTGAAAACCACATGGATCTTGGTTTGGGGGTAGAGATCCCGGACATACTTTTTTTTGCCTAAGTACTGAAAAAAGACGGAGAGCTCTTCCTGAATACTCGCACACGGGTCTTCTTGGAGGCGTGTTGCCGTAAGGGCTTTCTCTTCCTGAGGAAAGGCCTTGACGGGGACGGGCTTCTCCCGCGGCTCAGGTGGTGGAGCAGGCGAGGGCACTGACTTGACCGGCGCTTTCTTGGGTGGCAGTGATATCCTCTTTGGTTCGACACCCTTCTTATAATAGGCGAAATAGGCCACGACTCCAAGCAGTAGCAGCGCCACGATCACCCACCACCATGAACGCGCCTTCTCCTTTTTTTTCATAATGACCCCTCCGGTGTTCATAAATGGAAGAAATCCTCATGCCTTGGAACAGGTGGGCGCCTATTGGTTACCGACCCCCTTTGATGAACCTGGCCCCTTGCCCAGATTTCAGGGGTAGATAGGGAGGGTCAGTGTCACCCGTGTGCCCTTACCCTTTTCACTTTCTATCTGGATTTCTCCTCTGTGGTTCATCATGATCTGATGGACCATGGTCAGCCCCAGCCCAGCCCCCCTGGTTTTTGAAGTGACAAAAGGATCATACACTGAATTCAGGTCTTCCTCGGCGATACCGCAACCAGTGTCTTTGATCCGGATCAATATATATCCCTCTTTCTGGCTGGCACTCACACTGAGCCTTCCACCCCGAGGCATGGATTCCATAGCGTTTTCAATGACATGGCTCAGGGCCTTGGAAAGTTGAGAAAAGTCGAACCTTGCCTGCGGAGGCAGATCCTTTGACATCCTGAGAGCCAGCTTCACTCCTTGTGACCGGGCAGGCTGCCTAAACATGCCCACCACCTGTTGAAAGAGCTCTTTGAGGCTGTGGGGATTCAGGTCGGCTGTTTGGATTTGGGCGAATTCATGTATTTCCTTTACCAGATCCTCAAGCCGTTCGGTCTCCTCCAGGATGACATTGACATATTGTCGCAACCTGGGTTCCGCGCCCAGTCCCTCTTTTATTCTTTTGGCAAACCCCCCGATGGTGGTCACCGGGTTCCTGATTTCATGGGCCATCCCTTGCACTAAGTGACCCATGGCAGCGAGCCTCTCCGATCGGAGTAATTTCTCCTGTGTTTTCTTGAGCTCCTGCTCGGTGAGTTCGAATTTTTCCCGGAGGCGCTTATATAGCTTTGCATTGTCCAGGGCCACCGCAACCTGCTGGGATATGGTGGTTAGCAGCTCAAGGTCTGACCGGGTAAAGGGCGCCCCTGACTTCTTGTTGAGCACCTGGAGCACGCCAATGGGCCTTTCCCTGATGAGCAAGGGCACGCAGATCATGGACCTGGTCCTGAACCGCGTCATTCTGTCATATTTGTCGCTGAAAAACTGTTCTTTGGTCACATCCTGAACCACTCTCGGCTTGCCGCTCTGGATCACCCGGCCTGCGATGCCCTCCCCCGGTTTGAGTCTGATGGATTTTACGGGACCTTTTTTTTCTCCCCTTGCCAGTCGGACAAACAGCTCGTTCCTTTCCTCGTCCAGTTCATATACGGTGCTGGCTTCTGCATCCATGAAGTCTTCCGCCCATTTCATGGCGGAATTGAGGACCTCCTCAATATCGAGAGAAGAGTTGATGAGTGCACTAAACCGGAGGATGGTATCCAACTCTTTTCGAAGGATCTCTTTTCCGTCACTGGTTTTGGAGGGGGGGTAGAAACTTTCCATTATTGGATTTGACTTTTCGAGCATGGGACATTAGAACCAAATATGCTGCCTGTCCGCCCCCGCCATGGCCGCGTCGAGGCTATTGTGTCGAGAGCAAAATATACAGGAGATCAATCTTTGACGCAATGGAGAAAAATTAGGGTCGTTTTGCCATGGATCTGCTTCTCACCAATGATGACGGGATTCACGCGCCCGGTCTTTTTGCCCTGTATCAAAGCCTGAAGGCCGGGTTTAAACTGCACATCGTGGCGCCTGACACGGAGATGAGCGCGGTAGGACACGCCATTACCCTCAGTTCGCCCCTGAGGATCCGGGAGGTCCATAAAGGAGGGCGCTTTTACGGGTATGCGGTGAAGGGTACCCCCGCAGACTGCGTAAAGATCGCGGTCCAGGAACTGCTTCCAAGCCCCCCTGGCATGGTCCTATCGGGGATTAACCTGGGGGCCAATGTGGGTGTAAATATCCTCTACTCGGGCACGGTTTGTGCGGCCACAGAAGCGGCTTTTCAAGGCATCCCTTCTGCTGCCATTTCCCTTGCTGCCAGAAAGGACCCGGATTTTACTTTCGCAGCAGAGTTCAGCAGGAAGATCGTCCGGTTCATCAGTGAGTACGGGCTGAAAAAAGGTACGGCCCTGAATGTGAACATCCCGGCTGTGCCTGCAGGTCAGGTTGAGGGGGTCTCCTTCACCCGGCAGGGGACTTCCCGGTTCGAGGAACGCTATGAGCGCCGAACCGATCCCAGGGGAAACGTATACTACTGGCTTGCCGGGGAAAAGATCGTTGAAAACGGGAACCCGGAGAACGACTCCGTAGCGCTGGGGCGTAACAGGATCAGCATCACCCCCATCCACTATGACCTTACCTGCCAAGATGAGCTGGACAGACTGAAGACCTGTTCCATCTCCCTCTGATGTGCTCCCTTTTATCCGCCGCAATACCCCAAAATGCCGTCACAGATCCTTATTCAAGTCTCGAGCTCGAGGTCGGGCCATAAGCTATTCCAGGGATTTGCCTCCTGGTAGGCATAGGCTGCCTGGAGAACGAGGTCGTCCCTTTGTCTCGGGCCAACGATCTGGAGTCCAGCAGGAAGGCCCGCTGGGGTGAGGCCGGCACGGACTGTGGCTGCAGGATGGCCGGAGAGGTTGAAGGGATAAGTGAAGGCCACGGCATGGAGGAGCGGGATCTGCTCTCCTTCAATCTCCCCGGGAGGGGGTCCTTTCGCGGCAAAAGCCTCGGTGGGGAGAGTGGGGGTCAGCAGGAGGTCATAGGCCTCAAAGAATTCCCTGAGGGCATGGTTTAGTTCTGTACGGATTTTCTGCTCGCGGATCAGGTCTTTGATTGAGACCTTTTTGACGAGATCCAGGGACTGAACGAGACTTCTTCCCATCTCGGAGCGGATCTTATCGAATTCATCGTGGAGCTGGGCGTATATCTCACGGCAAGCAAGGTCAGACCAAATCCGGCTTACATCAGGGAGACCGCTCTTCCAGAGTTCCACCCTGTGCCCCAGCCGTTCAAACACCGATGCGGCACGCTCCACGAGAGCCATGATATCGCTATGGACCGTTGCATAACCCAGATCCGGGCTGAAACCTATGCGGAGGCATCGGGGCATGTCCTTCAGGCGGTCAGAATATGGGCTTGAGGGCGGCGGGAGAGCCTCCGGGTCGACGGGGTGGTAGCCAGCCGTGCAGTCTAAATAAAGGGCAGCGTCTTCTACCGTTCGGGTGATGGGGCCCAGAGTCCACATGCGCGTCATGGGAAGCAGCGGCACGGGACCAAAAGGAATGCGTCCGAAGGAGGGCTTTACACCGAAACATCCGCAATAGCAGGCCGGTATTCTAATTGACCCTCCGGCATCTGATCCCGTGGCCATGGGGACCAGGCCCGCTGCCACGGCAGCGCCCGAGCCTCCGCTTGAGCCCCCAGGAGTGCGCTCCCTGTTCCAGGGATTGCGGGTGACCCCATGCAGGCGGTTTTTTGTGAATCCGGTAAAGCCGAACTCGGGGGTATTGGTTTTCCCCACCACAATTGCCCCTGCAGCCTTGAGCCTGGCCACCTGAATAGAGTCACTCTTTGCAACATTGCCTCTAAAGGGGATCGAACCATATGTGGTGACCATCCCTGCCACGTCTTCCAGGTCTTTGACTCCGATAGGGATGCCTGCAAGGGGACCGGGCTCCTCCCCCGATGCGAGTCGCATTTCAAGGTGCTTTGCTTCCTCCATGGCCTCTTCGGGCCGCAGGGCCACGAAGGCGTTCAGCACGGGATTGAGGGTTTCGATCCTATTTAAGGTCGTTTCGATCAATTCAACAGGAGAAAGTTTCTTCGAGCGGATCAATGAGGCAAGTTCTGTGGCCTGCTTGTAGTAAATAAGGGTCATCTGCCTGTTTCCTTATGTTTTTGGATTTCCGCGGTATATAAAAGGAAAAGGCCTTAAATATCAGGCCTTTTCCTTTGCAGGTTACGGGATCGACCGGGTCCCGTCAGAAGAGGGGCCAGAGCAGGAAGGCACCTGAAGTTATGACAAAGTAGACGAAAAATACCAGGAGCAGCCAGCCCATTATTTCCCTGAATTCCAGCTTTGCCACAGCCAGCATGGCGATGGCCCAGAATGGCTGGATCATGTCGGTCATCATGTCTCCCCAGGCATACGCCACCACTGCTTTATTGGCCGCTACCCCCAGCTGTTTGGCTGCGGGCAGCAGGTAGGGAGCCGTCACCGCCCATTCGGAGCCCCCGGAGGGGATCAGATAATTGAGGAGTCCGGCGTACCAATATACGATAAGCAGGAAGGTGCCTCCTGTGGAGATGGTGACAAAGGCCTTGGTGAAGACAGTGGCCAGTGCGGTATACTTGAAAAGCCCGAAGATGCCCGCGTAAAAAGGAAACTGTATGATGATGCCCCAGACAGCCTTGCCGGCGTCTTCGGTGGCCTTGAGGAAGCTCCAGGGCCTCCAGTGGAAAAGGATGCCTAACATGAGGAAGAAGAGATTGATGTTGTTCAGGTTGATCAGCTTTGCAAAACCAACCTGACTCCACTTCCACCCTAACCACCAGAAACCGGCAGCGGCAATGATCACATTCCATCCCCACCACCAATTGGCCCAGGTTGAGAAGTTTCCGGTTTCGGTAGGCCTCGGTGGAGCCTCGTATAGTTTCAGCTTTTCCATCAATTCAGGGGAGACCTTGAAGGTCTCCTCTTCGGAGGGATGCATCAATGACATGAGCACCGTTACGACCACGATGATAATGATGAGCAGGATCAGGTTGAATGGGGTAAAGAGCGTCTGTGTGGTGGAGATGGTGCTGCTGAGATACCCCCCCTTGATAAGGAAGTTGTTGGGGGTGTTGACCAGCAGGGGCGCAGATGCCGACAGGCCGGCGTGCCAGGTGCAGCCGAGCCCCAGATAGGCAGCGGCCACCAGGAGACGATAGTCCACCTTGGGGTTATTCTTGACGATATAAAGGGCCAACATGGCACTTCCGATCAGGCTCAGGCCCCAGTTGACCCAAGCAATGAGCATGGAAAACAGGGCCATAATCATAATGGCCTGCCAGGGTTTTTCCTTGTTGGCCCACCCGGAGATTCCATTCAGGAGGTACCTTACTGGAGGAGAGCACGCAAGGATGTAGCCGGTCATCATGATTAGGCACATCTGCATTCCGAATTTGAGAAGTATCCAGAATCCCTTTCCCCAGGCCTGTACGGCCTTGGCCGGGCCAACATCTCCCCAGAGCAGGGCCATGATAAAGGTAATGATACTGAGGATCCAGACTATGACGAGGGCGTCGGGGATCCACCGTTCAGTCCATCTGGTAAGCCCTCCACCCCAGTTTTTTAGAAATCCTAGGCCAGACTTTTGTGCATTTGCGGCCATGACAACCTCCTTGATTAGAAGTTTCAGCCACCTCTTAGAAAACTTCGTCAAATTTCGCGCTATTTGTGTGGATCTCCCTCTATCACCCCCTTTTGAAAGAATAACCGGATGTTATTGGTGTTTGTTTGATCCAAGCAAAAGAAAAAAGACCCCCTGCTGCGGTCCACCCGCCCCAGGGGGTCTTTTTCAGACGTGCTTTCACTGGAAAGCCTTTAATTTATCACGAATTAGATTCAGAAGCCTTGTGAAAAATAATTTTGATTTAGGAAAATAAGGGATCTTCCCAGGTTTGTCAACCCAAAAACGGGATAAGACAAAAAAGGATCATTCTAAGACGACTCTGCCGCCATCCGTTTGTAGGACTCGTAGCGCTCCTTCATGTCCTCCTCAGCCTTTTTGAACAAGACTTTTGCAGAGTCAGGGAAGGTCCTGGTCAAGCTGGCATAACGCACCTCGCCCATGAGGAACTCTCTGAAATCGCCTTTCGGGTCCTTGGAGTCGAGGACGAAGGGGTTTTTCCCCTCTTCTTTGAGCCTCGGATCATAGCGGTAAAGGATCCAGTACCCAGCCTCCACAGCCTTCTTTTCCTCCTCCTGGGAGAGCCCCATGTTGATGCCATGGTTGATGCAGGGTGCATAGGCTATGATAAGAGAGGGTCCTGGATAGCTTTCTGCCCCGATTACCGCTTTTAATAATTGGTTCTTGTTGGCGCCCATGGCCACGGAGGCCACGTAGACATACCCGTAAGTCATAGCCATCCGCCCCAGATCTTTTTTGCGGGTTGCCTTTCCGCTGGCCGCGAACTTGGCTACGGCACCGGTGGGGGTGGACTTGGAAGATTGACCGCCGGTGTTGGAGTACACCTCTGTGTCGAGCACCAGGACATTGACGTCCCGGCCCATGGCAAGCACGTGGTCCAGTCCCCCATAGCCGATATCGTAGGCCCAGCCGTCACCGCCAATGATCCATATGGATTTTTTTGTCAGGTCTTGGCTTCTGGCGAGGATCTGGATGAGGAATGGATTTATCTCTGCCTCCGTGTCGCTTAGGTCTCTTTCTATTAATTCAAGGATACGGGCGGCTGTTTCCTTTGATTTGTCGCCGTCATGCCTATGCTCCAGCCAGTCCTCAAGCGCACCCCGAAGCTCGGCTGAAATATCGCTCTCAATGGCATTTGTAACGATATCCGCTAATTTTTCCCTCTTTTGGGCCACGGCCAGTTCTATTCCAAAGCCATATTCGGCATTGTCCTCGAACAGAGAATTGGCCCAGGCAGGCCCCTGCCCTTCTTCATTAACGGTGTATGGACAGCTGGGGGCCGATCCACCATAAATGGAAGAGCAGCCCGTTGCGTTGGCTATAATCATGCGGTCTCCGAAAAGCTGGGTGACCAGCTTGACATAGGGCGTCTCCCCGCAGCCTGCACATGCCCCTGAGAACTCGAAAAGCGGCTTGCGGAACTGGCTTCCCTTAACCGAGGAGGCAGGCATCAGGTCGTCGAGCACAGGGAGCTGGGTGGAGAAGATGTGATTAGGGACCTGGATATCTTTCTGTGATCCGAGGGGCTTCATTATAAGGGCTTTTTTCTTTGCCGGACACACTTGAGCGCAGTTGCCGCAGCCGGTGCAATCGAGAGGGCTCACCTGTATCCGGTAGCGCAGGCCCTTGAGTTCCTTTCCTTTGGCCTCCACGGTGACGAAATCTTTGGGGGCATCTTTCAGGTCTTCTTCGCGCACAAGCACTGGTCGAATGACTGCATGGGGACATACGAAAGAGCACTGGTTGCACTGTATACAGTTTTCCGGTTGCCATTCGGGGATTTGTATTGCGATTCCCCTTTTCTCATATTGGGTGGTACCGGTGGGGAAGATTCCATCCGGGGGCAGTGCACTTACCGGAAGCGTGTCGCCTTTCTGGGCCAGCATGGGCCTCATGACATTCTTGACGAATTCGGGTTCATCTTCACTGCTGTAAGCCTCCTGGCCCGCGGTGGCCCAGGCCTTGGGAACCCTTACCTTTTTGAGCGCGCCCAGGGCCCTGTCGACGGCATCCAGGTTCATCTGGACCACCTTTTCTCCTTTTTTCCCGTAAGTTTTCCTGATGGCGTCCTTCATGTACTGAAGGGCCTGTTCCTCGGGGATTACCCCGGCGATCTTGAAAAAAGCCGCCTGCATAATCATGTTGATACGGCCTCCCAGGCCTAACTCAGAGGCAATCTTGACAGCGTCGATATTGTAGAAATTCAATTTTTTTTGGGCGATGGTACGCTTCATGTGATCGGGCAGCTCCTTGTCCATCTCCTTTAGGGTCCAGGGAGAGTTAAGGAGAAAGGAGCCTTCCTCTTTTATACCTTCAAGGATATCGTACTCTGTTACGAATGCGGGGTTGTGACATGCAATGAAATCGGACTTGGTGAGCAAGTAGGGGGACTGAATTCTGTGGGGAGAGAAACGCAAATGGGACATGGTGATCCCCCCCGATTTCTTGGCATCGTAGGCAAAATAGGCTTGGGCGAACATCTCGGTATTTTCCCCGATGATCTTGATGGCGTTTTTGTTGGCGCCTACCGTGCCGTCCGCCCCCAGCCCCCAGAACTTGCACCGCACCGTGCCTTCGGGGGAGGGGTCGATTTCCTCTGCCAATTCCAGAGAAGTGTGCGTGACATCATCCACTATTCCCACGGTGAAATGGTTTTTGGGAGCTCTGGACCTAAGGTTGTCAAAGACGGCTTTTACCATGGTGGGGGTGAAGTCCTTGCTCCCGAGACCGTACCGCCCCCCCACAATGACCGGAGACTCGCCCCTTTCCTGGAATACCGTGCATACATCCTGGTACAGAGGCTCGCCTAAAGAGCCTGGAGCTTTGGTGCGGTCAAGCACGGCAATGCTCTTTGCGGTTGCGGGCAGGGCCCTGAGAAAGCGTTCGGTTGAAAAGGGCAGGTACAGCCGTACTTTGATAAGTCCCACCCGCTCTTTGTTCTGGATGAGGTAATTGACCGTTTCCTCGATTACGTCGCAACTGGAAGCCATTGAAACGATAACTCGATCCGCCTCGGGATCACCCACGTAGTCGAACAGGTTATAGGTGCGCCCCACCAGATCCCCAACTTTTTCCATTTCTTCCTGGACGATTTCAGGAATTCTTGCGTAGAACGGATTGGCCCCTTCCCGGTTTTGAAAAAAGATGTCGGGGTTTTGGGCGGTTCCTCTGAGCTGGGGGTACTCCGGGTTGAGGGCGCGGCCTCTAAACTCCTCAATGGCTTCCCAGTCAACGAGCGTTGCCATGTCCTCATAATCGATCATTTCTATCTTTTGGATTTCCATGGATGTCCTGAACCCGTCAAAAAAATGGACAAAGGGGAGACTGGATCGGATGCTGGCGAGGTGGGCTACCAGGGCCAGGTCCATTACCTCTTGAACGGATGCCGAGGCAAGCAGGGAGAAGCCCGTTTGCCTCACCGCATTGATATCCGAATGGTCTCCAAAGATGGAAAGGGCATGGGTTGCAATGGCCCGTGCCGACACGTGGAACACCGCGGGCATGATCTCACCGGAGATCTTGTACATGTTGGGGATCATCAGGAGCAGCCCCTGCGATGCCGTAAAAGTGGTAGACAGGGCGCCAGCGGAAAGGGACCCATGCACGGCACCAGCTGCCCCAGCCTCCGACTGCATTTCCACCACTTTCAATACCTGACCGAAGATGTTCTTTCTCCCGTGAGCCGCCCAGTCGTCGCAATATTCCCCCATGCTGCTGGAGGGAGTGATAGGATAGATTGCGGCCACCTCGCTCAGGGCATAGGCTACATGGGCCGCAGCCTCATTTCCTTCGATAGTTTTTGTGTTTCCTGCCATGACAAACCTTCCTTTCCTAAATGGGTTATCCGAAAAACAGAGCTGGCAATTGATCCTCTTGTAGCCATACAGGGTGAGTTTACCACTGGACACCAAGCTATCATAATATTATCTGTTTTCCAAAGATAAAGATCTCCTCATCTGCCTCAAGAGCAAGGGATCAGGGTGAAAACAGAATATCTGCATGCCCTTATTGTAGCGGAAACTCCCCTCCCTGGCGGCGGGATAGGGCTGGATGAGAGACTGAGGAGGCACTAACTAACGGTCTTCATGAATCGTCTCCAGTGGGGCCAGGACCAGTAGATGATGAAAGCCTTCCCCTTTACAAACCCCATGGGCACAAATCCCCAAAACCGGCTGTCGTAGCTATGGTTTCTATTGTCCCCCATGACAAAGAGGTGATCCTTCGGTACCTTCACGGGGCCGAAGCGGGCCCTGGCATAGGTCATGCCCGAACCGGGATCCGGGCCGGAATAATATCCGTGCCTGTCATTATACAGACTCCCATTTATAAATATCTGTCTTCCGCGAATTTCGATCCGGTCCCCCGGGAGCCCTATTACCCGCTTGATAAAATCCTTGCTCCTGTCCACAGGATAGATGAACACGATCACGTCGTCCCGTGCGGGATCCTTGATAGGAATCAGGGTTTTTCGGATCCAGGGCAGTTTTATGCCGTAGATAAACTTGTTTACCAGAATATGATCCCCTACGAGCAGGGTCGGTTCCATGGAGCCGGAGGGGATTTTAAAGGCCTGAACCACAAAGGTGCGGATAAAGAGGGCCAGCATGACCGCAATAGCCGCTGCCTCGGCATATTCCCGGATGACGCTTTTCTGACTAGTCCTTTTTGCTGCTGTCTTGGCCTCCAAAAGGACCCCCTACTATGATAATGGCAATGATGGAATGAAGGAATTTAATCTCTCGAATTCCGGTTTGTAAAGAGATTTTTTGGGGAAGCTATTTTGGACAGGGATGTCCAAAAATAATGATGAAGAAGGGCTGCTTGACTACAATATATTGTGTTATAATTGTTTTTATCTACTATATATGCATAAATTATGCAAAATTTAATTAATTTATAAAAAAATGCTTGACAAATATCATCGCATATGTTTTTATTATGCAAACTCAGTATTTCGTGCGGGGAGTTTTGAGGGGTTATTGGCCCCTGCAAGTGGAAGCAGGAGGAGAGGTTGGGTAATAATGCTGTAAAGAGGATCAGAGAGGGGCTCCTTATGAGCAAGGCGGAACTTGCCAGGAAGGCGGGCGTCTCCCCCCTGACCATAGACAGGGTGGAGAAGGGGAAAGACTGCCGCATGGAGACCAAGAGAAAGATCATCCTGGCCCTTGGCTACAAGCTCTCTGATAAACAGAAGATTTTCCCTGAGGATTGAGATCGTCCGCAATGCCTATCGCTAAAAAAAATCAGTTGATCGGTCTGGATATAGGGTCCCATTCTATCAAGCTGGTGGAAATAGATGACAGCAAGAAAGGACGGATCCTGAAAAATTTCGGGGTAATTGGACTGCCGCCTGACGCAATCGTTGAAGGTTCCATAAAGGAGATGGAAATTGTCTCATCCGCCATAAAGAACCTTTTCAAGAACCTGAAAGTGAAGAACAAGAACGTGGCTACTTCCATCTCCGGTTTCTCCGTGATAGTCAAAAAGATCACTGTGAGCAGCAAGGAGGAATCAGAACTTGAAGCAACGATTCAGGATGAGGCGGAACAATATATCCCTTTTGATATCAACGAAGTAAACCTTGACTTTGATATCCTTTCACCGGGTGGTGAAGTCGAGGAAGGATCTGAAGAGGAAGCGGAAAAAGAAGAGACCGGCGAAATGGAGGTCATGCTGGTTGCTGCCAAAAAAGACATTATCGATGACTATATCAGCCTCCTTCAGATTTCAGGCCTTGAGCCTCTGGTCCTGGACGTGGATGCCTTTGCCTTGCAAAACGCTTTTGAGATCAGCGCTGAGGAGACCTCCGGGTGTTATGCCTTGGTGAACGTTGGGGCCGAGGAACTTGGCATCAATGCCATCAAGGGCGGGGTTTCTCTTTTTGCGAGGGACTCTTCTTATGGCGGCTCTCAGATTACCGAACAGATCATGAGCCAGTTCAACCTGAGTTTTGAGGAAGCCGAGAAAATGAAGTTGGGGGGAGCCAAGATAAGCAAGGAAAAGGCTGCCCTGGAAGAAATTTTTACCGCGGCGGTCTCCGAGTGGGTGCAGGAGATCAAGCGGGCCCTGGATTTTGTGGCAAGCACCTATGCAGAGGAAAATATAGAAAAAATCTTTGTAACAGGAGGATCCTGCCGCATCCCCGGATTTCAGAAATATTTGCAGATGGAAACGGATATCCCGGTGGAAGAACTCAACCCCTTTGCCAACCTTGTTGTGGATGAAAAGGTATTTGACCCAAAATATTTGAAATACATGGCCCCGCAGGCCGGCGTGGCTGTGGGTTTAGCGCTAAGACACATTGGTGACAAATGATACGGATCAATCTTCTCCCTTTCAGGGCTGCCAGACGGAAAGAGAATATAAAGAGACAGATCAGCGTCTATGTGCTATCCGTGATTCTCGTTCTCGCGGCAGCGGGATACCTTTTCTGGAATTTGACCAGCACCCTTTCCACATTACAGGCCCAAAAGACCCAGACGCAAAGAGAGCTGGCCAAATATTCATCTACCATCAAGAGGATCGAGACCCTCAGAAAGAGGATAAAAGAGATCCAGGCGAAGTTGGATGTCATAAAGGAGTTGGAAAAGGACAAGACAGGCCCGGTGCGCCTCCTGGACGAGATCGCCATGGCGGTTCCCAAGGGCAGGCTGTGGCTGACTTCTCTTACCGAAAAGGCGGGGAAACTCACTCTGACCGGCACCGCCATGGATAATGATACGGTGGCCCTTTTCATGACGAACCTGGAGCAGGCCAAGTTGATCCAGTCAGTGAGCCTCCAGAGCGCCAAAATGAAGCGCCTGAAGGCCCACAAGCTGAATGTAAGCGAGTTTACCCTGAAATGTAAGACATACGCATTCAAGGAAAAGAAGAAGGCCAGGCCCAAAAAGAAACGCGGCAGGAGACGGCGTTAAATCAAGGAAGCGGGTATAGAAATGGCTGAAGGGTCTTTTTTTGAAAAAGTAGAAAAAATAAAGATGCCCATTAGGATCTTGATCCTTGTGGGGACGCTTGTCCTAATAGGGGCTGCTTTTTTCTTCCTCGTGTACCAGCCGAAAGCGGCTGCAATTGCTCAGACGCGAAATGAGATCGAGGAGTTGAAGATGAAGCTTACAAGGGCCCGCATTAGCGCCAAGAAGCTGCCTCAGGTCCAGGCCGAGGAGGCAAGGGTGGACGCTCAGTTCAAAGAGGCCCTGAAACTCCTCCCGGACAAGGCGGAAATCCCTTCCCTCCTGAAAAGCATCACCCAGCTGGGAGCTGAAGCACACTTGCAATTCCGGCTTTTCAGCCCCAAGAAGGAGACCCCGGCGGGCTTCTATTACAGACTGCCCGTTGCCATGGAGGTCAGCGGCAAATACCATGATGTAGCCACCTTCTTTTACAAAGTGGGCAGGATGGAGCGGATCGTTAATATCCTGAACGTATCCATGAGGCCGGTAAAGGCAAATTCCACGGAGTTGATCACTAACTGTCAGGCAGTAACCTACCGGTTTAAGGGAACAACCGATGGAAAGAAAAAGAAGAAGAAAAAGAAGGGATAGCGGAATGCGCGGATCCTTCAGGGCGGGAAGCCTGGTGTTTTTCCTCTCCTTGTGTGTCTTTTTCGCTACAGGGGCCATCGGGGCGCAGGGTGCGGTGGATACTCAGGCCGAGGGGGAAGAGGAGCAGCTGAAAAACTATGTTTACGACCCTACCGGCAAGACAGATCCCTTCAAGCCCTTTATCATTACAGAAGAGGAGATGGCGGCAAAGAAAAAGCGCAAACCCAGGACATACCTGGAGACGCTGGATATCTCCCAGCTGGACCTGATTGCAATCATTGTGGGGCCGAGAGGAAATTTCGCCATGGTCCGGGATGCCAAAGGGTTGGGTTTTGTAATCAGGAAAGGCACCCCCATAGGGATTAACGGCGGGGTGGTAAAGAGAATCACTGAAAAGGAAGTGATCATCCAAGAGGGCCATAAGGAAATATCCAAAAAACTCAGTTCTCTAAGGTAAAACACCGCTGCAGCCCCGATACCTGTCCGGGGGAGCGGGTGTCTGGTGGCGGAGACGCGATTTGATAAATGAAGAAAACAAGACGAAGTTTTCAGGGAGCACGCAAATGTTGATTAAAAGAGATGGATACAAAAAGGCCATTCTGTTTCCACCGTTCTGCCTGCTCATTGTGGCGTGGATTTTGGTGGGCTGTGTGACCACCAGCGAGAACCGCACGGTCGCAGAGGCGCCAGTACCTGCCAGCATCCAGGGCATAGGCACGCGTTCTCTGGCCGGTGGTATGACAAGGGTGGAGGTTGTAAACAGCAAATCTGCTCCGTTCACGGCCTTTAAATTGAACGACCCCTCCCGAGTGGTCCTTGACATTAGGGGATTGCCCGGGGCCGCCCTTCCCGCAGTTATCCCGGTCAATGACGGCAATATCACGACGATCCGGGTAGAGAGGGGAAAGGCCCAGACAACCACTACCCGGGTGGTTGTGGAGCTGGCAAGGGCCCTTGATTTTGAAACAGATGGAAGCGGCAGTGTAATAGGCCTTACCCTAAAACCGCAGCAGACAGTTAGAGGCGCGCAAGGGTACCGTGCAAGACCTGAAGGCACGGAACCCCGCGTCCATTTCAAGCCCGGTACCGTAGGCCTTACAAAGGTCACCGGTATTGGGATTCAGATGATGGATCGGGGAAAGTCGCGGTTGAGCATAGCCACGGAAGGCAGGGCACTGTATGATCTGGAGCGCAAAGGCCCAAAGACCCTCGTCCTTACGCTTGAAGGGGCCGAGGTCTCGCCCCAGCTTTTAAAGAGTATAGATGGATCATCCATGCATGGAGCTGTGGACCGAATAAGCCCTACTTTTTCCACCGCGGAAAATCGTCTTTCGCTGGCGATTTTCCTGAGAGAAATGGTGCCGTTTCATCTGGATCAGACTGATCAGGGCATTCATATTGACTTCGGTCCTCTCTCCCTGAACCAGCCTGAAAAGAGACCTATTGCCATGGCCGCGTCCATGGGCGGCGGTATGGGGAGCGCCAGCCCCCAGATTATCGCAGGCGGCTCGGGGCAGGGCCAGTCCGCAATCCCCGGTCTCAAGAGGGGGAAATATAGAGGGCCCAATATGACCATGGACTTTGTGAATGCGGAGGTCACCAATGTCCTCAGGTTGATCGGGGAAGTCAGCAACCTGAATATCGTATGGGGTCCAGAGGTAAAGGGCAAGGTGTCGATGAGACTCAGGGATGTGCCTTGGGAGCAGGCCCTTGATCTCATCCTTGCAAATAACGACTTAGGAAAGAGGGAAGAGGGGAATATTATCTGGGTGGCCCCCAAGTCGAAGATCGCCCAAATAGAAAAGGAAGAGAAGAGGAGGCGACGGGAGCTTGAGGCCGCAAGAAAGAAGAGAATGGAGGAGCAGAAGGAGCGGGAAAAGGAGGCCCAGGCCCTCCAGCCCCTCATTACGGAGTATATCCCCGTAGATTTTGCCGATGCAGAGAAAGATATTTTGCCTCACATCGATAAAATCAAGACCGATCGGGGGAGCATCAGCGTTGATTCACGGACAAATACCATTATTATGACGGATATTGCCTCTGTAATCCAGAAGGCCAAGGATATCGTCAAGGAATTCGATACGCCTGTCAAACAGATCATGATCGAAGCCAGAATCGTGGACGCCTCTGATAATTTTATCCGCGACCTGGGAATCCGCTGGAACAAACTTGAAGGCCAGAGAAGGGGGAATTCGTCTACCTCGTTCGGCCTCCCCCCGGATGCCACCACATTCACAAAAGGTGGTGATGTCTTGGGAGGCGGCTCTTTTTCCACCAATGCGCCGGGCAGCTGGACTCCTAATATCGGGCTCAGCTTCGGGAGGCTCACATCGAGCATGTTAGGGGCACTGACTTTAGATGCGGCCCTTGCCTTGGCGGAAACGGAAGGAAAGACAAAGACCATCTCCGCCCCTAAGGTCATAGCCAGGGAAGGTACCTCGGCAACCATCAGCAGCGGTGATTCCATTATTATTCCCGCCACGGAAAACGTGGCCTCCACCACTCTTGACGCCACACTGTCCCTCACGGTGACACCCACTGCGGTGAGCGTGAATGACTATATTACCCTGGATGTTGAAGTAACGGACGATCAGGCGCCGACCAACACAAGGATACTGAAAAAATCCATTACCACCACGTTGATGGTCAAGAGCGGAGAGACCGTGGTGATTGGGGGCATATACAGGGAGAACGAGGGCTATGATGAAACAGGAGCGCCATACCTGAAGGATATCCCGCTTTTAGGATGGCTGTTCAAGGCCGAAGAGAAGACCTCAAGCAAGTCGGAGCTCCTTATATTCTTGACCCCCACGGTCCTGCCTCCGCCCGGTAAAACCTTATAGAAAAAAGAGAGAAGACAGAAGAACGGTCAGAAACCAGGAAGAGGAAGAGAAACCACCCAAACGCCCCCGTAGTTTTTATGAATTGCGGGGGCGTAGTGCGAGAAGGAGACCTTTGGCAAAAAGGGCAACAGGCTACTTCATTTTCATTCTGATTCTGAGCCTGGGAATCGGTTGCGCCACAGAGCAGGCCGCGCTCAGGGAGAAAAAAATACGCGCCCTCCAGGACATGGGGGTTTCCTATGTCCATGAAGGCAATCTAAGGGCGGCACTGGGAAAGTTTCTGGAGGCCGCCGAGCTGGACCCTCAGAATCCGGACATTCACCATCAGTTAGGTCTGATTTACCGGGGACTTGGCAAGTACCGGCTCGCAGTGGATCATTTTAAAAAGGCGCTGGCCCTCCGGCCGAAATTTCCCGAGGCCATGAACAACCTTGGGACCGTCTATCTCATTTTGGAGCAATGGGACCTGGCCATTAAGGCCTTCGAAGGGGCCCTCAGCGACCTCACTTACAAGACCCCCCACATGGCCTACAATAATTTAGGGTTGGTCTATTACAACCAGGGGAAGTATAGAGAGGCAATAGCAAATTACAAGCTCGCCCTAAAGAATTTCCCTTCTTTCAGCCTCTGTTACCGCAACCTCGG
>JAOZOW010000015.1:0-8299 GCA_029933075.1 Deltaproteobacteria bacterium | reverse complement strand
GGCAGGCCGAATCTGGCCAGAAGGTGGTTGTAGAAATTGATGTTTGCCTGACGGGAGTCGAACATGACCCCGTCGCAATCGAAAATAACAGCGGAGACCTTGAATTTTTTTCCCATGGAATAAAAATGGCCAATCCTTTGAATATTGTGGTAGATTTTAAGGAAAGATAGGAGGGCGTCCAACAGGTGTCAAGGGAAAAGGAAGGACACCACCGGTTAGCTGAGGACGAAGGTGAAAAATGGAAGTCCAAACTGATTTCCTTGTCATTGGCAGCGGCATTGCAGGCCTGAGCTTTGCCCTGGAAGCGGCAAAATTTGGCTCGGTGGCCATAGTCACAAAGAAAGAGAAGACAGAGGGATCCACCAATTATGCACAGGGTGGCATTGCTTCGGTCTTTGATCCGGAGGATAGTTTTGAGGAGCACATCAAGGACACCCTGAAATCAGGAGACGGCCTGTGTCGTGAGGAAACGGTGAAGATGGTTATCCGGGACGGTCCCAAAAGGATTCGAGAGCTTATGGAGATGGGGGTCCATTTTTCCCATCAGGCTGGCCCGGGGGGAAGGCTCGACTTGGGTCGCGAAGGAGGGCATTCCAGGCGGCGTATCGTCCATACAAAAGACCTGACAGGTCGTGAGGTGGAACACATCCTTCTCGCCCGTGCCGAAGAAAACAGGAACATCACGATCTACGAGAATCATATGGCAATCGACCTGATTACAAGGTCCAAGATGCTGAAGCAGGGGATTATTACCCGTGAAACAGAAGAGACCTGCTGGGGGGCATATGTGCTGGACGCGAAAGAAAATTGTGTGGTTACTTTCGCGGCTCACGTCACAATCCTTGCCACGGGTGGGGCCGGGAAGGTCTATCTTTATACAAGCAATCCGGATATCGCCACCGGGGATGGCGTGGCAATAGGGTATCGTGCGGGGGTAAAGGTGGCAAACATGGAATTTGTCCAGTTCCATCCGACCTGTCTCTACCATCCCGTGGCAAAGAATTTTCTTATCTCAGAGGCCGTGCGGGGAGAAGGAGGGATTCTGCTTAACGGCAGGGGAGACCGTTTTATGGAGAGATACCATCCCTCCAAGGAGCTGGCAACAAGAGATGTGGTGGCAAGATCCATCGATATGGAACTGAAAAAGAGCGGAGATGAATGTGTATATCTGGACATCAGCCACCGGCCCCCTGAATTTATCAAGGATCGATTCCCTCATATCTATGAGACGTGCCTGAATTTCGGAATCGATATCACCACAGAACCCATTCCGGTGGTCCCCGCCGCCCATTACATGTGCGGAGGACTTCTCACCGACCTGGTGGGCCGCACCAACCTCGGGAATCTCTATGCCATTGGAGAGGTGGCTTGCACCGGCCTTCATGGGGCCAACCGCCTTGCCAGCAATTCCTTGCTTGAAGCCCTGGTTTTTGCAAGGCGGGCCGCACATAGTTCATCGAAGGATCTGGAGAAACGGAAAGGAGAACCCTTGCCTGGCGCCCCCCGGTGGGACAGCGGCAATGCTACAGATAGCGAAGAGTTGGTAGTGGTATCTCACAATTGGGATGAGATCCGCAGGTTCATGTGGAATTATGTGGGGATCGTGAGGACAAACAAGCGACTTGAAAGGGCAAGGAGGAGGGCTGAGATCATTCAGGGGGAGATAAAGGAATATTATTGGAATTTCACCGTAACAAGAGACCTGCTCGAGCTTCGTAACATTGCCCAGGTCGCGGAGTTGATCATCGAATGCGCCTTGCTGCGGAAAGAAAGCCGGGGGCTCCACTACAATCTCGACTACCCCCGGCGTGACGACAGGTACTGGATGAGGGATACGGTGGTATGGCTCTGATACTCTCTGGAGCCAAGCGGCTCAATATTGTTGGTATCTGGTGCGGTATGTGAGCTGCTCGGGCGGGGCCTCGGGGCGAGATTCTCCCGCCGACAGATCCATCCAGGTTTTCACGAGGCAATAGATCAGGCCGCATGCCACAATGGTAAGCGCAATATATAGAAGCCCCATGAACACAAGATAGTCGACATTCCAATGCCATTCAAAGCTAAAGGGCGTCATTTTCTCCTCCTTGGATCCTTCCTCTCCTATTCAGAGACCGGATTTAGATTCTTTTCCATGGGAAAGACCGGAAGATATCTGTAAGCCAGCGAGAAGAGCAGGAACCCGTAACCCACAACCGCCATACCGATTCCCCATTCCTGCCATGTGGGCAAATAGCTCCAGAACCGGTCAAAGGGCATCACGGGTATGGCAAGGTTGACTACTATGAAGACGAATCGGTTCAGCACAATCCCCGTACAGGTCAGGAGGCAGGCGGTGATCAGCCAGCCCCCATGTTCTCTTGCCTTAGGGATCATGAGGATGATGGCAGGTACGATGCCGCAGATCAGGAGTTCGGCTACAACCAACCACACCCCGTAAGGGCCCTCTCTGTAGAAGTCCATGAATTGAAGCCCTGCCTTGGGCACAATCCCGTAAAGCCATCCTAAGGTATCCGCAATTTTCAGGACCATATAGGAGGCAAGGAGCCAAGCGGAAATTTTGGCAAGGGTCTGAACCGCCCTATCGGGCACCAGTTTTTTCCTTGTGATTTTCTCCGCCAGCTTGGTGCAGAGTATTGTAAAGCAGGGCCCCGCTGCAATGGCTGAGAGAATAAAGAGGAAAAATGTCCAAGGCCAGACGTAAAAGCCACCCCTGGCAGCAAAAGGCCTCGCATACATTACCCCATACATCCCGCCTAAAGATCCCTGGTGGAAGAACGACAGGAACGTTCCTGTGGCCGCGAATACAGCCATGATTTCATGGAGATTATGACCGAAGAAATGGAGTTCCGGCACCTTGTCCAGCTGACGATTTTCCAGGATGATAGGGATAAACTCGATGCCCAGGACCATGAGGTAACAGGTAATGCAGAAAGACACCTCAACCAACATGGAGTGCACATTGGCATGCCAGAAAATAAACCATCCCCTGATCGGCTGTCCTATATCAATACCCAGCATGGCCACCGCCCCTGAGTAACAGATGAATCCGATGATGACAGCAGCGTTTATAATGTTTTTCAATTCGCCTTTTCCGATAATATAGGTCAGAAAACCGGTAAAGAAGGCGCCGGCCCCAAGAGCGATAACCGCCAGGTCGAAGACGATCCAGAGTGCGAAGGCGAAGATGTTGCTCATGTTGGTCTGATTCAGGCCTTTGTAAAGGCAAAGAAATGCCGATATCCCGCCCCAGGCCAAGAGCCCCAACCACGGGAGGGTCCATAGGAAAAAGAGTTTAGGGGAACATCTTTTCACGCCCTCGGGTATCAATGGCGAATCCATCTGTCTGTCCTCCTTTTAATCTGCCACTCGAACCTGAAGCTGCTTATCCACCTATCTTTGTGACCGGCTTGAATTCACCGGGCAGATAATTGTCAGCCATTTTTCGCACCCAGTCTTTGGTGGATAGATAATAGACCTTGGGTTTTGTATTCAGTCGCTCCAGCAGCCTGAAGGCATACGGGCTCTTTATCAACTGAGAAACTTTATGCTTCGGGTTGTTGAGGTCTCCAAAAGTAATGGCCTGTGCGGGGCAGGCCTCGGCACATGCCGTAATGTATTCCCCTTCCTCTATCTCCCTTCGGCCTTCGGCATAGGCCTTGGTCTTGGCCCTCATGAGGCGGTGGTGACAGAAAGTGCATTTCTCCACGACACCCCTCATCCGGGGAGAAACCTCTGGAGACAAATAGCGCTCCAGGCCTTTTCCTTTGGGGAAATAGCCGTCCCACCAGTTGAAGTAGCGCGCTTTGTAAGGGCAGGCGGCCTGACAGTACCGGCAGCCAATGCATCTGGTATATATCTGGCTTACTATTCCGGTATCGAGGTCCAGTTGTGTGGCGGTTGGGGGGCATACGGAAACACATGGGGACACATGGTGCCCCCTGCCGTTTTCATTGCAGTGCATACACGGCCTCGGGAAATAGCTGACCTCGGTGTGCGGAAACTCTTTGCCGTTGGTGATTTTGAAAAGCTGCATCCAGGCAATACTGCGCTGTTTGTCAGATTCATCGGGCCTCACGGACACATTGTTTTCCGCGGCACAGGCCGTCATGCAGGTGCCGCACCCGGTGCATTTGTCCAGATCGATGACCATTCCATATTGGTGTTTTCCGTGGCCGTGTTCCTTTTCCATAATGTACCTCGCGCTATACCTTGACTAACTTCACAGGGGTGATCCACCATATGGGATAACCGCTCAGCGGGTCCTTTGGCCCATGGACAATATCGTTTGGATTGGCTCCTTTGCCGCGCAGGAATTCGTCATACGCAGTATGGCCGAAGCCCATAGGCAGATAGACCATACCGGGCATGGCCCCCTCGAAAAGGTTCAGGCGCACCCGCACCTCTCCTTTTGGAGATTTGACCATGACCAGATCGCCCTGTTTCAAGCCATACTTGGCAGCAGTTTTGGGGTTGATTTCTGCAAAGGAGTCATCTTTAAGCAACTGCGTATCAAATAGGCTTTTATAGAGATAGGGTGGGTTGGGGATCCAGTCGCTTGCCAGGTTGATCATCTCGTAGGGCACCATTTGAAGCGGGAATGCGGAGCGGTCGACATTGAGTCTCGGCTCTTCATAATGAGGCATGCATGCCTCATCCCCCGTCTGTTGCACCCCCATGGATTTCAGGACTGCCTGGAGGGGCCGCTTTTCCGCTGCCCTGGAGAAGGCCAGCTCAATGCGGGAGCTGAAAAACTCGAATTTCCCGGTAGGGGTCTTAAAAAGCCCTTCCCAGTTCCTTTCAGCAGGGGAGGGCTTGTACCATAACCCCCCTCCCTTTATCTGTTTCCACATATCGTCGAAGGATTTATAACCGGGCCGGGACCCCGAGGCCTTATTCACCATCTTCCAGGCAGGGGTTTGGCCCTCCTCAAAGCGGGTAAGACCGCCCCCTGCTTCATACAGCCCTTTTGCACGCGCCTTCAAGACCTCCTCGTAATTCTTCCATGGAAAGGCGGACCCCACTGCCTGGCCGAGGCCTTTTGCCAGGTGGATAATCACATCTCCCGCGTGCTTTGTGTTGTAAAGCGGATCCACTACGGGTCTGGAGACCCCGTAAAGGGGATATTGCAGCCCGGGGGGCCAAGCCACGTCGTCCATCTTTTCAAGATAGGTGTGATCCGGGAGGATGAGGTCGCACATAAGGGCGGTCTCATCCCGGAAAGGCGAGAAGCTCACGAGAAAAGGAATCTTCCCGAGGGCCTTTCTGAATGCGCCGCCATCAGGCAGTGTGTACGCGGGGTTTGAAGAAAAGATGAGCAGCGTATCCACAGGCGATTCAGAGGCACTGAGAATCGCCTCTGTAAGGTTGTTGACAAGGCTGCGGGTGAATGGGTATCTCCAGCTCCCTGCCTGGTCGAGACGACCCTGTTCAAGGCCCCTGCGGGCGGCATCGTCTGGTATGACTTCCGGCAAGGAGCTCAGGGGAAGCGGCTCCGGGACAAGGGCGCCGCCAGGGCGATTGATATTTCCCACCAGTGCGTTTAAGCTGTGGACGGCCATCGCTTCATACAGGCTTCCACTCAGGTTCCCTTTGCCTTTTCCGAATATGGCCACCGGCGCCTTTGCCCGTGCAAATTCTTTAGCCAAGGAGACGATCTGATCGGGATTCAGCCCCGTCACATAGGCCACCCGCATGGGGGAGTACTGTTTGAGCACCATCTCCTTAAAGCCCATACGCTCTTTTCCATAGCCCGAACGCCAGTTATTGAAGCCGAAAGCGTAATCATTTACAAAGCGGGTGTCGTGCAATCGCTCTTTGATGATCACATGGGCCAGCCCTAAGGCCAGCGCTGTCTCCGTGCCCGGTTTGATCGGCACCCATTGGTCCGCCTTTGAGGCGGTATTGGATGCCCGGGATTCGATCTGGACGACCCTGACTTTCCCCTTGAAAGGCTCGCTTCGCCACAGTCCCCAGGCGTTGAGCACCCGTCCGGGCGCTCCCCAGCCTTCCAGCAGTCCGCAGCCGAAACTCAGGATGTAATCGGCGTTTTCCAGATCAAACGCCACCGGCGCTTCGGTGCCCTGCATGAGCTCGCCGACCATGGAGGAGAGATCCTCCGCCCCCGGGATATTAAGGTAATTCCTGCTACCTACCGCCCTGAGCAGACGTTCGACCATCACCGACATGGTGGAGCGCCTCGGGTTGCCGTCCACTGCGGCGAGGGCCTGGGGCCTCCCCTCTTTGCGGAGCCGGGCAATCCGGTCGTTGAGCAGTTTCAGGGCCTCTTCCCAGGAGATGTTTGCAAATTCACCTGCGCCCCTTGGACCCACCCGCTTCATGGGGCCGGGAAAGCGGAGAGTTTCGTCATAAAGCAGCTGGAGCCCTCCCATGCCCACCGGGCAAATGCCCCCGGGGTTCAGGGGATAATCGGTCCGGCCTTCGATCTTTACCGCCCTTTCGTCCACCTTGCGGACTTTGATGCCGCACCCCCCAGGGCAAAGGCGGCACACGGAGTTGACATGGGTGAATTCCCCTACCGGGGGCACCGGGACCCATGGCCAGTTCTGGGTCCATATGGCGATATCATCCGTCAGCTTCCATGGAAGGGGCGTTGCATGAATGCCGGCAACACAGCCCACAAGAAATTGGATGAAGTTTCGTCTGGTGATCTCTATGCTCATCTTATTCCCCGCAACTTCGGAGCTCTGCCCCGGTTTGGATTGTTGATCCCGTTTCACTCACTTGTGGCAAACAAAACAGGCATTGTTCTCTTCATGCCCCATCTTGGTATGGCACTCGGCACAATCGTCCATCTTCATACGGTCCCAGGTGTGCCTTTTATAACCGGCTATGTTTCTTCCCCAGATGTCGATACTGTACCCTGTCAACCTATTCTCTTTGTAAACGGGCAGCTTCTCGGTTTTGGCATGGTCTCCGTGGCAGACCCGGCACTGAATTTCCCCCATCTTCACGTGGGCGATATGGGAAAAGTAGACACAGTCCGGTTGTCTTGAGTAGCAGAGCCAGGGCACCTCTTTCTCCTCAGCTACATAGTTTGTGAGGAAGGCCTTTTCGGGCGCTGATTCCCCCAGGGGGGAGTCCGGGTCGTCGTGGCATTCCGTGCACTTTGCAAGCTTCGGGATGCCCGCGAATGTTCCGTCCTCCCGAAATTCATGGCAGAATAGGCACTTGTCCGTCTCCGTGTCCCCCTCGATGCCATCCACTTTATCCGGGTTGAGGTGAAGGGCGTGATTGAAATTCATTGGCTGCGGCTGTGAAGAGTAAAGTACCATGGGGAAAATGAGCCATCCAAGGATCAGGTTGGGAATCAGCCCTGCAAGGAAAAAAATCCATCCTCCTAATGAAAAAGGCGGGAGAAAGGTGGAAGACTTGTCATATTTGAGGATGCGATTGATCAGAGAAGAAATGAAACCGTTTTTCGAGGAGGGTGCGGAAGAGTATGCTGGCTTTTCCATGTTGTTGAGCCTCATGTCTTGATGCGTTAGTATTGAAGGGCATAGGGGCCAACAGTCTCTGGCTATTTAACCGGTGACCCCTCTTTTGTCAAGGGAAAAAAGTGGCTTGTCAGGCTTTCCACGCGGGGGGATAACTTGCGGAAAACACATTCAAAAGGTAGATGTTGAAGGAATGGTTTTGGCATGGAGCGCCAGGCACGATGCTATATCTTTTTCATTCTTTTTCGGCGCCTCTTTGCCGCTTTTGCCTGTTTTTTCTTTCTCTGGACACTCGGTTTGTCATAGAAACGCCTTTCTTTTATTTCCGAAAAGAAACCTTCTTTTGTCAGTTTTCTTTTGAGATCTTTAATGGCCTTTTCTATCTGATTGTTTTGCACGATTACTTTCATGGTGATAACCCTCACTAATAATTTTAGAACAAAAAAGCATCTCATAAAACCTGAGATGCTTTTCCTCGCCTTCAAAAGAAAAGTGGCCGCTGCCCGGTGTTGGGCAGGGAGCTGGTGCTATTGGCTCACCCGATACGCATATGACTCGACCTCGAATGCTGAGTTGAAGGCGCGGAAGCACTCATGAAATATCAAAGGGGCTGTAGGCGACAATGGGCCGCACGCGCCTTGACGGCACTGACAACCCTGAAAAACAGCAGCCATTTGTGATCACCCCCTTTTCCCCAGCACATCTAAATGGGATAATATTCAAGCTTAAATAATTTATTTTATTATTTTGTAGGTTTTTGTCAATTATTTTTTCCCGGCCTTCCCTTTGCTTTTCCGAGCGCGCAATTTTGCCACCATCTCAATGTGATATGTGTGTGGAAACAT